>NZ_JAIQDD010000049.1:0-24523 GCF_020036995.1 Corallococcus sp. AS-1-12 | reverse complement strand
GGGAGGGCGCGGAGAAGCGCCTCGTGGCGTACGTAGCGCCGAAGGCGGGCGCGACGCTGGAAGCGGAGTCCCTGAAGACAAGCCTGCGCCAACGGCTGCCGGAGTACATGGTGCCCGGAGCAGTGGTGGTGCTGGAGGCGCTGCCGCTCAACTCCAACGGCAAGGTGGACCGCAAGGCCCTGCCGGACCTGGACGTCACCGCGTCCCATGCCGAGAGCTTCGTCGCACCCCGTGACGCGCTGGAATCCCATCTCGTGGCGGTGTGGGAGGAGGTCCTGGGCGTGAAGCCCATCGGGGTGCGCACCAGCTTCTTCGCGCTGGGAGGCCACTCGCTCCTCTCGGTCCGCCTGATGGCCGCGCTGCGCGAACAACTGGGCCGCGATGTCCCCCTGGCCGCGCTCTTCCAGCACCCGACCGTGGAGGAGCTGGCGAAGCTGCTGCGCGCCGAAACGGAGACGTGGTCGCCGCTCGTCCCGCTGGAGAAGGGCGACGCGGGACGCCGGCCGCTGTTCCTCGTCCACCCGGGCGGCGGCAACGTGCTCGCCTACCCGGAGCTGGCGCGGCTCCTGGGGCCCCATCAGCCCGTCTTCGGCATCCAGGCGCGCGGCCTCCAGGCCGGCCATGCCGTGGTGGAGACCGTGGAGGAGATGGCCACCCTGTACGTGGCCGCCATCCGCGCGGAGCAGGCGGAAGGGCCGTACCTCCTCGCGGGCTGGTCGCTCGGCGGCGTCATCGCCTTCGAGATGGCCCGCCAACTGCGCGCTCAGGGCCAGGCCGTGGGGCTGCTGGCGCTGGTGGACGCCTTCGTCCCCGGCGTGGGCGCGCCTCCTGGTGAAGCCCCCAGCAAGGACCCCGACGCCAGCACGCGCGTCGCCTTCGCCCGGACGGTGGCCCAGGCCTTCTCCCTGACCCTGCCCGTGTCCGACGACGCCCTGGAGCGCATGGACGACGAAGCCATGCTGGGGACGCTCCTCGCCGTGGGCGTCCAGGCCGGCCTCCTGGAGGAGGCGACGGGCCGCGAGCAATTGCGCGCCCTGTTCCGCGTCTACCAGGCCAACCTGCGCGCCATGGACCGCTACGTCCCCAGCCCCTACGACGGACCGGCGCTGCTGCTCGCCGCCACGGAAGCGACCCCCACCGCCGGGGTGCCGCGCCACCGCGGCTGGGCGCCCTTCGTCCGGGGGGGACTGGACGTGAGGGATGTCCCTGGGGGACACCATCAACTCATGCAGGAGCCGTACGTGCGGCACGTGGCCACGCTGTTGCGCGAGGCCCTGGAGGACAAGTCATGACCGTTGAAACATCCGCGACATCCAGCGGGGGCTCACCGTGGCCCAACCGCATCATCCTGGCCATCTGGTTCGTGTGCTTCTCCGTGGGCTCCCTCATCCACATCCTCGTGGTGGCGAAGTACGGCCTCTTCGCGACGGACCCCGCGGATCCGCTGCCCATGCCGTTCCGCGTCGTGAACGAGTTCTTCACGGTGCTCAATCCGCTCACCATCGTGCTGCTCATCTTCAAGCGGCGGGCGGGCATCCTCTCCGCGCTGGGCGTGGTGGCGCTCGTCTACGTCCTCAACCTGGCGCTGATGGTGTGGTTCTGGACCGCGAAGCAGCACCTCCACGTCGCGTGGCTGTACCTCAACGGCACCATGGGCGTGTTCATGGCCCTGACCGCCAAGCGCCTGTGGCGGGCCGCCCCCGAGGCGAAGGCCCTCCCACCCGTCACCACCCCGAGCCCGACCTAGCCCCCGCCCCCCTGGCCGGCCGCCAGCCGGCCCCAGGGGAGGGGGCCCCGGGGAGAAACCCCGGGGCCGGACGCGCATCCTTGAGAAAGGTCGGGGGGGTCGCTATAAGCCCCGACCCACTACAACGCTGGACCTCCCTCCCATCCTGGGCGGGGGCAAGGCGCACTGGAGAGAAGCCATGAAGCCCGACATGCACCCGGTCTACCCGCCCTCCCGCATCACCTGCGCGTGCGGCAACGTCGTCGAGACCAAGTCCACCCGCGGCTCGTTCAGCGTGGAAGTCTGCTCGAACTGCCACCCGTTCTTCACCGGCAAGTACAAGCTGCTGGACACGGCCGGCCGCATCGACCGCTTCAAGAAGAAGTACGCGAACACCGCGCCGGCCGCCAAGAAGGGCGCGAAGGCCGCCGAGCCCGAGAAGGCCTAGTCCTTCCCGCTCCACAGCATCCGCAGCACCCCACGAGCAGGGTCGTGGAGGGCCTCGAAAGACAGAGGCGCTCCCGCCCTGCTCGCGGTGTTTCAGCTTCCGGCGCTCGTCAAATTTCCGCCCGCGTTTTCGGTGCTACAGCCAATTACAGGCCAGAAATTCGACGTAGCAGCCAACTGACCGCACAGTCCGCCGCGTCCCAGAAAGACGTCTGTCCCAAAGACGGAGGCGTGATGTTCGCGGAAGCTGCTGCCCCTGCCCTGAAGATTGTCCGACGCTCCCAGAACGACAGCGTCTTCGCGAAGCGCGGGGAGGCCTACACGCTGCTGCAGGGCGACAGCCTGGAGCTGATGGCCCAACTGCCCGAGCAGTCCTTCGACCTCATCTTCGCGGACCCGCCGTACTTCCTCTCCAACGGCGGCACCACCTGCAAGGGCGGCAAGCGCGTCTCCGTGGCGAAGGGCCAGTGGGACGTGTCCCGCGGGGTGGAGGAGGACCACGCCTTCACCACGAAGTGGCTCGCCGCCTGCCAGCGCCTCCTGCGCCCCACCGGCACGCTGTGGGTGAGCGGCACGCAGCACGTCATCTTCAACGCCGGCTTCGCCATGCAGAAGCTGGGCTACAAGCTGCTCAACACCGTCACCTGGTACAAGCCCAACGCGAGCCCCAACCTGGCGTGCCGCTACTTCACGCACTCCACGGAGCTGCTCATCTGGGCCTCGCCGTCCTCCGGCGGCAAGCTGAAGCACGTCTTCAACTACCAGCGCATGAAGGCGGAGAACGGCGGCAAGCAGATGCGCGACGTGTGGAACCTGCCGCGCAACGGTGACGAGGAGCTCACCGCCGACGGCGCCGGCCGCATGTGGACGCAGACGGCCCCGCGCGGCGAGGAGAAGGCCTTCGGCAGCCACCCCACCCAGAAGCCGGTGGCCCTGCTGGAGCGCATCCTGGAGGCGAGCTGCCCGGAGAACTCGCTCATCCTGGACCCCTTCAACGGCAGCGGCACCACCGGCGTGGCCGCCCTGAAGCACGGCCACCGCTACGTGGGCATCGACATGAACCCGGAGTACCTGGCCCTGTCCAAGAAGCGCCTGGACGCGGCCCTCAAGTAGTCCCGGCTCAGGCGCGGGCGAGGATGAGCTCGACTCCCTGCCGCGCGATGGGGTGGTACCTCGCCCCGTTCTTCTCGAACGCCGCGCGCGCCACCTTGCGGTGGTCGCGCGACGAGGCGAGCACGCTGTAGAGCGGCTTCAGGTACTTCATCCGGCCCACCTCGCCGAGAAACTCCTCGGCCCGGCCGAGCGGAGCATCGAAGCCCGCGCGCAGCGCCGCCACCAGCCACGCCACCAGCACCTCCGAGTTGCGGCTGCCCGTGAGCGAGTACCTCGCGTCCAGCTCCCGGAAGACGTCCTGGGCCGTGTCCGCCGGCATGGACTCCAGGAAGAGCTGCCACTCCGTGGGCGTCCAGTCCTTCGTGTCCTGCTTCGAAGGCACCGTCCCGCGCAGCTTCTCCAGCGCCTCCAGCCGCGCGGAGGTGGGCCGGGGCGCGCTTGGCGGCACGCCGGGCCGGTTCAGGTACGCGTCCGCGTCCACCTTCGCCAGGGCCCCCGGCAGCTCTGCTTCCGTGAAGCGGACGAACTCCTCCGTGGTGAGCGCCTGGAAGCGGTACTTCGCCAGGTAGCGGCGCAGGAAGCCGTCGAAGGTGGGGCGGCCCACCGCGTCCTCCAGCGCGCGCAGGAGCAGGTAGCCCTTCTCGTAGGGGATCTGGGAGAAGGCCTCGTCCGGGTCCACGCCGGACAGGTGCGTGCGCAGCGCGGTGAGCTGCGGGTGCGCGCGGAAGTGGTGCAGCGCTTCATCCAGCGAGCGGCGCCCCAGGGCCGCGTGCAGCGCCGCGACCTCCGGCCCCGCCAGCGCCTCCAGGATGCGCCGCTCCGCGAAGACGGTGAAGCCTTCGTTCAGCCAGAAGTGCTCCGCGGACGCGTTCGTCACCAGGTTGCCCGTCCACGAGTGCGCCAGCTCGTGCGCCACCACGTTCACCAGGCTCTTGTCCCCCGCGATGAGCGTGGGCGTGAGGAACGTCAGGCGCGGGTTCTCCATGCCGCCATAGGGGAACGACGGCGGCATCAGCAACAGGTCGAAGCGCTCCCAGTCGTACGGCCCGAAGAGCGACTCCGCGGCCTTGAGCATGTCGTCCACGCCCGCGAACTCGTCCGCCGCGTCCTCCAGCAGCTCCGGCTCCGCCCACACCCGCGAGCGCGGCCCCAGCTCCTTGGACGTGAGGCTGCCCACCGCGAACGCCAGCAGGTACGGGGGCACCGGCTGCGGCATCTCGTAGTGCTCCTCCGCCTCCACGCCGTGCTCTTCACGCGCCACGAACGACGCCGCCATCACGGACTTGAGCTGCTTGGGCACCCGCAGGGACGCGCGGTAGCGGATGCGGATGCGCGGCGTGTCCTGCAGCGGCACCACGCTGCGCGCGTGGATGGCCTGGCACTGGCTGAACAGGAACGGCTGCTGCCCACCCGCCGTCTGCGACGGCGTCAGCCACTGCAGCGCGCTCGCCTCCGGCGACGTCCGGTAGCGCACCGTCACCTGCTTCACCCCCGAGGGCAGCTCGATGCGAAGCCGGCTTCCAAGAATCGGTTCAGGAGGGGAGAGGATGTAGGGCAAGGGGCGACCCTGGGCATCCACCACGCCCCGGATGTCCAGGTCGCGGGTGTCCAGGTCGAGGGGGCCCGCTGACGCCTCCTTGAGCGTCAGGGTGGCCTCCGCGTGCAGGCGGCGCGTCCGGAAATCGACGCGGGCCTTCCAGTCCAGCGTTTCGGTCTCAGGCTGCGTGCTGTCG
This sequence comes from Corallococcus sp. AS-1-12, assembly GCF_020036995.1. Taxonomy (NCBI): domain Bacteria; kingdom Pseudomonadati; phylum Myxococcota; class Myxococcia; order Myxococcales; family Myxococcaceae; genus Corallococcus; species Corallococcus sp. AS-1-12. The sequence continues at coordinate 19,504 of NZ_JAIQDD010000049.1, read as the reverse complement.
TTGTACGAGTGCGGGTCGAGGCGAGCCATGGGGCCCGACTTGTAGTCGGGGAGCCGACCTCCTGGCGAGCACACCCGACGGCAATGCCGGTTGACTTCCGGGTCAATCGCCTACATTTGTGCAGTCCCCTACTTCCTTTCATGGGAGCCGATTTCCGATGACGACCCGGATCCGAAAAGTGGCGGTGCTTGGCGCTGGCGTGATGGGCAGCGGCATCGCCGCGCATCTGGCCAACTCCGGCGTGCGCGCCCTGTTGCTGGACATCGTTCCGCCCCAGGCCGCTCCGGGCGAGGACACCGCTTCCAAGGCGTTTCGCAACAAGTTCTCGCAGGGCGCCATCGCGAACCTGCGCAAGGCGAAGCCCAGCCCCATCGTGTCCGAGCAGGTGCTCGCGGCCATCGAAGTGGGCAACCTGGAGGACGACCTCGCGCGCCTGGGCGAGTGCGATTGGATCATCGAGGTGGTGAAGGAGGACCTGGCCGTCAAGCAGGCCCTGTTCGCCAAGGTGGAGAAGCACGCCCGCAAGGACGCCATCATCTCCTCCAACACCTCCGGCCTCTCCATCGTGGGGATGACGGAAGGCCGCGGCGCGGACTTCAAGAAGAACTTCCTCGTCACGCACTTCTTCAACCCCGTGCGCTACATGAAGCTCCTGGAGCTCGTGGCGGGCCAGGAGACGAACCCGGAGGTCGTGAAGGCCATCCACAAGTTCGGTGAAGAGGTCCTGGGCAAGGGCATCGTCTACGGCAAGGACACCACCAACTTCATCGCGAACCGCATCGGCGTGTACGGGATGATGCGGACCATCTCCGAGATGCAGAAGTCGGAGATGACCATCGAAGAGGTGGACAAGATCTTCGGCCCGGCCATGGGCCGCCCCAAGTCCGCCGTGTTCCGCACCGCGGACATCGTGGGCCTGGACACGTTCACCCACGTGGCGAAGAACTGCTACGACACGCTGACGCACGACGAAGAGCGCGACGTCTTCGCCGCCCCGGACTTCCTCCAGAAGATGGTGGAGAAGAAGATGCTGGGCGACAAGAGCGGCGGCGGCTTCTACAAGAAGGACCGCTCCTCCGGCGGCAAGGACATCCTCGCGCTGGACCTGAAGACGCTGGAGTACCGGCCGCAGGCGAAGGTGCGCTTCGACTCGCTGGGCGCCGCGAAGGACATTGAGAACGTCAAGGAGCGCGTGGCGTCCGTGATGAACGCGGACGACAAGGCCGGCAAGTTCGCCGAGCGCGTCACCCTGGACGTGCTGGCGTACTCCAGCCGCCGCATCCCGGAGATCGCGGACGACCTGGTCAACGTGGACCGCGGCGTGCGCTGGGGCTTCGGCTGGGACCTGGGGCCCTTCGAGGTCTGGGACGCCTACGGTGTCCAGAAGGGCGTGGAGCGCATGAAGGCGCTGGGCCTCAAGCCCGCCGCCTGGGTGGAGGAGATGCTGGCCAAGGGCCGCACGTCCTTCTACGGCGTGCAGGACGGCCGCGACACCTACTGGGACATCCCGTCCAAGTCCGTGAAGCCGGTGGCGGAGAACGCGCGCACCTTCCGCGTGGAGTACCTGAAGCGCGGCAACAAGAAGATCACCGGCAACGACAGCGCGTCGCTGTGGGACATGGGCGACGGCGTCACGCTCTTGGAGTTCCACTCCAAGATGAACTCCATCGACGATGAGATCATCGCGATGATGAACACCGCGCTGGACGAGACGGAGAAGAACTTCAAGGGCCTCGTGATTGGCAACGACGGCTCCAACTTCTCCGCCGGCGCGAACATCATGGCCATGCTGATGGCGGCCAAGAGCGAGGACTTCGACTCCATCCGCAAGATGGCGTCCGCGTTCCAGGCGGCCAACCAGCGCATGCGCTACAGCCCCGTGCCCGTCGTGACGGCGCCCTTCAACCTCACGCTGGGCGGCGGCGCGGAGGTCACCATGGGTGGCAACGCGGTGCAGGCCAGCGCGGAGCTGTACATGGGCCTCGTGGAAGTGGGCGTGGGCCTCATCCCGGGCGGCGGCGGCACCATGATGCTGCTGCGCAACGTGTTCGGCACCTACGCGGCGGACAAGGACTTCGACGCGCTGCCCTTCCTCAAGAAGGTGTTCCTCGCCATCGGCATGGCGAAGGTCGCGACGAGCGCGGAAGAGGCCCGCGAGATGGGCTTCCTGTCGCAGCAGGACGGCATCACGGGCAACCGCGACTTCCTCCTGTCGGACGCGAAGTCGCGCGTGCTGGGCCTGGCGAATGGCGGCTTCCGCCCGCCGCGTCCCACGCGCTTCCGGCTGCCGGGCCCCAACGGCGCGGCCACCATCGACATGATGCTGTACGACATGCAGCTCAACAATCAGATCAGCGCCCACGACCGGAAGATCGCCCAGAAGCTGGCGCGCGTGCTGTCCGGTGGTGACACCAGCCCCTCCGTGCTGGTGACGGAAGAGAAGCTGCTGGAGCTGGAGATGGAAGCGTTCCTGAGCCTCATCGGCGAGGAGAAGACCCAGGACCGCATGATGTTCATGCTCGAGAAGGGCAAGCCGCTGCGCAACTAGCGCGAGGCGTTTACCCAATGGTTTTCCAGACGCGAATTCCGAAGCACGCCCGGACGGTGTCCGGGCAGGGAGACATCTAAAATGTCCGGTCGAGTCGTGATTGCCAGCGCGGTGCGCACCCCCTTCACCCGCGCCCACAAGGGAGAGTTCAAGGACACGCGGCCGGATACGCTCGCGGCCCTTGCCATCAAGGAGGCCGTCGCCCAGGTCCCCGGCCTGAAGCCGGCGGACGTGGAGGACGTCATCATGGGCTGTGCCATGCCGGAGGCGGAGCAGGGCATGAACGTGGCCCGCAACGCGAGCCTGCTCGCCGGCCTGCCGGACACCGTTCCGGGCCTCACCATCAACCGCTTCTGTTCTTCCGGCGTGCAGTCCGTGGCGCAGGCGGCGCAGGGCATCAAGTCCGGCATGCTCCAGGTGGCCGTGGCCGGTGGCACCGAGTCCATGACCATGGTGCCCATGGGCGGCAACAAGGTCTCCGCCAACCCGGAGATCATGCAGAAGCTGCCGGAGGTCTACACCTCCATGGGCGCGACGGCGGAGAACATCGCCTCCCGCTACAACGTCACCCGTGAGGACGCGGACAAGTTCGCCGCCGAGTCCCAGCGCCGCGCGGCCACCGCCCGCGAGCAGGGGAAGTTCAAGGAGGAGATCTTCCCCGTCACCACCACGATGTTCGACGAGGACGGCAACCAGAAGCAGGTGACCGTCACGGTGGACACCATCCTGCGCCCGGAGACGACGGTGGAGGGCCTGGCCAAGCTGCGCCCGGCCTTCAACGCCAAGGGCGTGGTGACGGCGGGCAACGCGTCGCCGCTGACGGACGGCGCGGCGGCCGCGGTGGTGATGAGCGAGGAGAAGGCGAAGGAGCTCAACGTCAAGCCGCTGGGCTACTTCGTGGACTACGTGGTCGCCGGCGTGCCGCCCGAAATCATGGGCGTGGGCCCGGTGCCCGCCATCCGCAAGCTGCTGGAGCGCAACAAGCTGAAGATTGAGGACATCAGCGTCTTCGAGCTCAACGAGGCCTTCGCGGCGCAGGCGCTGCACTGCATCCGCGAGCTGGGCATCCCCCAGGACAAGGTGAACCCGAACGGCGGCGCCATCGCCCTGGGCCACCCGCTGGGCGTGTCCGGTGCGCGCATGGTGGCCACCATCCTGCGCGAGCTGAAGCGCCGGGACGGCCGCTACGGCGTGGTGAGCATGTGCATTGGCGGCGGCATGGGTGCCGCGGCGCTGGTGGAGCTGGCGAAGTAATCCGCTTCCCGTTCGCGCCCCCTGTCGGTTGAAGGGGGCGCGGAGGGGACTGTCAGGAGGCCGGGGCGTCCGGGTCGTTCACCGGGACGCCCGCCAGGCGCAGCACCCGCAGCGCGTTGGTGGTGTCCACCACCCCCTGCCGGAGCCGGTAGTCGAACACCATCTTCCCGTCCTCCAGGTGGTCGCGGAAGTGGACGTTCACCACGTGCGAGCCCGGCTCGTCCGCGAGCACCGCCAGGGACAGGTCGTGTGTCGTCACCGCGCCACACGCGCCGGAGGCGAGCAGCAGCCGCAGCACTTCGCGTGAGGCGATCTGGCGCTCGCGGGTGTTGGTGCCCAGCAGGATCTCGTCCAGCAGGAAGAGCGCCTGGCCCTTCGCCGCCGCCGCCGCGTCCAGGACCATCTTCAGCCGCAGCACCTCCGCGTGGAAGTACGACACGCCGCGCTCCAGCGAGTCCTTCACGCGCATGCTGGTGAGCACCTGCACGGGTGACAGGCGGAACGACGCCGCGGACACCGGCGCGCCCGCCAGCGCCAGCACCACGTTCGCGCCCAGCGCGCGCATCAGCGTCGTCTTGCCGCTCATGTTGGAGCCGGTGATGAGGAGCGCGTGGCGCGGGCCGGGCAGGGACACGTCGTTGGGCACGGGCGCGTCCAGCAGCGGGTGGCCCAGCGCGGTGGCCTCCACGCTGGGGCCCTGGGCCTGCAACTGGGGCCAGGTGAAGCCAGGGCGGTCATGGGCCAGGCCTCCCAGGCAGCAGAGGGCCTCCAGCTCCGCGAGCCCCTCGAACCACTGGCGCACGTCGCGGCCGTGGGCGGCGCGCCAGCTCTCCAGTGCGAAGAGGGCGTGGATGTCCCAGAGCGTGAGCCAGTGCACCAGGGGGTGGAACTGGTGCCGCTTGAACTCGATGAGCGAGTACAGCCGGCTGAAGCGCTGGAACAGCACGGACACTGGCGGGCCACCCTGTGCCCTCAGGCCGGACTGGAGCTGCTTGAGGCGCGGGTGCTCGAAGGGCTGCTTCTCCACGCGCTCGAAGAGGGACGCGTAGCGCACGAAGCCGCGCTCGCCGCGCTCCACGGCTTCGTCCATCTGCCGCAGCGTGCGGCGCGTGGCCACGGCGATGCCCAACTGCGCGAGCAGCCCGACCCAGACGACGCTGTCGGGAATCACGCCGACCGTGCCCAGGATGAACAGGGTGAGCGTCACCAGGGGCAGCACGATGGCCAGGGGCCGGGCCCAGCGGATGGCGTCCAGGGAAGGGCCGGCCTCCGCCCATTGGATGAAGAGGGCCGGGTCCGCCTTGTCCTTCGCCACCACGCGGGCGTCCACGCAGAGGTCCTGGCGGAAGTCCACGCGCGGGGCCAGCTCTTGCGCGGCGCCCTGGCGGGTCACCACCGTCTCCGCGGTGGCGGGAGCGGACAGCCACGCGGCCAGCCGCTCCTCGCCCGCGCGCGTCGCCGTCTCGTTGATGAGCTGGAAGAGGCTGCCCTGGCCAAAGACATCCAGGTCCGTGGCGTAGAGGTGGTTGGGGGAGAGGAACCGCTCCCCCGTCTCCGTGAAGGCGTGCCAGCCGCCCTCCAGCCGCGCCAGACCGCGCTCGTTGAGCAGCACGAAGAGGCGCGCGCGCTGCTCCTTGAGGAACACCTGGTGGTGCAGCACCGCCAGCACGCCATAGACGGCGAGCGCCCCGGCCGCAGCCCACCACCAGGGCTTGGGCAGCCGGCCCATCAGCGTCAGCGCGGCGATGACGAGCGCCGTGACGAAGGCCACGGTGCGCAGGTTGGCGTACCTCGCGCTGACACGGTCCAGCTCCGTGAGGTCCGCCTGCGCGGCGGCGCGGCGGTCGGTGTACGTGCGATGCGGGCTCTGGGCTTCGGTCGGGACGGGCACGATGGTCGCGCATGCTGTGCGGCCCCCCGTCCGAGGGCAAGCGCTCAACGCGCTCCCGGTGCGGGCCGACAACATTTCCTTTCGGTGGAATCGCGAGGAGGCGAACGGGCGCGGACGGTGCTCCTGGGGCCATCGCCGTCCTGGGCCGGCGCTGGCGGGAGCGTCACGGGGCGCATTCTGGATGAGATGGTTTGGGAGGGTGCTCGTGGCGCCACAAAGGCTCACGTCCGTGGCGATTGACTCGCGCAAGCCACCGGGTCAAGAACCGCCGACTATGTCTACCCATGGCGCGCCCCTCCGGCTCGTGAGCGCTTTGCTCCTGTCTGTGTCGCTCGTGTTGTCTGCCTGTGGCAAGGATGACGCGTCCGGCCCGGACGGTGGCCCGTCGACGGGCCAGCAGGATGCCTCCACCGCGGACAGCGGCATGGATTCGGGGACCGACCCTGTCGCTGACTCCGGGACGGATGCGGGGACGGAGGCCGACGCGGGAGTGGATGCTGGGACGGAGGCCGACGCGGGGACGGATGCGGGGACGGAGGCCGACGCGGGAGTGGATGCGGGGACGGAGGCCGACGCGGGGACGGAGGCTGACGCCGGAACCGGGGTTTGTGGCGATGGCCGGGTGGACGGCACCGAGTCCTGCGATGACAGCAACACGGCGAGCGGCGACGGGTGCTCCGCCAGTTGCGCCGTGGAGCCCGGGTGGCAGTGCCCGGCATCCGGCGGCGCTTGCGGCACGGTGTGCGGTGACGCCATCCTCGCCGGTGACGAGCAGTGCGACGACGGCAACAGCGTCGGCAACGATGGCTGCGGCGCCTCGTGCCACCTGGAGCCGGGCTACAAGTGCCCCGTCGCCGGCCAGCGCTGTGTCACGACCACCTGTGGCGACGGTGCGGCCGAGGGCACCGAGCAATGCGACGACGGCAACAACGACCTGGGCGATGGCTGCACGCCGCTGTGCACGCTCGAGCCTCGCTGCTCCAACGGAGTCTGTCAGGGCATCTGTGGCGACGGCGAACTGCTGGCGAACAGCACGACCGAGCAGTGCGACGACGGCAACACGCGAGCAAACGACGGCTGCTCTCCGACCTGCCAGCTCGAGCCGGGGTTCGCCTGCACCGTGGTCGTCTCGCCCCGTCCGGAGCTGCTGACCCTGCCCATCGTCTACCGCGACTTCCGCGGGTACGACGTGCCGGCCTCCGGGGGCCTGCCGCGCGGGCACATCGACTTCGAGAACGCATCCGGCTCGGAGACGGGCGTCGTGGCCGACACGCTGGATGCTCGGGGCAAGCCTGTCTATGCGAAGGAAGGCATGAACTCCGCCACCACCCATGGCCGGGCGGCGTTTGATCAATGGTTCCGGGACGTGCCGGGCGTGAACAAGACCGTCGTCAAGCGCCTGGACCTCCCCCGTGGGTCGGGCAGCTCGTACCGGTTCAGCTCCCAGGCCTTCTTCCCGCTGGATGACGCGGGCTGGGTGGCCTCCGGTCAGGAACCCCTCCGTGCGGATGCCAGCAGCCCCAGCGTGCTTCGCAACTTCAGCTTCACCAGCGAGACGCGCTACTGGTTCGAATACCGTGGCACCGAGGTGCTCTCCTTCACCGGAGATGACGATGTCTGGGTATTCATCAACCGCCGCCTCGTGCTCGACCTGGGCGGGGTCCATGGCCCTGCCACTGGCAGCGTCACCCTGTCGCAGCGGGCCAGCGCGCTGGGCCTCACGCTGGGGGGCATCTACGAGCTCGTGGTGTTCCATGCCGAGCGCCACACGACCAGTTCCTCCTACCAGCTCACGCTCGACAGTTTCATCTATCCCCACAGCCACACCCAATGCGCACGCCTCTGCGGCAATCACGTCGTGGACGTGGGCGAGGAGTGCGACGACGGCAACACCCAGAACGGAGATGGGTGCAGCGCCACCTGTCAGCTCGAGCTGGGGAGTTGACTCCCGGTGGGCCCCCGGGATTTGAATGCGGCACGTGAGGGACGGTCGGGCCGGCCGTGTCTCACCGAGGGGGCTTCACCCCATGTCGTTACCCAAGGTCGTGCTGGGCGGAGGGCTCCTCGCGAGCCTTCTCGCCGCGCCTCAAGCCGAGGCGCGCTTCGGCAAGCGCTCGGACTCCCACGAAACGTCGAAGCCCGTCCACGAGGCGACCGCCATCGGCTCGGACAGGGACGGCGATTCGAAGAAGGACGACGAGAACAAGAACCGCTCGTCCAAGACGACGACCGTGTCCTCCACGGATGACCGCTTCGAGTTCAACTCGAGCGCGTCCAGCGATGTCGGCGCCGCGCTCGTGGGCGCCCTCATCGAGCTGATGTTCCGCGGGATGGGGGAGGCCATCGGCAGCCTGGGCACCCACCACGGCCAGGACATCAACAATCCGGATGCGCCTCCCGAGCGCAACTCGCTGCGGCACGCCGTCCCGTTCTCCTTTCGCGCGGGGCTGCTGGTGTCACCCCTCCGGGGCGGCACGGGCCTGGATTTCGACGCCGGCTGGGACGCCCGCCAATTCGGCGTGGACCTGCGCGTCTCCCGGTTGGTGGGCACCTGGGAAGGCGCGACCTCCCGCGACGCGCGCACCCTGGGGCAGATGCACGTGACCTACTCCCCGCTCGTCCGGGAGGAGCTCCGCCTGCGCGTGGAGGCCGGCGTCGCCACCCTGGACGCACCCGGGGCCCTCTACGTGGCCCCCAGCCTGGGCGCGTCCGTGGACGCGTGCCTCCTGGGCCCCCTGGACGTGGAGGGGCGCCTGCAGATGACGCCCGGTCCCTACCAGCAGTTGGACGCGCGCGCGGGGCTGGCGCTGCACCTGGGCGGCTTCATGCTGCGCGGCGGGGTGCGCTACCTCCTCCTGGACTCCGAGGTGACCCCGCTGGGGCTGGCCCTCGGCTTCACCCCCGAGTTCGGCCTGGGCTTCGTGTTCTGACGCTGGAAACACCACGGGCCCGGCCGCGGAGTGCTCTTCCGCGGACAGGCCCGTTGGACGTCCCGAAGGGACGGTGGGGATTACTTCTCCTTGGAGGCCAGCTTGCGCAGGGCCTTCTGGTCACGCACGCAGAGGATGCGGCCGACGTTGCCGAGCACGCCCTCGCGCTTCATCTCGTTGATGAGCGTGGACACGAAGGAGCGCGAGGCGCCCACCAGGTCCGCCAGGTCCTGCTGGGTGATGCCGCGCAGGTCCGTCTCACCGCCGTGCGGGCAGCGCTCGCCGTGCGCCTCCACCAGCGTGAGCAGGGTGTCCGCCAGCCGGGCCGGGACCTCCTTGAAGGTCAGGCCCAGCACGCGCTTGCGCAGCGAGCGCACGCGGTCCGCGTAGGCGCGCACCACGTCCACCGCCAGGGCCGGACGGGCCTCCAACTGGGCGCGGAAGTCACGGCCCTCGATGCTCCACACCTCGGCCTCGCCCGCCGCCACGGCCATCTCCTCGATGGGCGTGCCTTCCGGGCGGAACAGCTCGCCGAACAGGTCGCCCGGGCGCAGGATGGACACCACCGAGCGGGTGCTGTTCTTCCCAATGCGCATCAGGCGCACGCGGCCGGACTTCAGCAGGTACACGCGGTCCGACGTGTCGCCGGGGCGGTAGATGGTCGAGTTGTGCGGGAAGGACTCGACCTTGAAGTACCCCTTGAAGTCGATGGCCTCCTGGCCGGGGACCAGCTTGTTCGCGGTCACCATCATGCCGGAGGACGTCGCCTGCAGCGGCGCCACGACGTTGGAACCGATGGGGCCGAGGGGGCGATTGAAGCCGTGCATGGGAGTCTCCTGGAAAGACGGAAAGGGATGGGGAATGTTGGTCGCTGCTGCTGCTGCGGACGGACCTTGCCCTTTCCAAGAGGCGTGCCATGAGCACTTGAACTATTCCCAGGGGAACAGTTCGAGGAATGCCGGGTACTTAGCGCTACACCCCGGTGCGGCCCCCCCCCCTGTGTCCAAAACCTGAAACAGAACGTTCAAACAGTCTGATCAGTTTGAACGAAACGTTCAAGCGCCACACCGGTTTGTCCGGGCTGGGACAGTGTCAGGAAGCATCCTTCACCGGATAAGGGTGAACCTGTGGACCATGCCCCTGTGCGAGACCGAACTTTTGAAGCTTTCGTTCAAGGGTTGGGCGGCTGATGCCCAGGATCTGACACGTGCGGCCCTTGTGGCCCTTGGTGACGGCCATGGCGCGGGCAATGAGCTGCCGTTCGGCCTCTTCCAGGGTGGGGATGAGGCTCACGTCGTCCACGGCGGGGGCGGCGAACATGCTGCTCGCGGCGCCCGGGACTCCCCCGCGCTGGGCGTCCAGGGGGCCCGAGGGGGGCGCTTCCAGGGGGGGCAGGTCGTCCCCCCGGAGCACGTCACCGGGCGCGAGCACCACGGCGCGGGTGAGGACGTTCTCCAGCTCGCGCACGTTGCCGCGCCAGGGCAGCAGGGTGAGGCGCTCCATCACCTCGTGGGGCACGCGGGTGACGCGCTTGTGCACCTTCTCGTTGATGCGCTCCAGCAGGTGCTTCACCAGCAGGGAGATGTCCTCGCGGCGCTCGCGCAGGGGCGGGATGAAGAGGGTGATGACCTTGAGGCGCTGGTAGAGGTCCTCGCGGAAGCGGCCCTGGGCCACCTCGTCCGCGAGGTTCCGGTGGGTGGCGGCGATGACGCGGGCGCGCAGCTTCACGCGCTTGACGCCGCCCACGCGCTCGAACTCGCGCTCCTGGAGCACGCGCAGCAGCTTCGCCTGGAGCATCAGCGACATGTCGCCAATCTCATCCAGGAACACGGTGCCGTCCTCGGCCAGCTCGAACTTGCCGGGCTTGCCGGACACCGCGCCGGTGAAGGCGCCCTTCTCGTGGCCGAACAGCTCGCTCTCCAGGAGCGTGTCCACGATGGCCGAGCAGTTGATGCCGATGAAGGGGCGGGGCTCGTCGTAGGAGTAGTTGTGGATGACGCGGGCGATGAGCTCCTTGCCGGTGCCGCTCTCGCCGTTGATCAGCACCGTCGCGGTGCTGCCCGTCACCTTGCCGATCTCCTTCACCAACTGCTGCATGGAGGGGCTGGTGCCCACGATGTCGCCCAGGCGGACGACGGCGTTCTCGCGGTGGACCTCGTCCGCGCGGCGCGACAACTGGCGGTACTCCAGCGCGCGCTCCACCACGAGGTCCAGCGCGGCCGGATCCGGGAAGGGCTTGTGGATGTAGTCGAACGCACCGGCCTTCATGGCCCGGATGGTCGTCTCCATGTCGTGGTAGGCGGTGACGAGGATGATGCGCGCGTCGCCGCACAGGGTCTTCATCTCCTCGATGATTTCCAGGCCCGTGCGGTCCGGGAGCATCATGTCCAGGATGACCACGCTGGGCATGTTCTCCTGGGCGGCCTTGAGGCCCGCGGCGGCGCTGGTGGCCGTCACCACCTGGTAGCGCGGCTGCCCGTCGTCCTGCTCGATCTCCTCGAAGTGCATCGTGAGGGTTTCGAGCAGCGACACGTCATCGTCGACGATGAGGAGGGTCTCCATGGGGGCCTCAGGCGGCGAACGTCAGCGTGAACACCATCCCCGGTTCCGAGCTCCCCTGGGCCGCCACGTCGCCCCCCACGCCCGTCATCACCCGCCGCAAGGCAGCCAGGGACAGCCCCGCGCCCCGCGCCAGCCGCGAGCCGAAGGGGTCGAACAGCGTGCCCCGCTCTTCCGGAGGCAGGGCCGCGGCCGGATCATCCAGGATGAGGCTGACGTGGCTGGGGTCGTCCTTGCGCAGCGTCACCTGGACACGGCCTTCTTCCGGGAGGCCCATGGCCACGTTGAGCAGGACTTGAGCGAGCACGGGTCTCAGCCGGTTGGGATCCACCCGCACGCGGGGCAGGTCCGCCTCTTCCTTCACATCCACCTCGATGCGGCGCTCGGCCAGTTCCGGGGCCACCATGGCGGTCGCCTCCTGGACGACCGAGCGCAGGGCGTGGGCGTCCAGGTTCGCGGCGCTCTCGCGGCCGTACTCGGAGAGCAGCCAGAGCATGCGCTCCATGGTCCGGATCTCCCGGTTGGCGATGGTGAGCCGGCGCTTGTCCCGGTCCGACAGGCCGGTGTTCCGGGCCAGCGTCTGCACCGCCATCTTCACGGAGGAGAGCGGGTTGCGGATCTCATGGCTGAGCGACGAGGACAGCTTGGAGATCTGCACCGGCGGGGCGCCCTCCAGCACGGCGCCCAGGTCGAGCACGCCCGCGGCGGCCTCGTCGCCGTCCATGCCCAGCACGAGCCGCAGGTGGGTGGGGGGCGGGGTGCCGCCGGGGCCTCCCGCGGAGACGGTGACGAACTCCACCGCGCGGCGGTCCTCGCGCGCGCGCGCGTCCAGCTCGCGGGCGCGCTCCTGGGGAACGCCGAGCGCGGTGTGCAGGGGCATGCCCACGAGCGCCTTGGCGTCGCGGCGCAGCACCTGGGCGCAGTCACCGTCGGCGCGTGTCACCCGGAGGTGGGGGGACCAGGCGAGCTGCGCGGCTTGCAGGAGATGGGCGTTCATTGGTGGACCTGAAACATACCGGGTAACGTCGAGCGCTGTCCTTTATGACCAGCACCGCCCGTCCTCCGAAGAACCTTGTGGCCGCCCTTCTGTTCCTGTCCGGGGCCACGGCGCTCGTCTACGAGCTGGTCTGGTCCAAATACCTGGGGAACGTGCTGGGCAACAGCGGTCAGGCGCACGCCGTCGTGCTGGCCACGTTCATGGGGGGCCTGGCGCTGGGGGCGTTTGTCTTCGGGCGGACAGCGGACCGGGTGAAGAACCCCCTGGCGCTCTACGGCGTGCTGGAGCTGGGCGTGGGGCTGTACGCGCTGGCGTTCCCGTACGTCCTGGGTGCGCTGGAACACCTGTGGCTGTCACTGGCACCCCACGTGCCGGAGGGCCTGCGGGTGGCGCCGCGCCTGCTCGTGTCCTCGCTGTCCCTGGTGGTGCCCACGCTGCTGATGGGCGGCACGCTGCCGGCGTTGGTGCGCCACTTCGCGGCGAGCCTCGCCGGGGTGCGCAGGGAGCTGGCGCGGCTGTATGCCATCAACAGCCTGGGCGCGGCGGTGGGCGTCTACGTGGCGGGCACGCGGCTGGTGCCGCTGGTGGGCCTGTCCGCGTCCGCGAAGCTGGCGGCGGGCATCAACGTGCTGCTCGCGCTGGCGGCGCTGGCGCTGGCCCGGCGGCACCCCCCGGCGGTGTCGGTGGGGGCGGCGGCGGCCGCGGAGGACGTGGCGTATCCCCGGCGGGCGGTGCGGGCGGCGCTCGTGGGCGTGATGCTGTCGGGCTTCACGTCGATGCTGTACCAGGTGACGTGGATCCGCCTGCTGTCCATCGTGCTGGGGGCGTCCACGTATGCCTTCACGCTCATCCTGACGGCGTTCATCCTGGGCATCGGCCTGGGCAGCTTCTGGCTGATGACGCGCAAGGAGGGCGGGGACTCGCTGAAGCTGTATGGCTGGACGCAGGTGGGGCTGGTGTTGAGCCTCTGCGTGGCGCTGCCTTTGTACGTGCGGCTGCCGCACCTGTTCCGCTGGTCGGAGTGGATGCTCACGCGCGCGGTGGAGACGTGGCCCGTGTTCCAGGGCATCACCTTCGCGTTCTGCTGCGCGGTGCTGCTGGTGCCCACGTTCATCATGGGCGTGGCGTTCCCGGCGGCGGCCCGCGTGGCCACGGCGAAGGTGTCCGAGGTGGGGCGCCAGTTGGGCGGCGTGTACCTGTGGAACACGGCGGGCACGCTCTCCGGCTCCGTGCTGGGCGGGCTGGTGCTGATGCCCTTCTGGGGCATGCAGGGCAACTTCATCGCCGGGGCGGTGGCGAACCTCCTCTCCGCGGGGCTGGCGTTCCACGCGCTGTCCACGCCGGGGGAAGGGGAGGGCGCGAACGCGGCGCCCGCGTGGCGGAGGCTCTTGCCGGTGGGCGTGACGGCGGTGCTGGCGGTGGGGGTGCTGGGGAGCATGCACGGCTGGCCGCAGCGGCTGTCCAACATCGCGGCGATCCGCGCGCACCAGAAGCCGCCGGACAGCTACGCGAAGCTGGTGGAGGGCACGGAGAAGGCCATCGTCCCGCGCTTCTACGCGGACGACACCTTCGCCACGGTGATGGTGGGGGACCTGCCCAGCGAGGACCTCCGCTTCATGAAGATCAACGGGAAGACGGACGCGTCGAACGGGAGCGACATCGAGACGCAGGTGATGGCGGGTCACCTGGGCGTGCTGTTGCACCCGCGTGACCCGAAGAACGTGCTCGTCATCGGCTCGGGCGCGGCCATCACCACGGGCAGCGTGCTGGCGCACCCGGTGGAGCGCCTGGACATGGTGGAGATCTCCCCGGCGGTCATCGACGCGGCGCGCCTGTTCAAGGAGGACAACCGCAACGCGGTGGATGATCCGCGCACGCACGTGCACATCGACGACGCGAAGACGTTCATGGCGCTGGCGCCCCTCCGGTACGACCTCATCGTCAGCGTGCCCTCCAACCCCTGGGTGTCCGGCGTGTCCGGCCTCTTCACGCGCGACTTCTTCCAACTGGTGGACAAGCACCTGACGGACGACGGCGTGATGGTGCAGTGGATCCACACCTACGAGAGCAACCGCGAGCTGGTGCGGCTGGTGATCCGCACGCTGCAGGACACCTTCCCGCACGCCACGACGTGGCTGGGCCCGGAGGACCTGGTGATGGTGGCCAGCCGCAAGCCGCTGTCGTTCGACGCGGCGGCGGTGGCCGCGCGCATGGCCCGGCCGGACGTGAAGGCGGACCTGGCGCGGGTGGAGATAAACGACCTGTTCGGCCTGCTGTCCAAGCAGGTGCACACGGAGGCCGGACAGAAGGCCTTCGCGGGCGAGGGGCCCATCAACACGGACGACCACAACCTCTTGGAGTACGCGTCGCCGGTGGCGTTCTTCCTGGCGGACCTGGACGTGCGCGTGAACGACGAGCGCCGGTCTCCGGAGACGGGGCCGGGGCTGCTGCTGCACCAGTACCTGCGCGAGCATCCGCCCACCGCCGAGCAGGCCGCGGGGCTGTACCGCAACGTGCAGCGCTACCACGCGGACAAGGATCCGACGGTCCGGGGCGTGGCGGCGCTGTGGCGCTCGCTGGCGCCGGAGGAGCCCGCGTCGGCGCTCGCGCTGGGCCGGGCGGTGCTGGCGCAGGGGGACCTGACCCTGGCGGCGTCGCTGCTGGAGCCGGAGGTGGAGCGGGGCGGCCGTTCGCCGGAGCTGGTGACGGAGTACCTGAAGCTGGTGACGGCGCGGACCTGGGCGTCGCGCACGGTGTGGACGCCGGTGAACGCTGGCGGGGCGCTGGCGGTGGGCCGGGAGGTGGCGGCGCGCTACCCCCAGGACGCGAGGCTGCAGAAGGCGTTCAGGGCCTACTGCGAGGCCCTGCCGCCGGACGCCTGCGGGAGGCCCGCGCGGATGCCCACGGCGGCGCCCGGTGAGCCTTGAAACAAGGGCGGATGAAACCTTGAGAGGGGCTAGGTCCGCGATATTCCTTGATCCGGCCCCCCATCCTCCCGTTGACGGATGGAGGCGCTTGCCCGCCCGTTGTACTGTCTGTATCGACCCTGACTTCCCGCAGGGTGTGTCTCTCCACCGCTGCAACGACCCCCGGAGTTTCCCATGAACGCGATCGCGAAGGCCCCGAAGAAGCAGTTCCGCAAGAACCGTGGTCAGGGCATGACCGAGTACATCATCATCGTTGCCCTCATCGCGATCGCCGCCATCGGCGTGATCACCCTGTTCGGTGACAACATCCGCAAGCTGTTCGGCGCCTCCGCGGCGGCCCTGGCCGGTGAGGACAACGTGGCCAACGACGGCCAGCTCTCCAACGACCAGCTCAACAAGAAGACCATGAAGTCCTTCGGCCAGAACAACACCTACTGAGCTGCTTCTCGGGCTTCGTCCGGGAGGTGCTGGCCCCGCGAGGGTGTCGGTGGTGTCCCGGTGAATGGCAGGTCCCTCCAACTGGAAGGGCCTGCCATTCGTGTTTCAGGAGGCTGAAGCTGGCATCGTGCGCGCCATGACCGTGTCGTCACCGGAGGTTGTCGCCGGGCTGCGTCGCCGGCTCTGGGTCTACCGGATGCTCGTGGTGGGGCTGTGTGTCGCGTTGCTCGGGCTGCTGCTGGGGCTCCGGCGTGCGCTGACCCCGCTGCCTCCGCCCGACGTGGAGGTGATCGACGTCCGCGAGCGGATGGCGGCCCTGGAGAAGGCGCGGCCGGGCGCCTCGGATGTCTCGGAGACGTACTTCGCGTCGGACACCTCCAGCGTGCACCAGCACCTGATGGGGCGGGGCCAGACGTGCCCCCTGCACATCCACCGCGCGCCCTTCGAGGCCACCATCATCGTCTCGGGCGAGGCGCACGTGTGGCAGGTCTGGGGCGAGGAGGGGCGGCGGATGGAGCGGCGCGGGGTGCACGGGCCGGGCTGGCTCGTGGCCTCGCCCCCCTTCACGGGGCACGAGTGGCGCAACCCCGATGAGGGCCGGGCGCTGAGCAACCTGGTCTTCACCGTGCCGGGCTTCGACGGGAACCTCTACGTCTCGGCGGAGGACGCGCGGCTGCTGCGAGGCACGGCGCCCTTCGCCCAGGAGCCCCGCGAGGCCCTCGCGGGGCTGCGGAAGCGGGGCGTGAAGCAGGAGGAGACGCCGCTGCCGGTGCTCCAGGGGCGCATGTCGCGCGTGCTGCTGGAGGGTGGGGCGTGGGCGGTGAAGGCGACGCCCGCCGCGCCGGTGGTGGCCTACGTGGCGGCGGGACGGGGCATCGCGGAGGTGGCGGAGGCCCGTCCCCTGCACGAGGGCCAGCTCTGGGTGCTGCGCCGGGATGCCCGGGTGCGCTCGGAGGAGGGCTCACCGGTGGCGCTGTATGTGTTTCACCCGCCGCCGGAAGCGGTCGCGGGGCGCTGAGGCGTTCCGGGGACCATGGGCGTGCGCTCCCGGGCCCAGAGGACCCAGCCGTTCGCCTTCGTCAGCTCGCGCCAGCCGCCTCGTGCCCGGAGGTGATCCAGCAGGAGGTTGCCCGGGTTCTGCGTGTCCCAGACGACGTAGTCGGGATCATAGGCATCCAGCGCCTCTTCCCAGCCGGGCTCGGACCACACGAGCCGCTCATAGGCCTGGTGGATGGCGGCGGGGAACGGATCATTCCGGCTGTCGATGTAGACCTTGTACGGGGCGCCCGCGAAGTAGGAGATGGGGCCGCCCATGATGAAGCGGTTGAGCACGCGGCCCGGAGGCTGTTGGCTCAGCGTCTGAAGAACGGGGAGCGGGATGCCAGGGTGCGTGCCCTTCTCCACGGGGCGGGGCGCGCCCGCGTTCAGCGCGAACAGGCCGGCCAGCAGGACGGTGGGCCACAGCGCCAGGGACGTGCCGGTGCTCCAGGTGGCGAGGGGGCGCTCCAGCCAGGACAGGAAGCGCGGGAGGGCGGGCGCGTCGCTTGTGCGCGCGTGCTCCACCAGGGTGAGGGCGAGGAGCACGGACGCGAACGGCGCGTGGCGCTGCACCTTCAGCGCCGCGATGCCCAGCACCAGCGTGGGCAGGAGGGCCGCGGCGCGCCGCATGCGGGCCCGGCCGATGACGAAGAGGCACGCACCGAAGAGGAGGAGGTAGGCCCAGCTCCATCCCAGGTCCAGGTCCAGCGGGCGCCACTCGTTGATGTGCTGGGTGGATGCGAGCAGCGAGTGCTGGAGCGGATACAGGTAGATGCGGGGCCCGTCCGGCGACAGGCCCGCGACGAGGAACATCGCGAGCGCCGCCGCGAGCGCGGCCCCACAGCGCCGCAGCGACGCGGGCGTGCGGTCGTCCAGGGCCGTGCCCATCGCGGTGGACGCGAGCAGCGCCGGGCCCAAGAGCCAACTGCCATGCAGGTTGGCCCAGGCGAGTCCCAGGAGCGGAAAGGCCCAGAGCACCCGGTCCTTGCCCTGTCGCCACGCCTGGACGCCCAGGGCGGCGAGGGCGAACAGCAGGTGTCCCAGATGGAAGGGACGCTCCTGGATCCAGGTGGAGGACTGGACGCCCGAGATCAATCCCAGACAGGCGAGGACGAGGAGGTGGGAGGGGTGTGCGTCCGCGCGCCGCAGGGCGATCCAGAGCAGGAGCACGTTGGCCGCCACGAGCGCCGCGACGAGGAGCGCTGGACCGGCGGCGCCCAGGACCTTGATGAGCAGGACGCAGAGCACGCCGAAGCCCCACTCGTGGGGGACCCAGCCCGCGGTGCCCGTGACGCTGAAGGGGTCCACGCGGTTGAAGCCGTGCTCCAGCACATAGCGGCCCCCCGCCAGGTGGAAGAACAGGTCGTAGTTGCGAAGGGGGAGGAACCCCAGCCAGAGGATGAGCCCCAACGTGAACAGCGCCACGGGGGCGGGCAGGATGGCGCGGAGCCGCATGATGTTCAGACGAGGCCTACTGAGCGCCGGGAGCGGTCAGGGGCGACCGGGGGGCGGAGGAGAAGCCCAGGCGGCGCAGCATCACCTGCCGGATGGAGGGGATGCGGAAGCGGAAGATGAAGGCGTCCGCGAAGTAGTGCGCGAGCACGCACGCGAAGCCCAGCGAGGTGACAGCGCGCAGCACGGGATGCGCCTGTGCGCCGCCGCCGATGCCCAGCGAGCCGCGCATGGGGCCATCCAGCAGGAAGCCATGCACCACGCCCAGCGCGAACAGCGGGAGCATGGACACGACCATGGCGGGCCAGATGAGCTTCTGGCTCAGGCGGGGCCTGTCGCCCTCGCGAGGCTCCAGCATGCGGGCGCTGAGGAAGTAGTACTCCAGGCCGTGCATGCCCGGGAGCATCACGTACCCCCAGGACGGCGCCACGAGCGCCAGGCCGGTCGCGGTGGCCATGCCCAGGAGGTAGAGCACCTTGGGGCCGCTGGCGGTGCCGGAGCGGAGCACGGCGCGGAAGAGCAGGAGGAAGTAGCCCAGCCACACGGCGATGAGCACGGGCAACGTCTGCCACGGAAGAACGACGCCCTGGCCCACGTCGAGGTAGGCGGGGGCGTTCGGTGCGGCGGACTCTGCGACGAAGAAGATGCGGACGAGGAGGACGGAGAGGAGCAGCGGCACGTAGAGCTGCTGGAACTTGCGCTCGAGCGGGGAGGGCGCGGGAAGGCCCGCTTGTCCGCCGCGCAGGCCATGCAGGGACCACAGGCCCCGGTGCTGGGACAGGGTGTGGTGCATGCCGAAGACGTTGAAGATGACGGCCACGGCGAAGGTGTGGATGGAGCGGTCGGCGTAGAAGGTGAAGAACAGGGCAGCGCCCACGCCGAGCATGGCCAGCGCACCGGCGAGGATGGTGCGCGGCTGGTTGGGCGCGGCGGTGAGCACGTCGCGGTGCACGCCAAAGAGCAGGAACGTGAGGATGACGTGCGTGGCGTTGCCCAGGAGGTTCTGGGCGGTCCAGCCCAGGAGCCGGTAGGCGTTGTCCGCGGCGGCGGGGGCGAGGAGCGCGCTGGCGACGGCGGCGACCGCTGTCAGGGCCAGGGGGATGCCCAGGATGGCGAGGTCGGCCCGGGGAGAGAACAGCCAGAGGCGGCGAAAGCGCAGGGCGCCGGGCGCTGCCGGCGTGTCCTGCTCCGTGGCGGTGGCGACTCCGGGGCTCAACGGTGTCATGGGACTGGGAGTATACCGGGTCTCCAGGGGCCCAGGACCCACGCCACCCTGCCTGCCAGGCGGGATGAGGGCGGGGCAGGGCTCCGGGGGAGGGTTCACCCCAACGGAGATGGGACGGATGCCAGGCGGACGAAGAATCCAGACCAGGTGCTGCTCCTGGCCGCTTTCGGAGGTCGTGTCAATTGGAGTGGAAACGCGTCAGGCGGCGCGACGAGTTCCCTGCGGTAGCATGACGAGGTTGCCGT
>NZ_JAIQDD010000048.1:0-24867 GCF_020036995.1 Corallococcus sp. AS-1-12 | reverse complement strand
AACGTCCGGTCCTTGCGCGAGAAGGGCAACCCGGTTCCGCCCACCAGGGTCAAGCACTCGTCGCCATCAGGGCAGAGGCGCTCGTACAAGGACTCAGGCGAGCCGGGCGAGCCGGAATCCGCGAGGCCCGCCGAGGAGGCGAGCAGCGCCCTGGAGCGCACCCATCCTCGCGCATCCGCCGCCTCCGTCTCACGGAAGACAACGTCCATGCGCATGTCCAGGATGAGCCGCGTGAGCGCGGTTGCGAATGCGTCCTCGCTCACCTGGATGGGGGCAACCTCCACCGGCTCGTGGACGACCCGGGGTCCGTTCCCGGTATCGATATGGACAACGCGGCGGGTCGCGCACCCCGTCGCGAGCAGCAGTACCAGCGTGACGGCTCCGGCCAGCTTCATGACGCCCTCAAGCTCAGGAAGCCCGGCATCCTGACCCTGGGACGTGACAACTTCAACGGACCGCAGACGGAGGCGCGCGGCCCCGCTCAGTGCGTCAGTGCCTCCAACGCCTTCGCCTGCGCATCGATGAAGTGCCCGTAGTCCGAGTCCACCTGATCCGAATAGGCACAGGCGAACTCGGTGACGGCCTCATCGAAGTGGTCATTGCTGCCCAGGTAGCCCGTGATGAGCGCGGCGTCTCCGGTGCGCGCGTGGGCTCGGGCCAGCGTGGCCCCGCATGCGTCCGCGTAGTCCTGGAACACGGGCGCGTCCATCTTCTCCGCGTCCAGCGCGCCCTTCATGTCGCGCAACTGGCGCACGTAGAAGGCGCCCATGCCCTCCACCTCCGTCCAGCCGAGGAACAGGTCGGAGAAGGCCTGCATGCGCCGCTGGCCCACCACCACGCGCTCGCCCGCGCTGCGGAACTCGCTGGGGCCCAGGTAGGGCTCCAGCACGGAGGCCTTCGCCTCCTTGAGCTGCAACACCAGCGGGTCCTCCCCGCCGTTGCCCTCGCACAGCACGACGTAGGCCTGCAGCCCCACGCTGCCCACGCCCACGACCTTGAAGCCCCACTCCTTGCGCTGGTAGCGCAGGCACAGGTCCCTCACCGCGCCGTCCAGCGACTCCAGGTAGCCCACCGTGAGCCGCTTGATGCGCCGCTCCAGCTCCGCGGGGGACACGTCCATCTTCACCGCGCTGAGCGGGAAGAGCAGGGGCGGCTGGTAGGCCAGGTGCCGCTGGCCGTTGCGCTCCACGGTGAGCTTCTCCACCGCGTGCGCGCTGGTGTGGCGCTTCGCCTTCTCCACCGCCTCCGCGGCGAGCTTCGCGGTGTCGTCGGAGTCCGAGTGCTTCAGCTCCTTCGCGTCCACGTGGAGCGACCAGACCTCCAGCAGGCTCTTCGTGGTCAGCTCGCGCATCGTGAGCCGGTAGGACTCCACGGCCTTGCGCGCGGCCTTCTTCCCGCAGCGCCCGCCCAGGCCGTTCTGCTTCGCGGCCACGACGAAGCTCGCGGCCAGGCGCTTCACGTCCCACTCGAAGGGGCCGGGCAGCGTCTCGTCGAAGTCGTTGAGGTCGAAGATGAGGTTGCGCTCGGGCGTGCCGAAGAGGCCGAAGTTGGCCAGGTGCGCGTCGCCGCAGATTTGACTGCGCAGGCCGCTGTGCGGCGTGTGGGCCAGGTCGCGCGCCATGACGAAGGGCGTGCCTCGCAGGAAGGCGAACGGGGACTCGGACATGCGCTCATGCCGCACGGGCACCAGCCAGGGCAGCCGCGTGGCGTCGGACTCCTGGAGCTGCGCCACCGGGTCGCGTCCCCGGAAGGGCTTCCACCGGGCGTGGCTGCTCCGGGGACAGCGCTTGCGCAGGGCGCGGCCGGCGTCCATGCGCTCCTCCACGGAGCGGAAGTCCACGGCCTGCAGCCGCGAGGGCTTCAGCTTCCGGGGCGTACGCCGCGTGCGCTGCTGCTTCTGGTTGGACACGAGGGGAACCTTCGCGGCTCCCAGCTCCGATGTGCCTTCCGCATCCATGGGGTGTGTGACTCCTCGCCTCCAAGGTGGTGCCGGCCCCTGGAAACCGGAAGCGTCCACGCCCGGAAAGTCCCCGGCCCCCGGGACCGTGAGCGGATGCAGTGTTCACTGGCGTGAGGGGGATGCCGCCCCCCGGCGCTCAGGCCCGGGGGACGGTGGCGTGGTCGCTCACCAGGGCTGGAAGAGCTTCTCCTGGCCGCCCTCGACGTCCTCGTCGTAGATGACGGTCTCCGCCCAGCGGATCATGTCGAGCCCGAAGGCGCCGAACTCCAGCGCGAAGGCGATGAAGAGGATCTCCAGCTTGCCGGGAGACTCCGGGACGAAGCCCCCGAAGCTCTCCACCGTCGTCCCCGTGTTGCGCACCAGGTTGGCGGCGAGCTTCTCCGTGTCCGACTTGAAGCCGTGGTACTCGGGCACCGGCGTCTGTCCCTTCAGGGCCACCATCTCCATCACGTAGCTCACCACGGAGGTGATGAGGCCCGCGATGCCGATGATTCCCAGCAGGCCCGTGTCCACCCGCTCCACGATCTTCGCCAGGGCCTTCGCGTCCTCCTCCTTGGGCGGAGCCAGGGTCAGGAGGGCCACGCAGCCCGCGGTCACGGCCTCCACCAGGGTGAGCCCCCAGAGGCCGCGGTCCACCCCCTGCTGGGCCCTGCTGTCGTCGAAGGGGAAGGTCATGGCCACGCTGACGCAGGTCGTGACGGCCTGGACGCTGGAGAGGATCTTCTGGGCCCTGGGCACGGGCGCCAGCGAGTTCCCGAACACGCAGGCGCTGTAGAGGAGCGAGCAGAACTCCGCCACGCCGCCTCCCACGACGGAGTAGTCATAGGCATGCGGACCCACCGAGCTGGAGTCCGGCTCCGCGTCCAGCTCCAGCACCTTCCGGGCGCTCCACGGCGTGCGCGCCAACTGGAGCTGGGAGGACGCCGGCTGCTCCGGGATGGGGGCCTTCCCCGTCAGCAGCTTGTAGACGATGGTCAGCGGGATGGCCGCCAGCAGGCTGACGGCCCCCAGCATCGTCAACTGCTGCTCGCCGGTGAGCTTCTGGTAGAGCCAGGTGATGACCGGGATGTTGAACGGACGCAGGAGCACGTCCTGGAGCAGCGCCTGGGTCAGGTCCTCCACCACCTCGCAGAGCCCCACCATCAGGTCCCGCATGGCGCCGAGCAGCGCCTTCGCCGCCTCGCCCGCGAGCAGCCGCACGACGGCGTGCAGGCTCAGGGTGCCCTGACTGGCCATCGTCTGGAGGCCCTGGAGCACCGCCTCCAGGCTGTCCTCGACGTCCGACAGGATGTTGCCCACTGTCTGGAGGAAGTCGGTGATGGCCTGCGCCACCGGGTTCACGGGCGTGGTGGGCGTGCTGTCCCCGATGCCGCCGTGCGCGACCTGGTAGGTGGAGAAGGTCGCTCCCGGGCTGGTGGTGGCGCAGGTGAGGGCGGACTGCGCCGTCGGCGTCGCCTCGCTCTGGGTCTGGGCCGCCACCTGCTGCGTGCTCACGTCGTCCATGCCCAGCGCCGTGTCGCAGACGCTGTCCCACTGGGAGATGAGCTGGTCGAAGAACGCCGTGATGGCGGCCTCCTGTCCCTTCATCTTGCCGGCGATCGCCAGGAACACGTCCTGCGTCATCGCCTCCAGCGCGCGCTGGGTGGCCAGGATGTCGTCCCACGCGAACAGGAAGCCCAGGAACGCGATGATATCTTCAATCAGCACCTCCAACTGCTGGAACAGCCAACTGATGAGCTGGAGCGCTTCCTTGAGGGTCCGGATGACGAACGTCACCACCTGCTCGCCAATCTTCACGAAGAACTGGAGCAGCGTCTTCGTGCCGCTGACGATGGGCTGGAGCACGTAGTCATAGACGGCGCCCGCGGCGCTCTTGAGCGCCTGGAGCACGTCGCCCGCCGCCGTCTCGATGGCGTTCGTCACGTTGCCCAGCACCGCGAAGGACGTCTGGGTCCTGGCCATCGCCGTGGGCGCCATGGACGGGGCCGCGGGCGCCGCGGGCTCCACGGGCGCCGACGAGCCGTCCGCCGGCAGGCTGTCCATGTTGTCCATCAACTGCTGGAGCGACGCCTGCACCTGCGCCACCAGGTCCGGGTTCGCGCCGGGGGGCACCACGGGCGTGCCGTCCGGCTTCTTCCACTGGGACAGGTCCTGGTCCTTCAGCTTCGCGGCCAGGTTCGCGCGCAGCTCCGCGCTGGGGTCCGCCGTCACGTCCTGGGCGAGGAACGCCGCGCTGAAGCGGAACACGGGCGTGCCCACGTCGGACACCTTGTTGATGAGCGTCACCGTGCCGCTGGCGTCCGTCTTCACCTCCACCCGGGTGCTGGTGTCCAGGTCCGTCCAGTAGCCGTTCACCATCACGCGGGACCACTCGGAGGCGTTCACCTGCACCGGCTGGCCCACCAGGGCCTGTCCCTGCGCGTCGGTGAAGCGCACCACCGTGGTGTAGCTGGGGAACTCCTGCCCGTTCTCCAGCGTGGGCAGCACCATGTCCGAGTTCTGCCAGGCGGTGGTGTCCGGGTCCTGCCACAGGTACGTGATGAGGCTGTTGTCCGTGGAGGCCACGAACAGCTCCCCCGTGGAGCGCTTCTGGTTGCGGCGCGGGGCCAGCCGGGCCACGTGCTCGCGCTGCTGGAGCGGCGCGGACCAGCCGTCCGTGGCGCCCACCGCGTTGTTCAGGGAGAACAGCCGCTGGCTGCCGTCCACCGCCCACACGCTGACGCGCTGGGAGTCCTGCTGCGCCAGCACGGACGTGACCCCCGACAGCACGCTGGAGGACGCGATGGAGAGCGCGGTGCTCTTCGCGTTCTTCAGGCCCGTGGAGGGGAACCAGGACAGCCCGTCACCGCCCACGTACAGCGCGCTCAGTCCCTGGTTCTGGCGGTCCTCCAGCGCCCACAGGCAGCGCGCCCCGGACGGCGCCGTCACGGACAGCGAATGCGTGGTGTTGGTGGCCGGGTCCAGGAGGCTGGTGAAGGTGAGGCACCGCTTGCCGGTGTTGTCGTCGAACAGCGACCAGGTGCCCCGGTAGGTGATGCCGGTGATGGAGGCGCGCGCCACCACCACGTCGTGCAGCGTCTGCATGTCCTTGGGCGGCGCCCAGTTCACCCACGCGCTGGCCGTGTTGCTCGTGGACGCGTCCACGAAGTAGCGGCCGGTGGTGCCGTTCGTGTTCTTCACCTCCGCCACCAGCAGCGGCGCCTCGCTGGCGCTGACGAAGTCGCCCAGCAACAGCCGCTGCACGGGCATCCCGGCGGGGGCGCCGTTGCGCTGGACCCACGCGCTGTCGAGCGTGCTCCACGGGCCGCCGTCCGGCGTGGGCACGAGGGCGGGGGAGACGAACACGCGGCTGCCGCCCGCGCCGTCGTCCACGGCCACGGCGAGGATGACCTGGCCCGACGGGGCCTGGACCACCGCGTAGCCCTGCACGTCGTGGTTCGCGTCCGGGCTGAGCTCCACCTGACGCCAGCCGGTCGTCACGGTGGTGTCGCGCAACATCACCCACAGCGTCTTGCGCGCGGTGTTCGCGGCGGACGCGCCCACGCTGAACAGCAGCGGCGAGCCGCCGGTGTCCTCCGCGGAGGCCAGGGGGTACGCCGCGTCCACGGAGGTCGCGGCCAGGTAGTTGTACATCAGGCTGGAGGAAACGGTCGCCGAGCCCGTCTGGGGAGTCTGGGACATGGAGGGAGTCCTTGGATGTCTTTGGGATGGAGGGGTGGTTCAGCCGGGGAAGGACACGTCCACCTGGACGGCGCCCTCGGCGTTGAAGACGAACTGGCTGTAGTCATGCGCGGCGCCCGTGGGCAGTACGACGCAATCCTCGACGTCCAGCGACATGGAGGCGTTGTCGCGGAAGGCGGTGGCCAGGTCGCTGGCGAACTGCTGCGCCTGCTTCGTGATGGCGTCCTGCGGCGACGTGGAGGACCAGTTGAACAGCTTGTCCAGCGCGTTGAAGACCCAGCCATCCAGGGTCTTGTCCACGCTCGGGGCCGGGGCCTTGCCCAGCACGATGCTCACGGACGTCACCAGCTTGCCGCCGTCTCCGGCCGCGAGGGTGATGGTGCCCGTCCAGGGCTGCACGTAGGTGGCCCGGCCCAGCACGTCCTTCATGCCCAGGCCGATGAAGTCGAGCGGATACTGGCTGACTTCAATGTTCACCTGGAACTGGCCGCTCAGCGCCACCGTGCAGCGGTCCGTCTGGCTGGTGTTGGGCGACGTGGTGAACGTCACGCCCTCCGTGCCGAGCACGTACTGGTCGAACCCGTTGTTCACCTGGACGAACTCGCCGCGCCCGTCGTTCTTGTGGGAGTTGTCGCGCGTGCCGACGCACTGGTACTTCAGCGCCCCCTGCCGGGTGGTGCTGCCGGGGATGCCGGAGGCCTTCAGGATGGCGGGCAGCACCACCGGCTTGAGGTAGCCCTCGCCCAGCGTGTCCTGGCTGAGGTACAGCCGCGCGCGGGCCTCCGCCGGGGTGCCGTCCGGGTTGGTGGTGGCGGCCAGCGGCGCGGTGAAGCCGAAGCGCGACGCCCACGCCGGCTCCTTCCGGCCCCGGCTCATCATGCAGACGTTGAGCGTGCTGAAGTTCCCATTGGTGCTGTAGCGGGTCGTGCGCTCCTTCGCGAACGTGGGGACGATGCTCGCGGGGCTGCCCGGCGCCTGCGTCGTGTACGCCACGTCCATGTGCCCCACGCCGGCCAGCGTGGCCTGGAGCGCGGCCTGCGCGGCCTGGCTGAGCGCCACGGGCTGGTTGCTCGCGTTCACCACCTGGAGCGACCGGAACAGCGACGGCTGGGTCAGGTCCAGGAAGAGGCGGTAGACGGAGTAGTTGAGCGACTGGAGGCCCTGGATGTGCTGCTTCGCCTCCGACGTGGCGGCCAGCGTGCCCGGGTCCGTTACCTGCGCCTGCGACAGGTCCAGCGACACGATGACCGTCGTCCCGGACAGGGCCTGCGTCTTCGTCGCGCCGGACTCCACGTACTGGAGGGTCGCGGTGGTGAAGGGCAGGTGCACGTCCAGGTGGGTCGTCTGGTCGTCAGGCACCGACACGGTCGGGTCGCCCATGGCCGTCACGGTGAGCTGCGCGCCCCCGCTGGCGGCCTGCGTGAACGAGGACGGGATGAGCTGGTAGTAGCGCAGCGCGTGCAGTTGCTTGTTGATGAGCCCCACGGACAGCGCCCACACCAGGTCCCACTCATGCGGCGCGCGCGGCTTGAAGTCCACCCGGTAGGTGGTCGCGTGGTGGTCTCCGCTGGTGTCCGTCTGGGTGATGACCACCGGCGCCAGGCTGGAGTCCGTGGTGGCGGTATAGGACTCCGGGTGGCTCGGGCCGCTGGAGTAGTTCCAGTAGAAGGAGAGGGGCACCTGCTCGTTCCCCGTCTCCAGCTTGTACGTCACCGTGCCTTCAGGACCTGGAGAGACGGAGTTGTTCTGCTCGACCTTGAAGGTCGTGCTGGAGCCCGCGGCGATGCTGGTCGCGGGCGCGGAGCCGCTGAGCGAACCGTCCTTGTAGTCAACCGTGCCGCGGCTATCGATGGGGCAGCCGGAGTTGTTCTGGATGGTGAGGGAGGTCGAAATCGTCATGGAAGGACCCGGCGGGTGGGGGAGAGGTGTCGTGAAGCACGACCTGCTTCACGGACACGCGCTCTCCTGCTGCAAGGCCAGGACCAGACCGCAACCTCGCGTGATCACACCCACGGCTCGCGCACGCACCTGGATCCGCGTGCTGGCTGGACGCGCCTGCGTCGCGCCGGGCGCTAGCGCTCGTCGCCCATCACCGGCCGCAGTTGCCCGCTGTTGATGGCCAGCGACAGGCGCTGCTCCAGGGCTTCGCGCTCGTCGCGCGTCCCGGCGCGGAGGGCCTGGTGGAAGCGCTGTTGATCCGCCTCCGTCCAGCGGCCCCTCCCGACGGCGTCCGCCAGCACCTGCTGTCCCTGGCGGGAGGACTCCACCTGCTCGGGCGTGGGCGCGAGGCGCGTGTCCTCCCCGGGGTCCTCCAGGCGCGGCGCCGCCACGGGCTCCCGCGCCGCCAGCAAGGCGAGCTGTTCGCGGATGAGCCGCAGCTCCTCGCGGGAGTCCTGTGCCTGCATCACGACGGGGACGGGGGCGGGACGGGACTGCACGAGCCCGCGAAGCTGGCCGAGCTGCGCTTCCAGCTTCGCGTCCAGCAGGTGCTCCACGCGGGACTCCAGCGTGGCGAAGGTCAGCGCCACGCCCCCGGTGATGCCGAGCGCGATGCCCGGGACCTGTGACAACAGTGTCTGGAGGAAGGTCTTCATCGAAGGCTCCGGGGGCGTGACGCAAGTCGCGGGACTACGGCGCCTTCGGCTCCAGGTGCGAACCCTTGAGCACGTCGATGGTCTGACAGACGCCGGCCGCGTCCCAGGCGAAGTAGAGGTAGGCCGAGTCGTTGGCGGACTGGACGCTGCGCACGAGCGCCGGAGCGGAGGAGTAGCAGCTCACGTAGACGCCCGCGCTGTTGTTGGCGAAGCAGCGCACCGACTCACCGGCCGTGACGTCCGAGAAGGTGCGGCAATAGATGTTCTGGGTGGTGTCCGCGCTGTTGCGCGCCGTGCCCATCGCGCCGTACGCCGTGCGGGCCGTCGAGTTGATGCTCACGAAGAACTGCACCTTCGACCCCGCGTACGCCACGGGCACGGCCAACAGCACCAGCGCGACGGACGTCCCCAACGCCTGCGTGAAACGCTTCATGTGTGGGCTCCCCTTCAGTGGAAAAGCTGATGGGGTTACGCCAGCCGCGCTGATTATTCCCAGGCACCTTCCGGGCAGGCGTCCTTCCCACCTCCGCGGGCCCGCCGCTATCGTCGGGGGACATCCCCCTTCTTCAGGAGCGTCCGCATGGGCAGCTATCTGGACTTCTACCGCCGCTCCATCGAAGCGCCGGAGGCGTTCTGGGCGGAGCAGGCCCGGCTCATCGACTGGGAGCGGCCGTTCGACGCCGTGCTCGACGCCTCCCGGCCGCCCTTCGCGCGCTGGTTCGTCGGCGGGCGCACCAACCTGTGCCACAACGCCGTGGACCGGCACCTGGCCACCCGCGCGGACCAGCCGGCGCTCGTCTTCGAGTCCACCGAGACGGACCAGCGCCGCCAGTACACCTACACCCGACTGCACGCGGAGGTGAACCGGACGGCGGCCATGCTGCGCTCGCTGGGCGTGAAGCGCGGGGACCGCGTCATCATCTACATGCCCATGGTGCCGGAGGCCGTCTTCGTGCTGCTCGCCTGCGCGCGGCTGGGGGCCATCCACTCGGTGGTGTTCGGCGGCTTCGCGGCGCACAGCCTGGCCATGCGCATCGACGACGCGAAGCCCGTCCTGCTGGTGACGGCGGACGCGGGCATGCGCGCGGGCCGCGTCGTCCCCTACAAGCCGCTGGTGGACGAGGCCCTCACGCTCGCGAAGCACCCGCCCGCGCGCGTAGTGGTGGTGGACCGGGGGCTCGTCCCCAACAGCCCCGTCACGCCGGGGCGCGACGTGGACTTCGCCACGCTGGGCCGCGAGCACGAAGGGGCGCAGGTTCCGGTGGAGTGGATGGAGTCCTCGGAGCCCAGCTACATCCTCTACACGTCCGGCACCACCGGGAAGCCCAAGGGCGTGCAGCGCGACACGGGCGGCTACGCGGTGGCGCTGGCCGCGTCCATGCGCCATATCTACACGGGCCAGCCCGGCGAGGTGATGTTCACCGCCTCCGACATCGGCTGGGTGGTGGGCCACTCGTACATCGTCTATGGCCCGCTGCTGAATGGCATGACGACGGTGCTCTACGAAGGCCTGCCCATCCGGCCGGACGCCGCCGTCTGGTGGAGGCTCATCGAGCAGTACCGGGTGAGCGTGATGTTCACGTCGCCCACGGCCATCCGCATCCTGAAGAAGCAGGACGCGGCGTTCCTCAAGCGCCACGACACGTCCAGCCTGCGCTACCTGTTCCTCGCGGGAGAGCCGCTGGACGCGCCCACGCACGCGTGGATTTCGGACGCGCTGCCGTCCACGCAGGTGCTGGACAACTACTGGCAGACGGAGACGGGCTGGCCCATCCTCGGGCCCGTCCCCGGGGTGGAGCCGCGCAAGCGCAAGCTGGGCTCACCGGGGGCGGCCATCTACGGCTACCGCGTGAAGCTGGTGGACGGGCTGAGCGGGGAGGAGGTGACGGCGGCGGACCAGAAGGGCGTGCTGGTGATTCAGCCGCCGCTGCCGCCGGGCTGCCTGTCCACGGTGTGGGGTGACGACGCGCGCTTCGTCTCCACGTACTTCTCCAGCTTCGACACGCCCCTCTACAACACCTTCGACTGGGCCACGCGTGACGCGGACGGGGACTACTTCATCCTGGGCCGCACCGACGACGTCATCAACGTGGCGGGCCACCGGCTGGGCACGCGCGAGATTGAAGAGGCCATCAGCGGCCACCCGGCCATCGCGGAGGTCGCGGTGGTGGGCGTGAAGGACGAATTGAAGGGCCAGGTGGTGATGGCCTTCGCCGTGCCCAGGGACCCCGCGCGCCTGCGACGGGAGGAGGACCGGGATGCTCTCTCACGCGAGGTGATGGACACGGTGGGCCGGACGCTGGGCGCCGTGGCCCGCCCCGCGGCGGTGTACGTGGTGGCGAACCTGCCCAAGACGCGCTCCGGAAAGCTGCTCCGCCGGAGCATCCAGGCGGTGGCGGAGGACCGCGAGCCCGGAGACCTCACCACCATCGAGGACCCGGGCGCGCTGGAGGGCATCCAGGCCGCGCTCAAGGCGCGGCCGGTGAAGACTTGAGGCGGAAAAAAGCCCGGCGCGGCCACCCGGGCCGTGGTGGTCGCGCCGGCGGACGACGGAAGGCTTACTGCCCGGAGCTCACCGTGAAGGTGGCGCCGGAGTAGGCGGTGTAGCCGCGGATGAGCACGTAGTACGTGCCGGACTGCGCCGCGTTGATGGTGCAGGACTCGTCGCTGCTGGCGCCCGCGGAGCGGCAGTCGTAGGTGGAGGTCGTGGGCGCGCTGCCGAACTTCACGTAGAGGTCCGCGTCACCCGTGCCGCCGGAGAGCTGGAAGCGCATGGCGGTGGCGCCGGACGGCTTCACGTAGCTCAGGTTCGTGTTGCTGCTGCGGGCGCCGGACACGTTGGTGAGCGTGGCGAGGGTCGTCCAGGACGGCGGCGCGGCCACGCCCACGGCGCTCCAGGCCTCGTTGACGGACGTGACGGCGCTGGAGCCGTACAGGTCCGCGGCCGCCTGCACGGTGGCGCCGCGCGCGTCGGAGAAGGTGCTGCCCGGCGTCAGGTAGACGGTGTTCGCGCGGTAGAAGATGGCCGCGCCCTTCATGATGCTGGCGTAGCTGTTGGCGTCGAGCGCGGGCACCACGTTGCTCGTCTTGCCGCGCGGGTGCGTGCCGCCGTTGACCATCAGGTGGAACGCCAGGTTCGCGATGCCGGAGTTCCAGTGCACGCCGCCGCTGTCGGACGTGCCGGTGTAGCGCGTGGGGTAGTAGTCGTAGTCCCCCGCGATGGCCGGGTCGTTCATGTAGCGCAAGGCGTCGCCCGCGGTGGCCGGCGTCCAGCACTCCTCGCCAATCTTCCAGGTGTTGGCGGTGACGGCGCCGTCCCGGTACGCCTCGATGGAGGCGCCGAAGATGTCGGACATGGCCTCGTTCAGCGCGCCGGACTCGTTGGCGTAGATGAGCTCCGAGGACGTGTCCGTGACGGCGTGGGTCAGCTCGTGGCCCACCACGTCCAGCACCGTGAGCGCGCTGGACTGCGAGCCGTCACCGTCGCCGTAGACCATCTGCGTCCCGTTCCAGAACGCGTTCACGTAGTTCTTGCTGTAGTGGACGCTGGAGGTGAGCGCCGTGCCCAGCCCGTCGTAGCTGTCCCGGCCGAACACGCTGGAGTAGAAGTCGTACGTGAAGCCCGCGTTGTCGTGGGCCTGGTCCAGCACCGCGTCGCCCGAGGCGCCCTGGCCCTCGCTGCGCACCAGCGTGCCGGGCAGCGTGGTGCGGTTCTTCGCCGTGTAGGTCTTCCGGTTGCGGGTCGTCTGGAGGTTGTCGAAAGCCCAGACGGAGTCACCGGTGCGCGCGTCGATGAAGATGTTCGGCATGGAGGGCAGGCCGTCCACGTCCACCGTCTCCAACTGCACGCGCCACGTCAGGCGGGTGTCCTTGCTGTCGGCGAGGATCTGCAGGTCCGCGCGGGGCGCGCCCGTGAGCACGCTGCCCGCGGACTCCTGAGCGGACACGGCGCGCTGGATGGCCTCCTCCGCCCGCAGCCGGGGCGTGGTGTCCACCTTGAGGTTGCGCACCAGCTTGTCCGTCACGCCCGCGATCGCGCCGTTCGCGTCCATGTGCACGATGGCCGCCGCGCCGAAGACGGGCACGCCCTGGAACGTCTGCGAGAGGCGCTCATGCGCCTGGCCGCGCCCGTCCACGTGGAAGCGCCGCGAGCTCAGCTCGCCCGCGCCCTTGAGGAAGCCGGGGCGCTGCGCCTGGAGCTGGCGGAGGCCGTCGCCACGCACGGGCTTCGAGGCCAGCGCGCTGCCCTGCTGCGCCTCCGTCCGGGCAGTCTCTTCAGCGGTGGTGTCGGTGGGACCACAGGCGCTTCCCAGCAGCAGGAAGGACGCGAGCGAGGCGTAGTGACGGATGCGCATGGGGGACTCCGGTTCGCGCGAGGAGCGCTTTCCAGGGGGTGGGCTTTCACCCAGAAAAGAAAATTCCTGGGCAATTCAGGAGACCCGGGAACCCACGAAGCGGCCACCGAGGGGCTTCAGCCCTTGCGCTGCTTCACGGCCTTGTTCACGCCGGGTGCTGCCGGGTCCTTGGGCAGGTGCCTCAGCCCCATCCATCCAAGGGCCGCGACATGGCGGGCCACGTTCTCCGTGGAGAAGGCCTTGCCCTCCGCGGCCCACCAGTGGCCCACCTGGGTCACCATGCCCACCAGCGCGTTGGCGTAGATGGGCGCGACCTTGGACGGGTAGCCCGCGCGCTCGAACTCGCTGCGGAACACGTCGCTCACGCGCTGGGCCAGGTCGTCGATGACGCGCGTCAGGCCGCGCCGCGCCGCCGCCGTGGGCGAGTCCCGCGTGAGCACCGCGAAGCCCGCCGGCTCCTCCTTCACGTAGTCCATGAACGCCAGCACCGCGTCCTCGAAGCGCTGCCGGGGCGTGCCCTGGGCGATGCTCGCGGACACGCGCGTCACCAGGTCCTCCAGCTCGCGGTCCACGATGGCCGCGTACAGCCCCTCCTTCGCGCCGAAGTGCTCGTAGACGATGGGCTTGGACACGCCTGCCTGCTGGGCGACCTCTTCAATCGAGGTCGCCTCGTAGCCCTTCGAGGCGAAGACCGCCCGGCCTATCTCCATCAACTGGACCCGGCGCTCCGCACCCGTGAGCCGCTGTTTCTTCTTCAAGTTGACCTCGAACCTACCCGTCAGTAACTTACCGAATCGAAACCTACCGTATCGTAGGTTGAATCGGGAGCCGGCACCGTCATGAAATGCTTCGCTGCGAGAGGTGTCGAGTTCACTGTGGTGCGCGGATGAGCGCGGCGGTGTCTGGCATGGAGAAGCCGAAGCTGCGGGGGGTGTTGCACCAGTGGGCGGCGGCGTTCGCGGTGGGGGCGGGCGTGGTGCTGGTGGCGATGGCGCCCACGCCGCGCACGGCGGTGGCGTCCGCGCTGTACGCGCTGAGCCTGGTGGGGCTGTTCACCATCAGCGCGACGTACCACCGGGTGAACTGGTCGCCGCGGGCCCGCGCGTGGATGCGCCGGGCGGACCACGCGGCCATCTTCCTGCTCATCGCGGGGACGTACACGCCGGTCATCCTGCTGGGGCTGCCGCCCGAGGTGGGCAACCCGCTGATGGCGTGGCTCTACGCGGGGGCGCTGCTGGGCATCCTCCAGTCGCTGTTCTGGGTGGGCGCGCCCAAGTGGGTGACGGCGGCGCTGGCCATCGGGGTGGGGTGGACGATGATGCCGTACTTCGGCGACGTCTTCCGCGCGGTGGGCGTGGGCCCGAGCCTGCTCATCATCGCCGGAGGGCTGGCGTACACGCTGGGCGCGCTCGCGTATGCCTTCAAGCGGCCCAACCCCCGGCCCGGCGTCTTCGGCTACCACGAGGTGTTCCACGCGATGACGCTGGTGGGCGCGGCGCTGCACTTCGCGGTCGTGCTGCGCATGGTGCGCGCGGCGGGGTAGGGCGCGGGCGGCGCTCAGCGCCCCGCGACGGCGAGCCGCCGCTTCGGGGCCGCCCGCTCCGGAGCCGGCTTCGGAGCCTTGCGGCCCAGGTACGTCTCTCCCCAGGACTTGAGCGCGGCAATCACGCCGCGCAGCGTCTGGCCCTGGGGCGTGAGGCTGTATTCCACGCGTGGAGGCACCTGCGCGTACACCTGCCGGTGCACGAGCCCGCTCTCCTCCAGCTCACGCAGGTGCTGCGTCAGCATCCGCTGCGTGACGTCCGGGATGCGCTTGCGCAGCTCCCCGAAGCGCAGCGTGCCTTCGAGCAGGTGGTAGAGGATGAGCCCCTTCCACTTGCCCCCAATCACATCCAGCGTCGCGGACACCGGGCATCCCGCGGAGCAGTCATAGGATTTGTGCCGGGCCATGGTTCCCTTTTCGTACGTATGGGCGGAAATCCTGCGTACTTGTCGGTTCCAACCTTCGGGACGATGTTGCACGCAAAGGAGCCCCCAATGCGAGCCGTTGCCCTCACGAAGTACCTCCCCAGTGACCATCCCGAAGCCTTCGCCGACGTGGAGCTGCCCGACCCCACGCCTGGTCCCGGCGACTTGTTGGTGCGCGTGCACGCCGTGTCCGTGAACCCCGTGGACGTGAAGGTGCGTGCGCCCAAGGACAAGGTGGAACCCTCGCCGCGCGTGCTCGGCTGGGACGCGGCCGGCGTGGTGGAGGCCGTGGGGAAGGACGTGAAGCGCTTCCGCCCCGGCGACGAGGTGTTCTACGCGGGCTCCATCGCGAAGCCCGGGACGGATTCCGAGCTGCACGTGGTGGACGCGCGCATCGTCGGACGCAAGCCGAGGGGACTGACCTTCGCCCAGGCGGCCGCGATGCCGCTCACCTCCATCACCGCGTGGGAGCTGCTGTTCGAGCGCCTGGGGGTGCCCCAGCACAAGACGGGCACCCGGAAGGACGCGCTGCTAGTGGTGGGCGGCGCGGGGGGCGTGGGCTCCATGGCCATCCAACTCGCCACCCGGCTGACGGACCTCACGGTCATCGCCACGGCCTCGCGGCCGGAGACGGTGGAGTGGTGCAAATCCCTGGGCGCGCACCACGTGGTGGACCACCGTCAGCCCCTGGCCGAGCAGGTGAAGGCGCTGGTGCCGGGCGGCGTGCGCTACGTGATGGCGCTCACCGCGACGGAGCAGCACTTCCCGCAGTTGGTGGAGCTGATGGCGCCCTTCGGCCACATGGGCATCATCGACGACCCGCAGACGCCGCTCGACGTGACCGCGATGAAGCGCAAGAGCCTGGCGCTGCACTGGGAGTTGATGTTCACCCGCGCCCTCTACGACGCGGATCCGCTCTCCCAGCAGCGGCTGCTCGACGCGGTGGCGGACCTGGTGGAGGGCGGCACGCTGCGGACCACCATGACGCAGGACTTCGGGCCGCTCACCGCCGCCAACCTCCGGCGAGCGCACGCCGCGGTGGAGACGGGCCGCACGGTGGGGAAGATTGTTCTGAGCGGCTTCCCCTGAGCCCTCGCGGAGCCGGTGAAGTCCGTGGCGCCCGCCGGTAGACTCGCGGGCCTCGTGGAAGACACCTCTGGAAGCGAGTGGCGCGCGTGGGCGAGGCGGGCCGCCGCGTGGTCCGTGCCCGCGCTCTTCTCCGCGCTGGAGACGTACACGTTCAGCCGGGACATGGCCGGTGCGCCCGCGCCGTGGCGGGTGTTCGCGGCGCAGATGCCCGCCTGGTACGTGTGGCTGCCCCTTACGCCGTGGCTCACCCGGCTCGCCGCGCGCGAGCCCCTGAGCCCGCCGAGGCCGCGCTCCGTCCTCGTGCACCTGGCGGCGTGTCTGGGTATGGGGGCGTTGTTCGCCGCCGTATACGCGGCGACGACGGCGGGGTTCATGCCGGGGCGGGACGCCACCTGGGCCTCGCGCTGGCTGCGTGCCTGGTGGGGCTGGCTGCCGATGATGGGCATGGCCTACGCGACGGTGCTGGCGGTGGCCTCCGCCACGCGGGCCTCCCAGCGGGCGAGGGACAGCGAGCGTCAGGCCGCGGCGCTCGCGGTGCAACTGGCCGAATCCCGGCTGCTCGCGCTCCAGACGCAATTGCAGCCGCACTTCCTCTTCAACACGCTCAACGCCATCGTGGTGCTGGTGCGCGAGAAGGAGACGGAGGAGGCCGCGCGCATGCTGGTGCTGTTGAGCGACCTGCTGAGGCAGTTGCTCCAGCAGGGGGCCACCCAGGAGGTGTCCCTGCGCGACGAGGTGGCCGTGTTGTCTCGCTACCTGGAGCTCCAGCAGTTGCGCTTCGCGGACCGGCTGCGGGTGGAGTGGGCGGTGGAGCCGGAAGCGCTGGAGGCCCGGGTGCCCCACCTGGTGCTCCAGCCGCTCGCGGAGAACGCGCTCCGCCACGGCATCGGCGTGCGCTCTGCGTCCGGAGTGCTGCGCATCGGCGCGCGGCGGTGCGGAGACGCGCTGGAGCTGACCGTGCAAGACGACGGTCCCGGGCTGCCCCGGGACTTCGACCTGGAAGCGGCAAGGGGCATCGGCCTGTCGAACACGCGGGCGCGCCTGTCGCAGCTCTACGGTGAAGCGGGGCGGCTGGGAATCGCCAACGCGGAAGGACATGGCACCGTGGCCACGGTCCTGCTGCCATGGCGCTCCACGCCGGGCGTCGCGGGAGTGGCGCATGGCTGAGCTGCGCGTGCTGTTGGTGGACGATGAGCCGCTGGCCCGGAAGGGTCTGCGGCAGGCCCTGGCGCGCCATCCGGACGCGGTGGTGTGCGGCGAGTGCCGTGACGGCCGCGAGGCAGTGGAGGCCATCCGCGTCCAGCGCCCCCAGTTGGTGTTGCTGGACGTGCAGATGCCGGAGTTGGACGGCTTTGGCGTACTGCGCGAGGTGGGCGTGGAGCAGATGCCCGCCGTCATCTTCATCACCGCGTTCGACACCTTCGCCGTGAAGGCCTTCGACGTGCACGCGGTGGACTATCTGGTGAAGCCCTTCGATGACGCGCGCTTCGACGAGGCGCTCGCCAGGGCCCGGCAGCGGCTGCGCACCGGCGAGGCCGCCGAACTGGGCCGACGGCTCGCGGACCTGCTGGCGGACGCAGGCCCGGCACCCAGACCCGCCGAGCCTCCCGCGGACCGGCTGCTGGTCCGCGTGGGGCTGCGCTCCGTGCTCGTCCCTGTCGCGGACATCGAGTGGGTGGAGGCGGACGACTACTGCGTCACGCTGCACGCGGCCGGCAAGGCCCACGTGCTGCGCGAGAGCCTGGCGGCGCTGGAAGCGCGGCTGGACCCCGAGCGCTTCGTGCGCATCCACCGCTCCGCCATCGTCAACGTGGCATGCATTCAAGAAGTGCACCGGCCCTCGCCCACGGAGCAGGTGGTGGTGCTGCGAAGCGGCATGCGCCTGCGCGTGAGCCGAAGCCGCCGCGAGCACCTGGAGCGGCGGCTGGGCCGGGCACGCTGACGTCCCCAATCCACCCATGCCAGCCACCGCCCGCCTGGCACGGACCTCCAAAACCTGTCCGACAGTCGGACAGGTTCCAACCGTCCGGGGCGAGCAGCCCTCCTGCCGGCGCGGGCTCTCGAAACCTGTCCGACAGTCGGACAGGTTTTGGCCGTGCGCCGCCGGCGGGGCGGCCTGGCTGGGTTCTCACCTTCTCATCCGTGGCCCTGGCGGCGCATCAGGGCTCGCGGACCTTGTCCACCGCGGTGTTGAGCGCGCTCCAGTCCGTGGGCTTCAGGTGCATGCCGAACACCTGGGCCACCGGGAGCTTCTCTCGCGCGGCCACCTCCACCGTTTCGTCCACCTGCTGCACGTTGAAGAACGTGCCGTCCGGCTGGGGCTGCGCCAAGTCGGACGTGTAGAGCAGCCGGCGCTCCGGCAGCCACGCGAACAGCATCCGCTCCCCCGTCTCCGTACGCACGGGAACGAGCTCCAGCCGGTTCTTCCCGCCGCCCAGCACGCGCCGCCCGTCCACGACCTGGAGCTTCGCGGCGCGCGGCTTCCGGGCCAGCGCATCCGGCACGAGCGTGCGCGGCGCCGCCACCAGCCGCTCCACCAGCGCGCGGTTCAAATCCAGCACGTACACCGGGATGCCCCGGGCCACGTACTCGCGCAGTCCGCCGATGTGCGGCCAGGCGTCGCTGGTGGACACCACGGCCTTCACCTTCATGCCGGGGAAGCGCTTCGCGGCCTCGTCCATCACCCGCGCGGAATAGCCGGACGCGAGCGGGCCCTCCACCACCACCACGCCGTCGTCCTGCGCCACCAGGGCCACGTTCCACGCTCCCGGTAGCTGAACCACTCCGGGGGCCACCTCCACGGGCGGCGCTTCGGGGCGGACCACGGGGGTTTCGTCCAGCTTCCTCGCGCGGCGGGCCTCGAAGCCCTGCTTCACGTCGTCTGGCACGGCGAAGTCCGCGTCCTCGAGCGGCGGATCCACCGTCACCGCCGTCACCGTGACGGAGTGGTAGGGCTGGCCGTTGCGCGCCCACTCCCAGTGGCGCGGGTAGCGCAGCCCGCCCGCCTCCAGCGTCCAGGCCTGGAAGGACAACACGGTGCGCACGTCGCCCCAGACGCTCCAGAAGGGATCCTCCGGATGCGCGTCCACCGTCTCCACGGCCGTGGGCAGGCCCGTGCGGGCGTTGAGGAACAGGCGCACGCTCGCGCGGTCCAGGTGGAAGGCGACGACGTGGTGGGGCACCTCCTGCAACACGGTGTCCGCCTGGGCTCGCAGGTCCCTGGCGTCCAGGGCCGCGAGCAGCACGTGCTCGGGCGCGAAGGCCCGCCGCTCTTGCAGGTCCTGGAGCTGCGCGGCGCCCAGGGGCCTCCACTTCCCCTGGAAGTCCGCCGCCGCCACGCCGTCCGCGAGCAACATCGTCACGCCCTTCCACTCGTCCAGCACCGCCCCCCGGCTCTCGGACTTCTGGCGCAGACGGCCCCGGCGCAGGTCGCGCACCTCCTCGAACTGCTCGTACACGACGAGGAAGGGCGGCGTGGGGCGCTCGGACTGCTCCAGCAGGTTCCAGTGGCCCACGCCTCGAAGGCGCAGGCCCTTGAGCGCGCGGAGCCGGGCCTCTCCGCCCATGGCCTCGGCGGCGGCGCGGACTCGGGCGCGGCCGGGGTCCTCGGCGGCCGGGGCGGACAGGGTGAGCAGCAGCACTGCGACGGCGGACCACGGCAGGGGGCTTCGCATGACGACACGATGTCGCGGCCGGAACCTGCCTCCAGGGGCCATGCCGCCAATGA
Source organism: Corallococcus sp. AS-1-12 (assembly GCF_020036995.1). NCBI lineage: Bacteria > Pseudomonadati > Myxococcota > Myxococcia > Myxococcales > Myxococcaceae > Corallococcus > Corallococcus sp. AS-1-12. Next base: position 5,493 of record NZ_JAIQDD010000048.1, on the reverse strand, counting down.
CCCGAAGGGCGCGGCGAACGGTGCTCGGGGCGCGGCGAATGGCACGGCCCCGTTGGCCTGTCCTCACCCGGCAGGCGGCCTTGCGTGGGGCCCGGCCGCACGGCCGGTCGCAGGCCAGCGGGACGGTGCACATCTTCGCCCCGGGGTGGACCATGAAGAAGACGGTGGCGGACCAGTTCGTGGAGGTCCTCGCGCTCGCGGGGGTGAAGCGCATCTATGGCGTGGTGGGTGACAGCCTGAACGCCCTGACGGAGGCGCTGCGCCAGCGGGGTGACATCGAATGGGTGCCCATGCGCAACGAGGAGGCCGCCGCCTTCGCCGCGGGCGCGGAGGCGCACCTCACCGGGAAGCTCGCCGTGTGCGCGGGGAGCTGCGGCCCCGGCAACCTGCACCTCATCAACGGCCTGTACGACTGCCACCGCAGCCGGGTGCCGGTGCTGGCCATCGCCGCGCAGATTCCCTCCGTGGAGCTGGGCACCGGCTACTTCCAGGAGACCCACCCGGAGTCGCTCTTCAAGGAGTGCAGCCACTACTGCGAGCTGGTCTCCGGCCCCAATCAGATGCAGCGCACGGCGGAGATCGCCGTCCGTAACGCGGTGGGCAAGGGCGGCGTGGCCGTGGTGGTGCTCCCCGGCGACATCGCCATGCAGAAGGCGGAGGACGCGCGCGCCCCTACGCCAGAGTCGCTGCGCCCGTCGCCGTCCCTGCTGATGCCGCCTTCCGCGCAGGTGGAGGAGGTGGCCGCGCTGCTCAACCGCGGCGGGCGCGTGACGCTGCTGTGCGGCGCGGGCTGCGAGGGCGCGGGTGCTCAGGTGGTGGAGCTGGCGAAGCGGCTCCAGGCGCCCGTCGTCTCCGCGCTCCGGGGCAAGGAGTTCCTGGAGAAGGACAACCCCCACTTCGTGGGGCTCACGGGGCTCATTGGCTACGCGTCCGGGTACTGGGCGATGATCGACTGCGACGTGCTCCTGATGCTGGGCACGGACTTCCCCTACCGGCAGTTCTACCCGGACAGCGCCGATACGCGGATCATCCAGGTGGACGTGCGCGCGGAGAACATCGGCAAGCGCACGCGGGTGGACCTGGGCGTGGTGGGCAGCGTGTCCGCCACCGTCCAGGCGCTCCTGCCCCGCATCGAGGCGAAGCGCGACACGAAGCACCTGGACCGCGCGCTCTCGCACTACCACAAGACGCGCGAGGAACTGGACGCGCTGGGGCAGGGCACGGTGGGCAAGAAGCCCATCCGCCCGCCGCAGGTGGCCCGCGCGTTCGACCTCCAGGCTGCGGACGACGCCATCTTCACCTGTGACGTGGGCCTGCCCACGGTGTGGGCCGCGCGCTACGCGACCATGAAGGGCGGCCGGCGGCTGGTGGGCTCCTTCAACCACGGCTCCATGGCGAGCGCCCTGGCGCAGGCCATTGGCGCGCAGAAGGCCTTCCCGGACCGGCAGGTCATCTCCTTCTCCGGTGACGGCGGCTTCACGATGTTGATGGGGGACTTCATCGGGCTGGTGCAGTTGGGGCTGCCCATCAAGGTCGTGGTGTTCAACAACAGCTCCCTGGGCTTCGTGGCCATGGAGCAGCAGGTGGGCGGCATGCTCGACGTGGGCACGGCGCTCCAGAACCCGAACTTCGCCGCGCTGGCGGAGGCCGTGGGCGTCAAGGGCCTGCGCGTGGAGGACCCCGGGCAGGTGGATGAAGCCGTCCAACTGGCGCTCGCGACGCCGGGCCCCGTGCTGGTGGACGCGGTGGTCAGCAAGGCGGAGCTGGTGATGCCGCCCCGCATCACCGCGTCCATGGCCGCGGGCTTCACCCTGTTCGGCATCAAGGCCCTGCTCAACGGCCGCACCAACGAGGTGCTGGAGCTGGCGCGCACCAACCTCTGGCGCTGAAACCCCTGGCATTTCCAGCGGTTGGGCGGGGCCGGAGAAAAATCAGCAGGGCCGCGAATCCATCCGGCCCGTGGCCGCCTCTTAGTGCGCGGATGGGGATTTTCCCCGTCGCACGAGGCAGGCTCCATGGGCTCGACTTCCACTCCCGACGCGCTGTTGCTCGCGGCCCACGCCGGTGACCGCGACGCGATGGTGCACCTGCTCCAACTCCAGCAGCCCTACCTCCGGCGCTACGCGCAGAAGCGCTGCCTCATCAGCGACGTGGACGACGCGGTCCAGGAGGCCCTGCTGGTGATGTCCCGCCACCTGTCCGCCGTGCGCAAGCTGGCGTCGTTCTCCGGGTGGATGTTCCGCATCGTCCAGCGCGAGTGCCGCCGCCTGGCCCGCACGGTGCTGAGGAACGACCCCTACGAGGAAGCGCTCGTGGACCAGTGGATGGCCGCGCACACGCCGGACTCGCTGCGGCTGGACATGGCGTCCGCGCTGGAGTCGCTCCCGCCGCGCTACCTGGAGGTCGTCATGCTGCGCGACTTCGAGGCGCTCACCATTCGCGAGATGGCCGAGCGCCTGTCGCTGGACCCGGCGGCGGTGAAGAGCCGCCTGCACCGCGCCCGCGTGATGATCCGCGAATACCTGCTGGCCTGAAGCCCAAGCCCTCGCATCTGGAGTCCTGTCATGGCGAACCCCCTGTCCACCCTGGGCATCCTCCACACGCTCGTGAGCGTGCCCCCCATCGTCCTCGGTGTCCGGGCCTTCGCGCGCGACGGGCGCATCGACCCGGGGACGCGCGTCGGCAAGGCGTACGTCGCCAGCATGGTGACGTCGGTGGTGACGTCCTTCGGCCTGTCGAGCACGGGCGGCTTCAACCCGGGCCACGCGCTGGGGCTCGTGGCGCTGCTGCTCATGGCGGTGGGCGCGGCGGCGCCAGGCCTGGGCGTGTTCGGCCGCGCCACGGAGTACGTGCGGACCCTCACGTACTCCGCCAGCTTCATGGTGCTGCTGGTGCCGGGCCTCAACGAGACGCTGACCCGGCTGCCCGCGGACAGGCCCCTGGCCGACAGCCCGCAGTCTCCGGTGGTGCAGGCCGCCCTGGCGACGCTGCTGGGCCTGTTCCTCTGCGGCGCCACGTACCAGGTGCTGCGGCTGCGCGCCCGGACGTACGGCCATGTAGGCGGGCTGCCGCGACGCTAGCCGCGCGAGAGACATGTCGATTCAGGGGGCCCTGATTCGACGTGGAGTAGAAGGCCCGCGATTTCCCATCTGAACGGAGCACGCCATGGACGCCACCCTTTCCTCCTCCTCCCCTGCGGTGGAGGCCACCCCGAAGAAGAAGTCATTCGCCCGATTCATGCCGACGGCGGCCCGCGTGTTCATGGGGCTGGTGTTCTTCGTCTTCGGGTTGAACGGGTTCCTGGAGTTCATTCCCATGCCCAAGGACCTGGACCCGGCGGATCCGGCGGTGGCCTTCGGCATCGCGATGAAGGCGACGGGCTTCCTGTTCGCGCTGGTGAAGGGCACGGAGACGGTGGTGGGCCTGCTGCTGCTGACCAACCGCTTCGTCCCGCTGGCGCTGGCGCTCATCGCGCCGGTCATCGTGAACATCTTCCTGACGCACGCCTTCCTCGCGCCGTCGGGCCTGGGCCTGGCGGTGGTGCTCCTGGCGGCGGAGATCTTCCTGGCCTGGTCCTACCGGGCGGTGTACCGCCCGATGCTGGCCATGCGGGTGACGCCTTCCTGAGCAGGCCGCCGAAGTTCGAAGGCCTCCGCAGTGGAAGCAGGAATAGGGCGGATGCGCCCGACGTCCACCGCGCAGGGGCTCCGTCAGGAAGGGGCGCGCGGAGCTTCAAGGGAGACAGCGGAAGCAAAGGGCTGCTGCTCATGAAGCAGGGTGTCCAGGGAGTGGGCAAGGAAGCGCCAGAAGCGCGCAGCCCACAGGCCAAGTCGGCCCAGGGTGCCGTGATGCAGGCCGCTCCCGTTGCGCACCGCTCCGCTTGTTTGCCCGAGGTCTCCGGTGGAGGGCGGCTCGGCCTGGAGGCCCTCCTTCGGAGATGAGACGCCCCAACCTGTCCGGCGGTCGGACAGGGTGCCCAAGACCGGGCCCTTCACCTCCCTGACGCGGTCTTCCTGCAGTTCGCTGGAATCGAGCCCGGTGGGCGCTGGAAACAGCGCCCCGCTGTCCGACTTCATGGGGAGGGCCTTCGCATGGGAGCGGAGCGCAACCCCGGGCTCCTCAAGGGCCTCGGAGGCGGGTGCAAGGAAGCCGTGCCCTGACTCCGCCACGAGGGGGCGTCCCTCAAGCGCCGCGTCCTGCCTCGTGGTTGGCGCAAGGTGGCCGAGGCCCGGCCCCGCGACGTCAGGGGGCGTCTCCTGCACGGTGGCTGTCGCGAGGCGGCCAGGGGCGTGCTCCTCGTCACAAGAGCCTGACGCCAGCCCCTCGGCTTGCGAGGCTGCGGACGCAACATGCGCGGTGGCGTCGAGGAGGCACTCCTGGGCGCGATGCGATTCGAGGACGGCAGGGGTGAATTGCGCGAGCACGCGCTCATCGCACGCTTTCATCATCGACGGCAGCGCGTTCTGAATCGTCAGGGCGTCACGCTCCCCCAGGGCTTCCATCGCGCACCGGGCCCACTCTCGCAGCGACTCTCCGCCCATGAGGGGCAGCAGCATGGCCGCGCCTCCCAGAAAGGCCCGCTGCAGCGACTGGACGAGGAGCACATACCCGGGACGCTCCGCCACCCGGGCCGCGAGCCGCAGCAACTCGAACTCCACCTGCGCGCACCAGACCCCTGACTCCCAGCGTGCCGCGTCCTGCAACCTGAAGCAGGTGTCCATCAGCCGATTCATGGCCACCGCGGAAGCCTTCGCGCAGCAGTCGACCAGCAGCTCCACCAGCACCTGTCGCTTGAGGCTGAAGGAACCCTCCAGGAACCACCGGGCCTCCGGGGAGCGCGCGTCATGCAGCACCAGGCCCAGGTTCTCCAGCGTCAGCGACTCGTCCAGCGCCACCGCGCGTGTCTTGCGCCCGGGGCGTTGCACCACCAGGCCCCGTGCCGCCAGCCGCCGCAGTGCTTCGCGAATGGTGCCCCGGCAGGTCTCATAGCGCCGCGCCAGCTTCGCTTCCGAGCCGAACCGCCCGCTCGGGTGCAACCGCCCCAGCGCGATATCGCGCTCAATCTGAGCCTCCACGTACGCCACGAGCCCGCCCCGTCCCATCCCCATCCCCCTTCTCGTCCAGCGTCGCCATCCCACCACAGGGGTCTGACATGGACGTGTCGTCCCGCCGCACGCGGTGTCTGCCGCGAAGGGCCGCTCCCCGGCTTCGGGGGGCGCAAACCTGTCGGACAGTCGGACACGTTCGCGGGCTCAGGCCGCATGCGGCGCAAGGCTGTCCGACAGTCGGACAGGTTTCCAGAAAGCGCGCCCGGCGGGCGGCCTCTCCCGGTGGCTCGATGTCCCTTGTCAATTTGAGCGTGGCGCGGCCCCGTTCGATGAACGGACGGACTCGCGGGCCGGGCCTCTTGTGGCGCGAACCTGTCCGACTGGAGGTCTGCGCGGAATAGCGAGGCCAGTTGGCCGGCTGCCAAGCGACAAGGGGGACAGGAGC
>NZ_JAIQDD010000047.1:0-25477 GCF_020036995.1 Corallococcus sp. AS-1-12 | reverse complement strand
TCCAGCTCACCGAAGCCCGCCCCGTCCTCCAGCAACGACAGACAGTCCCTCGAAGCCTCATGCGCCCGGCACCACCGCCCGTACCCGTCCCGCAGCAGGAACCCGAACCCCAGGTCCAACTGCGCCCCCTTCTTCGCCACCGCGCGCACCACCTTCGGTGCCCGCACCGTCAGTGGCACCTCCAGCACCAGCCGCGTCAGCGCCTCCTCGAACTCCCGAGCACTGACCGGCACCCTCCGGTCCCACGTGGCCGGCGCGTACGTCCGCGTCCCCTGCTCCGTGCGCAGCCGCACCGTGGGTCCGCTGGCGCAGCCCACCCAGAACACCAGCAGCATCAGCCAGCAGCCAGCGCGTCCCCACGGTTTCGTGCCCAAGTAGCGTCTCCACCCAAGACGTGTCATCTAAATGTCCCCCGGTCCCCGGAGCACGGATGACGTCGATATCGGATGAGACCCACCAGCGCATCACCGACCTCTGCGCCCAGGGAGACACGGCCGCGGGACAAGGCGACTTCGAGCAGGCCCTGAAACACTTCAAGGCCGCCCTCGCCCTCATCCCCGACCCCACCCGCGAGCATCAGCAGAACACCTGGGTGCGCGCCGCCATCGGCGACATGTACTTCCAGCTCGAACGCTTCGAGGACTGCCGCGAGCACTTCCGCGAAGCCGTCCACTCCCCCGGAGGGCTCGGCAATCCCTTCGTCCACCTGCGGCTCGGCCAGTGCGCCCTGGAGCTGGGCGACGAAGCCCGCGCCGCCGACGAGCTCGCCCGCGCCTTCATGGGCGGAGGCGAGGAGCTCTTCGAAGGCGACGACGCGAAGTACCTGGAGTTCATCCAGTCCCGCCTGCTCCCGCCCCAGGACGCCTGAGGGTTCCGGGGACCCGAGCGCCGGACTCCCCGCTCGACCTGGCGCCTCACGCACACGGGGCATGCACACCCTGAGGCGTGAACCCGCTCCCGCGAGGAGGCGCCCATGACACGCCAGCAGCCGAGCACCGTCCGTCCCTTCTTCCCGGAGGGCTTCCGCGAAGGCGACGAGGACGTCAACGGCACGCGGATCCACTTCGTCATCGGCGGCAAGGGCAGCCCCGTCCTCCTGCTGCACGGCTACACGCAGACGCACCTCATGTGGTGGCGCCTGGCGCCGGAGCTCGCGAAGCAGCACACCGTGCTCATCCCGGACCTGCGAGGCGCGGGGGCCTCCGCCGCCCCCGCGCGGGGCTACGACAAGGAGACGATGGCCCGCGACATGCGCGCGCTGGTGAAGAAGCTCGGCTTCGACAAGGTCTCCGTCGTGGGCCACGACATCGGGCTGATGGTCGCCTACGCCTACGCCGCCCTGTTCCCCGACGAGGTCGAACGCCTGGCCCTCCTGGACGCGTTCCTGCCGGGCATCGAGCCCTGGTCCGACCAGGTCATGAGCAGCCGCGACGTGTGGCACTTCACCTTCAACGGCGCCACCGCGGAGAAGCTGGTGCAGGGGCGCGAGCGCATCTACCTCGACCACTTCTGGACCGACTTCGCCGCCAACCCCAAGGCCGTGGGCGAAGCGGAACGGCAGGCGTACACGGAGGCCTACGCGGCCCCGGGCCGGCTCCACTCGACGTGGAGCTACTTCCAGGCCTTCGACCAGGACAAGAAGGCCTTCCGGGAGCTGGCCCGGAACAAGCTCCCCATGCCCGTGATGGTCATTGGCGGGGACAAGTCCCTGGGTGAACCGCTCGTCGCGCAGGCGCGCGCGGTGGCGAAGCAGGTCGAACCCCACATCCTCCGGGACACCGGCCACTGGGTGACCGACGAGCGTCCCGAGGAGGTCCGCGAGCTGCTCGGAGGCTTCCTCCGGGCGTGACGCCGGGCCCTCAGGCCCCGAAGCCGCCCAGCGCCGTGCGGCTGAAGCTGGCCGCGCCCTGGCTGACGCGCACGGCGGACTGGCTGAACACCTGGAACGCGGCGCGGATCTCCTGGGCGCTCTGTCCGGGCGTCAGGATCCACCGGTCCGCGATGCCCATCTCCTGGAACACGCGCCGGAAGTCCGTCACACCATCGTCGATGCCCATCGCCGCGACGATGTGGTTCTCCACCCGGTGCAGGTCCTTCACCAGCGCCGCCACGTCCTTCGCCCGCGCCTTCCGCGAGCCCGCGTCCGCGCCGTCCGTGATGAGCAGCGTCACCGTGCGCACCGGCACCCCGTTGCCGCTGAACTCCTGCGCCTTCGCCAGCACCGTGCCCAGCAGCACCACCGCCTGGTCGTACAGCGGCGTCCCCTGGTCCGCCGAGTAGTTCTTGCTGTGCATCCGCACCACGTCCTCCAGCGGCCGGAACGGGTTGAGCACGTGTCCATTCAGGTAGCGCGTGTGGAACAGCACGCCGTCCTTCTGCTGGCTCGCCAGCAGCGCGTCCAGCACCAGGTTGTGCCCGTCACACACCGTCTTCGTGTGCCCCGCGTGCGAGATGCTCCCGGAGTCATCCGGCATCACCGTCACCAGCACCACCTCGCTCGCCTGCACGTCGTCCACGTGGATGCCCAGGCCCGCTTGAATCTGCGCCCCCAGGTCCACCACCGTGAGCGTCTGCAACCCCGCGGGGCTCAGGATGCCCTCCGCGTGCGCGTCCTCGAAGAGCTTCGTGACACCCGTCCCGTTCGCCTTGCTCATGTCCGTGTCTCCCTTCGTGTGAGTGCCAATGCCAGACGTCACGCCAGGTGCAGGTCCGGCCAGCTCGCCAGCGGGTCCGTGGACTTCACCAGGTGCATGCCCGCGTCCGCGAAGCGCTTGAGCGCCGCGTCCGCCTGCGGCGTGAAGTCCGCCGCGAAGCCGCCCTTGCCGTCCGGCACCGTCACCGACGACATGCAGTCCGTCAGCAGGTACACCTTCCGGGCCAGCGCCGCGTCCTGCGCGACGATCTCCCCCAGCAGGTCATCGATGCTGCTCTTCACGCAGTGGCTGGCCGCCTGCCCGCCAATCACCACCGCGTCCGACGTGAGCAGCGTCTTCAGGAACTGCGTGTTGCGCTGCGCGAGCGGCTGGCCGTCATGCCGCATCAGCACCTCCGGCCGCAGCACCGAGTAGTTCTCCGTCAGCGGGTTGCCGCCCTTCACCTCCGCCCACGACTGCACGCCGCGCGCGTACGAGTGGAACAGCCGCGCCTCCTGCACCACGCCCGACAGCGCGTGCCCGTCGCTGCCCAGCAGGCAGTGCGGCGGCCACAGGTAGAGCGTGTACTTCCCCGCGCGCTCCAATTCCTCGCAGTAGAACTTCACCTGCTTGAGCAGCCACGGGTAGTTGCCGCCGCACAGCCACTTCGCCACCGCGGGGTTCGGCCGCGCCTGGCCGCGTTCAATCTGCTCGCGAGTCACCTCGCGGTACGGCTGGAGCGGCTGGTCGTCCTGGTCCACCCAGAACGACGGGAAGAAGATTTGATAGGCGAAGTGCGTGTCCAGCGTCGCGGTGACGTTCGTCAGCGTGCCCAGGTTCCGGTAGATGAACTCCGCGATGCGGCGGTTGTCGTCGATGGCGCCCCGCCCGCTGCGCCCCGCCACGTACAGCGAGCCGTCCGGGAAGCAGAAGTCCTTCTGCACGTCGATGAGCAGCAGGTGCAGGTTGAAGCGGTCCGTGGCCGCCGCCGTCACGCCCTGCGCCGCCTTCCATGCCCCGGCGTCACGCTGGAGCTTCCCGGCGTTCGGGCCGTAGCCGTACTCCGCCGCGTGGTTGGAATCGTAGAACCCGGGCAGCGGCAGCTCCTTCACGGTCGTCTTCTTCATGTCCAGCCCCCTGTGTGTGTTTCACTTCATCCGCAGCACGGTGAGGTCCTGGGCCCCCACCACCGTCAATCCCTCTCGCGACAGCAGGAGCTCGCGGCCCGCGTCCACGAACGGCTCCGCGTCCGGGAACTCGCGCACCGCCACCAACCGCCCCTGCTGGAGCTCCACGCGCGTCAGCCCCGCGTCCGTGGCGCAGAAGAGCGCGCCCCCCACGGCGCACTTTCCCCGCGGCGTCCCCAGCCAAGAGCCGTCCCCCGCGTCGGCCCGGGCGCTCGCGCGCACCGCTCCGTCCGAGCCCAGCAGCACCGCGTGGTGCACCGTGCGCCCGCGCGCCTCCTCCGCGAGCAGCAGCCACACCGAGTCCCCGTCGAACACCGCCTCCGCGTCCAGCAACTGCCCTGACGGCCACGGCAGGGCGAGCCCGTCCCGCAGGCCCTTGCGCTCCACGTTGAACAGGAAGGCGCCCCGCAGCCCCGCCGCGCGGTGGAACCCCAGGCCGAACCGGGGCCCCACGAACAGCCGCGTCTGTCCCTGCAGGACGTCCCCCCACCGCTCGGCCCCGTACACGCCGTCGCGCCACAGCCCGCCGCCCGCCGCCCAGAACCGGTGTCTGGCATTGGCCGCGAACACCGGCCGGTGGTCGCAGTCATCCACGCCCAGGAACTCCGGCTCGCGGCCCGGCGTGAACACCGTCACGCGCCCCCGCTGCCCCAGCAGCGTCACGTCTCCCTGCACCGCCCAGCGCAGCGCGGGGTCCAGCGCGCCGCGCATCACCGCGCGCCCATCCTCGCGCCGGTACGCGCCGTCCGCGTGGTAGACGAAGCGCACCGCTCCGTCCTCCGCGCTCGCGTGCACCATCACGCCGCGGGTCGTGAACGTCCGCTTCGCCGTCACCTGCCCGCGCACCGCCGACACCGGCGTGGCCGCCACCGCCGCGTGCGGCTGACACGTGGGACACGCGGCCCGCGCGTGCTCCAGGCCACACGACGCGCACACCGTGAAGCGAAGTCCCTCCAGCACCGGCAGCGGGAACGCGCCGCGCCGGTCCTCCACGAACACCTGGTGGAACAGGTGCAGCACGTCATCCGGCAGCGAGGCCCGGGGCAGCGCGGGCTTGGGGTACTGCACGTCCGGGTGGAACACGGTGACGCGCTGGAGCATCCGTCCCACCGCGTTCAGCCGCGCCGCCTGCGCCTTCGGCTTGTGGATGCCACCCTGCGGCCCCACGCACAGGAGCGACTGCATCACGGTGACGGCGAAGGCATACCAATCGCTCTCCACCGTCGCCGGCCGCGCGGGCGTCAGCGCCTGCGCGCTCGCATCCAGCCGCAGCGGGTCCAGGAACTTCTCCGTGAACACCGGGCACAGGAAGGGACCGAACTGGAAGCTGTCCGCGTCGATGAAGTACGCGTCCGTGCCCACCGTCAGCACGTTCAGGTCGTTGAAGTCCCCCACCACCACCCCGGCCGAGTGCACCGCCGCCAGCACCCGGTGCAGCCCCGCCAGCACCGTCACCGCGTCCGAGGCCCTCCCTCCCGCGCGACGGAACGCGGGCTCGCTCCACCGACGCAGCGGCTCCACGCCGTCCAGCATGCGCATCGCATAGCCCAGGACGTCCGCGCCCTTCTTGTCCGTGGCCAGCGCCTGCGGTGTCACCACCCGCGCGGGGAGACCCGAGGGAAACGCGCGCAGCTTGCGCTGGTGCTCCACGAGCCGGGCCTTCGCCGCGGCCTGCTCGGGCAACAGGCCCAGGTAGTCCGGGTGCTCGGGCTGCTTGAAGACCTTGAGCGCGCGGCCATCGCCCAGGTCATACACATCCGCCTCGCCGCCCTTGCCCAGCGCCCGCTGGGGATCCAACCGGACCTTCCTGCCCTCCAGCCAGACGTCCATGGCCTCACGCCCTCCCCATCCGGCGGCGCAGCACCACCAGCGTGGTGTCGTCCGTCAGGAGGCCCGGCGTGCGCAGCAGCCGCCGCTCCGCGAAGTCCGCGCGCACCGCTTCACGGTTGAGCTGCGCCAGCCGCCGTCGCACCGCGTCCGGGTTCGTGAAGTACCGGTCCTCCGTCCAGAAGCGCGACAGCGGGCCCACCGCCTCATCGCGCTCCGGCAGCCGCGTCTGTGAGAGGCCCAGCAGGTCCCCCACCCCGTCCGTGCCCACCAGCAGCGCGTGCACGTCCCCGGTGGGCACCAGCGCCCGGCGCTCCAGCCGCACGTCCTCGCCGCGCAGCAGCGCATACGCGAGATACGGCGGCGCGTTGCCCGGGAACGGCCCCAGCGCGTGCACCTGACCGTTGAGCATCCACACCCCGTCCCCCGACGAGAAGACGAGCGTGTGCACCGGCGTCACCACCGCGCCCACCAGCGTGAAGAGCAGGTCCCCCAGCACGTCCCGCCCCAGCGCGGACGTCAGGCCCTCCATCAACTCCAGCAGGTCCCCTCGCAGCCCCGGCAGGAAGTCCGCGCCGTCCACCGCCTCACCGCGCGCCAGCCTCGCCTGCGCCGCCTGCGCCAGCCGCCGCACGCCCAACTGCGCCCCCAGCTCGCTGCACGGCTGGCTGCCGCACCCGTCCGCCACCACCACCACCAGCCCGTGCGCGCTCTCCCGGACACAGGCGGCGTCCTGGTTGTTGCGCCCCGAGCGCGCGTGCTCCCGGCCCTGCACCGAACCCACCGCGACATCGAAGGGCAGCGTGGACATGGCTCTCCCGTGGCCCTCGAAGGGCACGCACGACGCAAGAACCTGCTGGTGAACGAGCGGCCCCACGCCGCCCGACTTCGTGTATCTACGACATAAACATAGTGTCGATATGACACGAAGTCAAGGCGACGAGGGACAAGCTGTCAGCGGGCGCCGATGGGTGCGGACGGGAGGTGGGGGTGTTCAGAGCTCGAAGTTGAAGCCGGCCTTCTCGAGCTGTTTGTACTTCTTGTGGTCGAACCGGTAGAGGCGCGCGGCGCGGTGGGAGACGTCCTGCTCCACCTCGTCCAGCTCCTCCAGCAGGTCCATGGCGAGGATCTTCTTGCGGAAGTTGCGCTTGTCGAGCTCGCGCTCCAGCACCGTCTCGTACAGCCGCTGGAGCTGCGACAGCGTGAACTTGGGCGGCAAGAGCTCGAACCCGATGGGCTGGTAGCGCACCTTGCCCTTGAGCCGTTGCAGCGCGGTGGCCAGCACGTCCGCGTGGTCGAACGCGAGCTTCGGCGTGTCCCAGACGGAGAACCACGCCGCCTCCCGCGCGTCGGTGGACGCCTGGAGGTGGTGCTGGGACAGCTTCACCAGCGCGAAGTACGCCACGGTGATGACGCGCCCCCGGGGGTCGCGGTCCGGAGCGCCGAACGTGTAGAGCTGCTCCAGGTGGCTGGTGCGCAGGCCCGCCTCCTCCTCCAGCTCGCGGCGCGCGGCGTCCTCCAGGGACTCGTCCATGCGCACGAAGCCGCCGGGCAGCGCCCACCGGCCCTGGTACGGCTCCACGCCGCGCTGGATGAGCAGCACCTTGAGGTCCTCTTCATCCAACCCGAAGACGACGCAGTCCACCGTCACCGCCGGGCGCGGGTACTCATAGGTGTGGCTCAATGGGGAAACCCTCCGGCCGGCATCGTGTCCAGAGGACACGGTGCCGGCAAGGGGTGTTTCAGGGCGCCGCGCGCGGCAGCAGCTTGAAGGCCACCTGCCGCCCCTGGCCGCCCTTCACCGCCAGGTGGATCCACAGCACGGCCAGGTGCTCCAGCAGGCTCGCGTTGCGCAGCGGGCCACAGTCCACGGGCTGGAAGCCCGCCTGCTTCGCGATGGCGGCCACCGTGGCCTTCGCCTCCGCGTCGTCACCGGCCAACTGCACGTCCACCGCCGTGCCCGACAGCGCCGGGTCGCCGTGGAACTCCGCGCCGAAGGTGTTGAACGCCTTCACCCAGCGCGCTCTCGGGACCGCCTTCGCCAACGCCGCCGTGAGGGAGCCCTCGGGGACGGGCGTCACGGTGGGGCCGCTCGCGTCGAAGGCCACCGGGTTGTTGCAGTCCACGCCCACCTTGCCCGTCAGGTCCCCCGCCTCCCGGGCCGCGGCGACCGCGGCCGAGGCGGGCACCGCGAAGAACACCACGTCCGCCCAGGCCGACACCTCCTGCACGCTGCCCGCCTGCGCGCGGCCTCCGCACCGCTCCAGCAGGGCCGTCACGTCCGCGCCGGGCCGGACCCCGAAGCGCACCGGGAACCCGCTCCGGGCCAGCCGCGCGCCCAGGTTGCCGCCCACGTTGCCCACGCCAATCACCGCGATCTTCACATCCGACATGTTCCGCCTCCCGCGTGTCCTTCAGTGTCCCAGGGCCTGGAGGACGAGCCGCGCCGTCTCCCGCCCCGAGTTCTGCTGCTGTCCGGTGATGAGCTGGCCATCGCGCACGGCGAACGGCTTCCAGGCCCCCGCGCGCACGAAGTTGGCGCCCCGCTCGCGCGCGACGTCCTCGATGCGGAAGGGCATCACCTTGCGCCCCACCAGTTGGTCGGCCGCGTCCTCCTCCACGTTGGCGAAGCCCGTCAGCGTCCGGCCCTCCAGGAGCGGCCGTCCATCCGACAGCGTCACGTCCAGCAGCGCCGCCGTGCCGTGGCAGAGCGCGGCGGTGACCTTGCCGGCCTCCAGGAAGCCGCGCAGCAGCGCCCGCAGCGCCAGGTCCTCGCGGAAGGTGAACATGGGGGCCTGACCGCCGCAGACGAGGATGGCGTCGAAGTCCTCCACCCTCACGTCGGACAGCTTGCGCGTCGTCTCCAGCAGGGCCGCGTGCCGGGGGCTGGACAGGAAGCCCAGGCTGAGCACGTCGTGCGCGGAGTAGCCGCTGGGGTCGCGCGGGTCGCTCAGCGCGTCGGGCGTCACCCGGCCGCCCTGGGGACTGGCCAGCTCCACCGCGTAGCCGGCCTCCGTCAGCTCCATGTAGGGGTGCACCAGCTCCGACGCCCAGAAGCCCACCGGTCCCCCCAGCGTGGTGGAGACGGCGGGGCTCGCCACGACCATCAACACCCGCTTCTGGGAGGACACCTTCGCCTGCGAACCTGGGGATTGCATCGTCGTCCGCTCCTGTCGCCAGCACCCCGGGCACCGCGCCGCGCGGCCTGGCGTGGACGGCAAGATGGTGGGCCGGTGGGTTTCGCTCCAGTGAATCCCCTGCAAGGATATGTTTCGCGCCATGAAACTGGCGTCGGTGGACCTGAACCTGCTCGTGGCCCTGGAGGCGCTGCTGCGCGAGGGCAGCGTGACGAAGGCAGGGCTCAGCATGGGGCTGAGCACCCCGGCCATGAGCCACGCCCTGGCGCGGCTGCGCACGCAGTTGGATGACCCGCTGCTCGTGCGCGCCGGAAGGGGCATGGTGCTCACGCCGCGCGCGGTGGCGCTGCGGCCCCGGCTGCAGGCGCTGCTGACGGAGGTGGGCGGGGTGCTGTCCCCCGCGCGCACGTTCGAGCCCGCGCTGCTGGAGCGCACCTTCCGGATCCACGCCACGGACCACGTGCTGACGGTGCTGGGCACGGCGCTGGACGCGCGGGTGCGGCGCGAGGCCCCCGGGGTCACGCTCCAGTTCATGCCCAACTCCCCGGACGACGCCGGGATGCTGCGCGAGGGGACCGTCGACCTGACGGTGGGCGTCTACGTGGAGCTGCCCCCGGAGCTGAGGACGCGCAAGCTGTTCACCGACCGCTTCGTGTGCGTGGTGCGCAAGGACCACCCCACGGTGGGGCGCACGCTGACGCTGGAGCAGTTCCTCGCGCTGGAGCACCTGCAGGTGGCCCCGCGCGGCAAGCCCGGCGGCTACGTGGACACGATGCTCGCGGTGCGCAACCAGCGCCGGCGCGTCGCGCGCACGGTGCCGTACTTCCTCGCGGGGCTGCGGCTGGTGGAGGAGTCCGACTACGTGCTCACCATCTCCGAGCGGGTGGCGAAGGCGGTGGCGCCGTGGCTGAAGCTCAAGCTGCTGCCGCCGCCCCTGCCCCTGGAGCCCTACACCCTCACGCTGCTGTGGCATCCGCGTGAGGACTCAGACCCCGCGCACCGCTGGCTGCGCGGCGCGTTCGTCCAGGCCGCGCGCGCCGCCGCGCCGTGAGGGCGCTCGCGCGTCAGACGGCGACGAGCCGGCCCAGGCGGCGCCAGTCGACCAGGTTGACGTTCTCCTCCGCCAGGTCGAACTCCAGCGAGCGGCGCATGCCCAGCACGTCGCCGCCCATCTGGAAGGGCACCTCGCGGTCGAAGTCCATCCGCAGGCGCTCCACGAAAAAGTCGTGCATGCGCGGCATGGGGTGCTCGCCGCGCCACAGGCGGAACATGTTGCGCGTGGCCTCCAGCACGCCCGCGCCGTACACGCGCACGGACAGCCGGTGCGGCACCGCCTGCGCGAACGGGAACGCCTTGAAGCCGAAGCCCCACTCCGGCGTCGTCGCCGCGCCCGCCACGCCCGCGGGGCCCTGGTACAGGAGCTGCCCCTCGCCGCCGTTGGGCACCGGCCGCACCGCGCCCGACGCGTCGATGGTCAGCGCGGGCGCGCCCAGGTTGTAGACGGAGACGTTCGGGTTGCCCTCGCCGAACAGGTGGCGCGGCACCGTGCGCGTGAACATGGCGCCCAGGTAGCCGCGCAGGCCGGACTGCGCCTTCTTCAGCGGCCCGGCGGCGGCGAGCTGGTTCTTGAAGTCCTGGATCATCTCCGCGTCCCAGCCCGTGCCCGCGAAGGGCGCCACCCGGCCCTCCACCCGCACCAGCGAGAAGGGCCGCAGGGGCGGCAGGCGCTCGCCGTACGCGGCGATCTGCTTCAGCGCCACCTGGGGGCGCGGCGCGCCCGTGACGCGGGCCCAGGCGTTGCCCGTGCCCAGCGGCAGCACGCCAATGGCCGGCAGGGCGACGCCCTGGGAGCGCAGCTCGTTGAGCAGGCCCGTGATGGTGCCGTCCCCTCCGCCCGCGAGCAGCAGGCTGGGCGGGTCGTGGCGGAGCTGGTCCACCCACTCCCGCGCTTCATCCAGGGAACGGGTGAGGGCCACCCGGGCCCGGGGGAGCAGGTCCTGGACGAGCCCGCCCATCCCTTCGGTCCCTTTACGCGCACGCAGATTGACGAGGACGGCGATGTTCATGGCGGGCGCGACTCTTCCCCAGTTCATGTCATGGCCCCGTCACGAAAAGCGCCCCGGCATGGGGACGCCCCCCGGAACATGGTCACACCCCCAGGGCATGGGCCAGCCGTACGTCCAGGTGCCGCTCGGCCGCACGCCGGCGCAGCGTCACCGCCGCGGCGGCCAAGCCTCCCGCCACCAGCAACCGCCGCAGCCATGTTTTTCCGGTGCCGTGGTAACCGCCGGAGACCGTGGCCCCCTCCGCCATGGGCTGGAAGACGTTGCCGGGGGTGGGGCCCTGCCGCTCGTCCTGGAAGTGCAGCACGTCCGTGCCGGCCTTCAGGGTGCGCTCGAACGTGCCGGGGAGCAGGCCGTGCATCGCCGAGAAGCTCCTCCCGGCGCCGCCGACCCTCACCTCGTCCTGGGGGTGGCGCAGCACGCGGAGGATGGTGCGGGCCACGCGCTCCGGCGTGTAGACGGGCTCCACCGGGCGGATGCGCCAGCCGGTGTAGTTGGCCGTGTGGCGCCACAGGGGCGTGTCGATGGCGGCGGGCATCACCGTGCACACGTCGATGCCCGTGTTCAAGAGCTCCTGGCGCAGCGACGCGGAGAAGCCGCGCACCGCGAACTTGGAGGCCACGTAGGCGCTCAGGTACGGGGCGGGCACGGCGCCGAAGGTGGAGGACACGTTGACGAGCGTCCCGTAGCCCTGGCGGCGGAACTGGGAGAGCGCCGCGCGCGCGCCGCTCACCGTGCCGAAGAAGTTGGTCTCCATGAGCTGGCGGAACGCCTCGTCCGGCGTCTCCTCCAGGCTGCCCAGCATGTAGACGCCCGCGTTGTTCACCCAGCCGTCGAAGTGGCCGAAGGCCTCCACCGCGGCCTCCGCCAGCCGCCGCACGGCCGCCGCGTCCGACACGTCCGTGGGGACCATCAGGGCCTGGACGCCGTGGGACTCGCACTCGGCCGCCAGCTCCTCCAGGGGCTCCTCCCGGCGCGCGGCGAGCACCACGTGGGCCCCCTTCTTCGCCAGCAGCAGCGCGGTGGCCCGGCCAATCCCGCTGGAGGCGCCCGTGATGACGATGACCTTCTTCTTCCAGATGCGATCCATGGACTGGGGTCCTTGTTGGCGTTGGCCGGCCCGCCGGCTCTGGACGGCCCGAGCGTTCAAGAGGGTTCGTGGACGGAAAGGTGGGGATGACGCCCGGCGTCGCACCCGGGACGGCGGTGACTCACCCGGAGGGCAGGCAGCGAGGCAGGGGGCCTCCGAATCCGGACGGGGGTCCACGCGCGGGACCGGGAGGCAGGCACGGGGGGGCCGCTGGCCTGGAGGGTGGGCAGTCCGGTAGAGGACGGAACGCGGCCTGCATCGCCGGTCCGGCCAATCCCTTCCACTCCCACGTGACCATGCCCTTCCGTCCGAAGCCGCCCGCGTTCGCGCTGCTGTTGTGCCTGATGTGCGCCACCGCCTCGGGGGCCGCGCCCCACCGGCTGGTGGTCTCCAGCGGCGACTGCCGGGACGCGGAGCTGAGCGGCCAGTCCAAGGCGTTCTACGACGCCCTGCGCGCCCGCCCCGAGCAGCGCGTGCTGGGCGCGCCCGAGTTCGCCGAGCGCCTCTTCCCCGCCTCCTCGCGCTCCTTCGAGGACCTCCAGCGCCAGTTGGACGCCGCGCAGGACCAGTTCTACGAGGGCCGCAACGCCCGCGCGTCCCAGCTCCTGGACGACGCCCTGGGCGACATCCGCCGCCTGCCGCCGGGCGAGCCGCGCTGGAAGCTCTTCGCCCACGCGCAGCTCCTGCACGGGCTCAACCACCGGGCGCAGGGGAAGGCGAAGGACAGCGACGCGGCGTTCCTCCAGGTGCTGCGCCTCCAGCCGAAGTACCAGTTGGACCCGGACCAGTACGCCCCCTCCATCCGGCAGGCCTTCGAGAAGGTGCGCCGCGACCTGGCCAGGACGCCCAAGGTGAAGCTGTCCCTGAAGTCCACACTGCCTGCGGCGGACGTGTACCTGGAGGGCCTGGGCGTGGGGCAGACGCCGCTCACGCTGGAGCTGCCCGCGGGCGCGTACGAGCTGACGATGGTGAAGGGGGACGCGGTGAGCTTCCCCCGGCAGGTGCAGGCGCAGGGGGCGGACACGCCGCTGCTGGTGGACCTGGCCTACGAGGGGTCGGTGACGGCCGCGCCCTTCCCGTGCCTCTCCGCCGTGGACGGCAACGAGGAGCGCACCTGGAGCCACGCGGTGCGCCTGGGCGGCACGCTGGGCGTGGAGGAGGTCATCGTCGTGCGGCTGGAGCGCGCGAGCAGCGGGCCCAAGTGGTTCGCCGCCACGGTGCTCAACGTCGACGGCGGGCAGAAACTGCGCGAGGGCGGCTTCAAGACGCAGGGCCTGGACGCGCCCGGCGAGGCCCTCTCCGCGCTGGTGGACTTCGTCACCACCGGGCGCTCGCCCTCCAACCTCGTGGTGATGAACAACGCCAACGGCAAGGCGCCCTGGGACGCGGGCGGCGCGCGGGGCACGGCCAGCGCCTCCGGCACGGGCGCGGACCTCACCGCGCCGAATCTGTTGTCGGAGGACGTCTCCGGCGGCACCCCGCCCCGCACGGGCCTGCGCACGGCGTCGTACGTGGCGATGGGCGCGGGCGCGGTGGCGCTGGGCGGCGCGGGCGTGGTGCGGCTCTTGGCCCAGAAGGACCTGAACGGCCTGGAGGACCGCCGCGCGGCCAACGGCGGCCAGCTCGTGAGCACGGACGCGCGGGCCGTCGCGCTGCGCGACTCGCTGGTGGGCAAGAGCCACCTGATGACGGGGCTGCTCGTGGGCGGGGGCGCGGCGGTCCTCACCGGGGCGGTGCTCTTCCTCGTGTCCTCCCCCGCGAAGCCCGCGCCCGTGACGCTGGGGGTGACGGCGGACGAGACGGGCGCGGCGGCGAGCGTCTCCGGAGCGTTCTGAGCGGACGGTCCCGCCTCCGGGTTCCTGGCCGGGGAGCGCCGGGCGCGTAGAGTCGCGCCCCATGCGCGCTTCCCTCCTGCTGTTGCTGTTCACGGCGAGCACCGCCCTCGCCGCGCCCCGGACGTTCCGCGTCGACTACTTCCACACCGGCAACGCCACCGAGGAGCGCTTCAGCCTGGAGCGGCTGGTGGTGGAGCCCCTGCCCTGGCCGGGCCACCCGGCGCGGGCCATCGACGAGACGAACCTGGGCAAGTACCTCTTCGAGGTGCGGGACCGGAAGACGAACCGGCTCGTGTTCTCGCGCGGCTTCGCCTCCATCTTCGGCGAGTGGGAGCTGACGGACGAGGCGAGGCAGGCCCACCGCACCTTCAGTGAATCGCTGCGCTTCCCCGCCCCGGACAGCCCCGTCCAGGTCATCCTGAAGAAGCGCGACGCCCAGAACGCCTTCCGCGAAATCTGGTCGCTGGTGGTGGATCCGAAGGACCCCTTCGTGGATCCGTCCTCGCCGCCCGCGCCGGGCCCGCTGCTGAAGCTGCTGGAGAACGGGCCGCCGCGGGACAAGGTGGACTTCCTCATCCTGGGGGACGGCTACACGGAGGCGGAGCGCGCCAAGTTCGAGAAGGACGCGCGCAAGCTGGTGAACATCCTCTTCAGCTACTCCCCCTTCAAGGAGCGCAAGGCGGACTTCAACGTCTGGGGGCTGATGCCCAGGGCGGCCGAGTCCGGCATCTCCCGGCCCTCCACCGGCGTCCACCGCCGCCCGCCCCTGGGCTCCACCTACGACGCCTTCGGCGCCGAGCGTTACATCCTCACCTTCGACAACGCCGCGCTGCGTGACACCGCCGCCTTCGCGCCCTACGAGTTCGTTGAAATCCTCTCCAACGGAAACACCTACGGCGGCGGAGGCATCTTCAACCTCTTCAGCACCGTGGCCGCCGACAGCCTCTGGGCGCCCTACGTCTTCGTCCACGAGTTCGGCCACCACTTCGCGGGGCTGGCGGACGAGTACTACACCTCCGCCCCCATCTACGGCGCCGCGCCCGACGAGCGCGTGGAGCCCTGGGAGAAGAACGTCACCGCCCTCCACGACCCCGCCCAGCTCAAGTGGAAGGACCTGGTGGCGCCGGGGACCCCGCTGCCCACGCCCTGGAATCAGCCCGCCTATGACGCGCACGCCCTGCAGGTGCAGCAACGCCGGCAGAAGATTCGCACGGAGCGCAAACCCGAGTCGGAGATGGACGCGCTCTTCGTGGCGCAGCGGGACTGGGAGGAGAAGTTCCTGGGCACGCAGAAGTTCTCCGGGAAGGTGGGCGCCTTCGAGGGCGCGCACTACGAGGCGAAGGGCTACTTCCGGCCGCAGATGGACTGCATGATGTTCACCCGCGACCGGGTGCCCTTCTGCGCGGTGTGCCAGCGCGGCATCAGCGAGGTCATCGACCTGTACGCGGGTCCATCGTCCACCGCAGCACGGAAGAGTCCCTGAGTTCCGTTGATTCCCAGGCCTCTGGACGTCCTTTCGCGTGACAGGGACGTGGCAGGTGGCTGGGCAAATGGACGCCCCTCGGTTTTCGGGTGTAAGGGGGACCGCACCTGCAATCTGGACCCCCATTTGGGAGGCATGCACATGCTGAAGCAGAGCCTGAAGCGGAGCTGGCTGCCGGCGCTCGTGACCACCGTGTTCGTCACGGTCGGCACGGGTTGCGGCGACGAGTGCGTTGACCTGTACGACTGTCGTGACAAGGGCACGCCGCCCGCGGGCCAGGTGTACGCCTGCGTGGAGAACAAGTGCGAGCTGCGCACGGTGACCACTCCGGAGGAGGACGCGGGCACGGAGGAGGACGCGGGCACGAACGTGGACGCGGGCACGGACGCCGGCACGGAGACGGACGCCGGCACGGACGGTGGCACGGGTCCCCAGGCGTGCAGCCCGGCCTGCGCGCTGACCGAGTCCTGCGACATCGCGGCGAACACCTGCACGCCCTCCAGCGTGACCACGCCGCTGGCGGACACGAGCGCGCAGATCGCCGCGTTCATCGCCGCCCCGGCGGGCGCGCTGACCACGCCGCTGCCCGTGAGCGGCGCGTTCGTGACCTTCATCAAGCCCGAGGTCGCGGGCAGCGCGGCCACGGAGGCCGCCGGCTTCTTCCTGCAGGCCGAGGCCAACGGCCCGGCGATGTTCGTGCGCGACTCCGCGTCCACCACGACGGTCGCCGTGGGTGACCGCGTGACGCTGAACGTCACGGACAAGGAGATCATCAGCGGGCTCAACGTGGCGAAGACCGTCACGGACCTGACCGTGGTGAGCAAGAACCACGGCGTGTGGAGCCTGGATACGGCGACGCCCGCGGGCCTGAAGGTGGACGTGAACGCCGTCAGCACCTTCGAGGACGCGGGCACGACCAGCCTCTACGAGAGCCGCCTGGTCACCGTGTCCGGCAAGCTGGAGGCGGGCGCCGGCAGCGGCACGGCCTTCACCGCCTTCCCGGTCATCACCCCGGGTGAGCCGTCCCCCAGCCCCCTGCGGCTGCGCGTGCCCACCGAGCTGTCCACGGGCCTGGACCTGGTCTCCGGCTGCGACGTGACCGTGCCCACCGGCATCGTCTGGCGCTTCACCGCCCAGCCCCAGGTGTCCGTGTTCTCGCCGGACCAGCTCACCGCCACCTGCCCGGCCCCGACGCTGGCGAGCGCCTTCGCGACGTCGCTCACGCAGGTCAAGGTCTCCTTCAGCCGCTCGGTGGACGCGGCCAGCCTCACCGCGGTGCCGACGCAGTTCACGTTCAGCGGTGGCCTCCAGGCGCAGAGCGCGACGGTCAGCGGCAAGGACGTCCTGGTGACGACCAGCGAGCAGGTCGCGGGGACGGACTACACGGTGTCGGTCGCCAACTCCGTGAAGGACACGGTGGGTGGCGCCGTCACCAGCCCGAACTCGGCGGCCTTCAAGGGCTACCGCGTTGGCGCGGTCCTGCGCATCACCGAGGTGCAGCCCAGCGCGGCGAGCGGCCTGGACCTGGTGGAGCTGCAGGTCGTCTCCGCCGGCACGACGGCGGGCCTCCAGTTGCTGCAGGACGTGAACTCCGCCACGACCCTGGCCACCCTGCCGGACGTGTCCGTGGCCGAGGGCGACATCATCGTGGTCCACATCGCCGGGACGGTCGACAGCGAGACCACGGCGAAGGACCAGTTCCCCACCAGCAGCAACCCGGCCAACTACGACACGGCCTGGGACTTCAAGGGCGGGACGACGGGCATCACCTTCTCCAGCCGCGTCATCCTGGTGCGTGACGCGCAGAACGCCATCCAGGACGCGGTTCCCTTCGCGCGCAACTCGGGTACGCCGCCCGCGGCCTTCCCGGGCAACCTCCAGGCCATCCAGGCCGCCGGGCAGTGGCTGCCCGCGGACTGCGGCGGGGCCCTGTGCACGACGACCTCCACGCCCACCGCGGCGGCCGTGTCCGCGGACTGGACCAACGTGCCGACGAACAACGCGACGCCGGCCAGCAACACCATCCGTCGCGTCAGCGCCACGGACACGAACACCGCGTCCGACTGGGCCGTGGGCGCTCCGTCCTGGGGCGTCGCGAACCCGTAGTCGCAGCGTCTGACACCTTGCATTGATCCAGGGCCGCGTTCCCCCACCGGGGAGCGCGGCCCTTCTTCTTGGATGACAGGGGGATGTGTCACTCTTGGAAGCATGGGGATGCACCGCCCGTCATCGCGATGGGCCGCGGTCCCTTTCCGGCGTCTGGACCGGATGGCTTCCATGTCCCTTGCCCGCATCGTCGCGCCCCTGCTCGCCCTGCTGCTCGCCGCGTGCCCCGGATCCACACCGCCAACGCCGGTCGTACCTGCCGACGGAGGAGTGAGCTCCGATGGCGGCGCCTCCGTCGATGGCGGTGGCACTGACGACGGTGGCGGATCCGTCGATGGCGGCACCTCCACCGATGGTGGTGGCACTGACGATGGCGGCGCCTCCACCGATGGCGGCGCATCGGGTGACGGCGGAGCGTCGGATGACGGCGGAGTACCGGACGATGGCGGAGTCTCCACCGACGGCGGCGCGTCAGGTGACGGCGGAGTACCGGACGATGGCGGAGTCTCCACCGATGGCGGTGCGTCAGGTGACGGCGGCGCGTCCTCCGATGGCGGCGTCTCCACCGATGGCGGCGTGTCCTCCGATGCGGGAGTGCCGGATGCAGGCATTCCGGCGCTGACCGTGACGTCCCTGGGGCTCGGGGACGGACGGGTGGGGCAGCCCTACGCCATGACGTTCACGGCCTCCGGCGGGCGGGCGCCGCTCACCTGGAGCTTCACCGGCACGCTGGCCGCGGGGCTCACCCTGTCCCCCGACGGCGCCCTGTCCGGCACGCCCACCGGCGCGGGCACGGTGCCCCTCACCGTCATCGTGCGCGACGCGGACGGCCAGACCGCGTCCGCACGGCTGATGCTGCGGGTGGAGCCGCCTCTCTCCCTGTTCACCGTGGGCCACTGGAACCTGGAGTGGTTCGGCGCGCCCAACCAGGGACCGGTGAACTCCACCTCCGACGGCGGCGTGCCCGACGACCTCCAGGTCGCGGGGGCCCGGGACGTCATCGCGGGCGCGGGCGCCCACGTCTGGGGCCTGGTGGAGATGGTGGACACCGCGGACTTCAACACGCTCAAGGCCGGGCTGCCCGGCCCCTTCAACGGCTTCCTCGCCAACAACACCAACTACGTCCTCAGCGGCACGTCGCTCTACTCCGCGGGCGAGCAGAAGCCCGGCATCCTCTACGACAGCTCGCTCACCTACCGCAGCGCCCAGGTCATCCTCACCGCGCAGGCCGCGGACTTCGGAGGCCGCCCGCCGCTGCGCGTGGACTTCACCACCCGCATCCACGGCGAGGACGCGCCGCTGGTCGTCATCGTCACGCACATGAAGGCCTTCGAGGACCTGACGTCCTACGGCCAGCGCCAGCGCTCCGCGGCCGCCCTCAAGAACTACCTGGACCAGTGGCTCCCCGAAGCGCGCGTGCTCGTCATCGGCGACTGGAACGACGACCTGGACCAGTCCATCAGCAAGGAGAACGGCGTCGCGCTGCCCACGCCCTACGCGAACTTCCTGGATGACCCCACGCACTACACCTTCCTCACGAAGGTGCTGACCGACGCCACCCTCCGCACCACCACGGAGTACAACGACGTCATCGACCACACGCTCGTCACCGACGAGGTGGCCGTGGACGCGGTGCCCGGCGGCGTCCAGGTGCTCCGTCCCGACACGTCCATCCCGGACTACGCGCGCACCGTCAGCGACCACTACCCCGTGCTCACGCGCTACGACCTGAGCGGCGTGCCCGGCCCGCGCGTGCGGGTCATCGCGCCCCTGGGGGGCACGTTCATCGTGGGCGCCTCGCTGACGTTGGAGTGGCGTTCGGCGGGGGTGGGCACCGTGCGCATCGAGGCCACCTACGACGGCGGCGACACCTGGGATGTCCTGGCGCCTTCCGTGAGCGCGAGCACGGGCACCTTCACGTGGAAGGTGCCGGACATGGAGAGCAGCCTGGTGCGCCTGCGCGTGGTGGACACGGCCGACGCGTCCCGCTTCGACATGACCCCCGGCCGCATCTGGTTCACGCGCACGGAGCCCCGGGTCATCATCAACGAGCTGCTCGCCAACGAGCCCGCGC
Organism: Corallococcus sp. AS-1-12; assembly: GCF_020036995.1. NCBI lineage: Bacteria > Pseudomonadati > Myxococcota > Myxococcia > Myxococcales > Myxococcaceae > Corallococcus > Corallococcus sp. AS-1-12. Next base: position 6,042 of record NZ_JAIQDD010000047.1, on the reverse strand, counting down.
TCCCGGGCGGCACCGCGCACGAGTTCGTGGAGCTCTACAACGCGGGGACCGCCCCGGTGGACCTGTCCGGCTGGACCTTGTGGGACGCCCTGAACCCGCAGCACGTCTTCGCCGCGGGAACGGTGCTGCACCCGGGCCGGCCCCTGGTCATCTTCGGTGGGACCGCGGGCTTCCCGGCCGGCACGCCCGACACCCTCGCGGCCTCCAGCGGGACGCTGGCGCTCAACAACACGTCGGACGCCGTGCAGCTCAAGCGCCCGGACGGCGGCGTCGTGGACCGCGTCGAGTACTCCAGCACCGTGGACGCGGTGTCCATCAACCGCTCCCCGGACCTGTCACCGGACGCGGGCTTCGTGCTGCACACCACGCTGACGCCCGGGCTGCAGTCCTCGCCGGGGCGGCGCGCGGACGGAGGCGCGTTCTAGTCAGCGCAGCGGCGGGGACTCGGGGTTGGGCCCGGGTGGCTTGACCACGGGCACGGCCTCCACGTCCCGGGCCACCCACTCCTGCCCCTGGTCCTCGTAGGTGACGCGGATCTCGTCGCCCTCGGACAGGTCGTGCAGTTGCGCGTTCTCGTCGCCGAGCTTGAACCGCGTGGCCTCGTCCACGCGGACCTCCTGCTCCAGGCCATGGCCGTCCACGAAGAGCAGCTCGTCGTCCCCCACCCAGGACACGCGGCCCGCGGTCCAGCCCATGGGCCGCTGCGGCTGACCGGAGCCGCCCGTTCCTTCCTGAGCTGGGGGCTGCGCGCCCTTCACATCCGCGCCCGCGGCCTTCAGGGCCTTGGGGTCCACGGTCTCCTTGGAGGCCATCAGCCCGCGCAGCACCTCCGAGCGTCCCTCGCGGTGCTTCGCGGAAGGGCCCTCGGCCTTCGGCTCGCCGCCGTTGCACGCTGACAGCCCCCCGAGTCCCACCAGGCCCAACACCAGCAGGCCCGCCGTCCCGCGCATTCTCCGCATTGGCCACGTCCTCCCGCGTCGTGCGAAGGAGCCCACGGCCGGAGGGAATCCCCTGCATGGCGCGCGAGCCCGCTCTCCCCCGGTAAAGCTGGGGACACCCTGCCCCGCCGGGAACCACGGCCGGTGGGGCCTGGGCCTGGCTGCCCGGAGTTCCCTCCCCCCTGGCCGGAGGGCGGGCGGGCATGCGCCGCCCCTCCGCGTCAGCCGAACCGGAAGCCGGAGAGGCGCGCCCCCATCATGGAGCCGGACCAGGCGGTGGTGCCCCGGTCCTCCCCGGCGGCACCGGCGGCGACCATCAAGGGGAGCAGGTGCTCCTCGCGCGGATGGACGAGCCGCGCGTAGGGCGCCTGCGTCCACAGCCTGAGCATCTCGTCACGGACGGACGCGGGGGCGGTGGCGGCATCCTGGACCCAGGCGTCGAACTTCGCGGAGACCTCGTGCGCGCGCGGGTCTCCGAAGGCGCGCAGGTTGTGGAACGTCATCCCGCTGCCGATGATGAAGACGCCCTCGTCGCGGAGCGGCGCGAGCGCCCGGCCCAGCGCCAGGTGCTCCGCTGGATCCAACCCCTGCTTCAAAGACAGTTGGACGCAGGGGATGTCCGCCTCCGGGTACATGAGCTTCAGCGGGATGAAGGTGCCGTGGTCGTAGCCTCTCGCGCTGTCCTCCGCGGAGGGGAGGCCCGCGGCGGAGAGCAGCTCGCGCACGCGCGCGGCGAGGCTCGGGCTGCCCGGCGCCGGCCAGGTGATGCGGTACGCCTCTTGCGGGAAGCCGGAATAGTCATACAGGAGGGGCGGCGCCGCGGACGTCATCACCGTGGCCACGGGTCGCTCCCAGTGAGCGGAGATGACGAGCAGGGCCTTCGGTCGCGTCGCGAGCTGCTGGCCCACCTGACGCAGCCAGGCCGCGAGCGCCTGGACCTCCGCTTTCGGCAGGCCCAGCTCCACGAACGGCCACGGGCCACCGCCGTGCGGGATGAAGACGACGGGCAGGCGTGGCGTGCTGGACGGGTCGGTCGGCATGGTTTCCCGGGTGTAACGCGCAGCCTCGCGCCGCGCAGGCCGTCGAACGCCGGGCCCACGCCGAGAGGGCCTTGTGCGAGGGGGCACGCACCCCTTCTGCTATGAACCGGCGCGGGGACCGCCATGGGGGCTTCATGAAGAACATCATCGGCTGGGCGCTGGCCGCCTTCGGCGTCATCGGCTTCGGCGTGGAGATCGACAACCTGCGCCAGAACAAGGCGGAGAACACGGTCACGGGGTTCATCCTCGCCGCCGTCTTCATCCTCGGGGGACTGGCGCTGGTCCGCTCCGCGCGGCGCGCGAAGCTGCCGCCCGAGCTGAGGGATGCGCCGGGGGTGCGGCCCGCCCTGAACGAGCGGGACATCGAGCGGGCCGTGCTCGGCTGCGCGAAGGAGCACGGGGGCCGCGTCACCATCGCCGAGGTGGCGGCGGGCAGTCAGCTCACGTTCACCGAGGCCAAGGAGGTGCTCGAAGGCCTGTCCCGCGCGGGCGCCTGCACGGTGGACGTCACGGAGAACGGCGCGTTCATCTACGAGTTCAGCGGCCTGATGCCGCGAGCGTCGGCCCCCGAGGCGCTCCAGTCCTGAGCTACCGCCCCAGCTTGAGGGTCACGGTCGCGGAGTCCTCCACCGTCCCCTTCAGCGTGAAGCGCAGCTCCCAGACACCGGGCATGAAGAGGTCCGCGTCGGAGACCTCGAAGTCCCCCGGCGCTCGCGCGGTGACGCGGGGGTCCTCGGGGATGCCATGGCCCATGGCGGGCATCCAGGGCTGGACGGTCAGCACGACACCGGGCACCGGCTTGCCAGACGCGGCGTCGGTGACCCGGACCTGGAACGTCTGAACGCCTCTCCGGAGCGGTGTCATCGAAGAGAGGACCTCGACGCGGAGCCGGCCGGATGCGCTGGCCACCGTCCCCACGGGGGTGGCCGCGCTCACCTGTCCCGCGTCGCTCCCGGCGTCTGGAGTGGCGGAGGGCGTCGCGCCCAGCAACAGCATTCCCATCAGCAGTGCTTTCATCACGCTGACGGTGTAGCGGAAGAGGCCGGCCTGGGTTCTGCGACAAGGTGTCGCATCGCGCGGGCGGTCTGGATGCGCGAGGGTGCGCCGTCATGTCCGCCCCTCCGTCCCCCTCCGCGCGGTCCTGTTCGTGGGTGTTCGGGGTGCTGGGAGCCGCGGGGCTGACCATGTCCGCGCTGGCATGCGCGGCGCTCGTGCGGGTGCTGGACTTCGCCTGGTCGGAGGCGCCGCCTTCGAACGCCGCGTGGGAGCTGGAGGCACCGCCTCCTGCGTATGGGCCCCTGCCCGAGCTCACCCTTCGCGATGAGCGGGGCCAGCCGGTGGAGCCCGGGCAGCTTCAGGGACAGCTCGCCCTGCTCCCGTTCGCGGTGGCTCCCCTTCCCTTCCTGCGGCAGGTCCAGGAGCGGCTGGAGGCGGACGGCATCCCGGTCCGGGTCGTCCTCGCATCGTCGCGCGACGCCACGGTGCTCCACCCGGATTGGCGGCCGCTGCGGGACAGCGGACGCCTCCTGTTGCTGGTGGACCCACGCCTCCAGGTCCGAGGCGTCTACGACGTGAACCAGGGCCCCTCCACTTCCGAGCGCGTCATCACGGACGCGCGCTGCCTGCGCACCTGTCCTCCGCTATGAAGCCCACCTCCCTCTTCGTGCTCGCGGGAGCGCTGGTCATCCCGTTGCTGTTCACCGCGTGGCCTCGCGTTCAACGCGAGCGTGCGCGCATCGCCGCGGAGAACCTGCCCCGGTACGGGCCGCTCCCGCGCTTCGAGCTGACCGCGCAGACGGGACGTCCCTTCTCCGACGCCGACATGCGGGGACACCTCTATGTCGCGGACTTCTTCTTCACCCGCTGCCCCACCGTGTGCCCGCTGCTCACGGAGAAGATGCTGCGCGTGCAGCGACAGACCCGGGAGCAGGGGCTGGACGTCCGCTTCGCCTCGTTCAGCGTGGACCCGCGCCACGACACGCCGGAGCGGCTGAGCGCCTATGCGCGCGACCACCGCATCGACACGTCCAACTGGACGCTGTTGACGGGCCCGCTGGACGCGGTGGAGACGACCGTCCTGGAGGGCTTCCGGGTGATGATGGGCCGCGACGCCGACGCGGGCGAGGACGACTTCTTCAGCGTCTTCCACGGAGAGCACTTCGTCCTCGTGGACGCCCGGGGACAGCTTCGCGGCTACTACCGGGTCACCGAGGGAGCGGGAGGACTGGAGGCCCTGCTCCGGGACGCCGCGCTGCTGGCCCAGGCCCTGGACGAACAACAAGGAATTCAGGAAAATCAGAGGGTCTGGTGAGTAGACTTGGCGTGGCCGTCCATCCCCGACCCGGAGAACAGAGTGTCGCACCCCACGATCCGCACCATCCTTGGCGCATCCGCCCCGGACTCGCTTGACCCCTTCAGCACCGCCCTGCTGGTGATCGATTTCCAGGAGGAGTACTTCAGCGGGAAGCTGCCCATTCCGGATGGGACGCGCGCGCTGAACAACGCCCGGCGGCTCATCGCCTTCGCGGATCGGCACAAGCTGCCGGTCTTCCACGTGTGGCACGTGAGCCCGTCCGGCGCTCCGGTCTTCGCCCACGACAGCGCGACGGTGTTCTGCCACAAGGACCTCCAGCCGGCCGCCCACCACAAGGTGGTCAAGAAGAACCAGATCAGCGTGTTCCAGGGCACGGAGCTCCATCACGAGCTGCAGATCTCCCGGATCAAGACGCTGATCATCTCCGGCCTGATGACCCACGCCTGCGTGTCCGGCGCGGCGCGTGACGCGGTGCCCCTCGGCTACAACGTCATCGTGGCGGAAGACGCCTCGGCCACCCGGGACATCGACGCGCCCGGCGGCGGCACCATTCCCCACGACGTGCTGCACAAGTCCGCGCTGGTGACCATCGCCGACACCTTCGGCGCCGTCATGGGCACCCACGCCATCCTGAACCTGAGCGTCCGCTGACGTGAAGGAACCCAGCGGGCTCGCCGCACAGGACGGGCCCGCTTTCCTCCCGTGGCACTGGCGCCTGCGGGATGGCGGCTCACGCCGCGCCTCCCGGGTCAGGCTTCTTCGTCGGGCAAGAGCGTGCGGAGCAGTTCGTCGTCAGGTCCAAGCGGACGCCAGCCAGCAGGGGGCGGATTGGCGCGAAGCGCTGCCATGACCTGATCAGCACGCTCAAGGTAGGACTCAGGGATGTGTCCGTACCAGCAGCCCAACGCCTGGGCGACCTCGAAGCGGTTTTCGTCGTTCATGACGGCCGGCCAACCGTCAGGAAGGCTCTCGGACAACTCTCTCACGAGCACATCCCGAACAAAGCGTGTGACCTGCTTGTGCCGTTCCGCTTCGTCGAGCAGCCCCTTCAACACCTGCACCCCAGCGATGTCGTCCTTCCCGAGTTCCTTGGCGAGGAGATACATGGGGACAGCGGGTCGCGCCTCGGCAAAAGCCGTCAGCGAGTCGTAACCCCGCTCGCGGACCCTCTCGTACAGCCGGACGCGCCAATTGCCCTGCCATGAGCGCCCGTCGGTCATCGCCCTCTCCCAGAAGTGAAGTTCGTTGGGATGTCGTAGCCTTTCATGGTCCTTGCGACGATCTTCAGAACTTCATTCCGAGTCAACACGCGGCCTGTTTCACTCTCGGCCTTGAGCAGCACCCGCATGATCATCCTGTTCCATTCTCCGGGCCAGGTGCGTCCCAGCTTCCAGTCGCCGCCACCGTGAATGGCCTCGTGGTGGGCCTGCTCCAACCGGACGCAGAACTGGTCGATGTCCATGTCGCCCTTGAAGCCGCGCTGCTCGAACCATTCGCGGTGCTCTTGCGGAAGCACGTGATGTTTCGGGGCATCCGACATGCCCGCCCCCGCCCTGTCTGTCACCTGCATGCCGCGCACCTCCGGGCTGTCCCCCAACGCGTCGCGCACGCCCTTGGGGAGGTCCTGATGCGCCTGGGCCATCATGACCTGTCCGCCCTGGATGAGGACGGCAGCGCTGGCGGCGGAGCCGGAGATGACGCCCGCCTGCACGAGCCTTCGCATCATCTCCACCCACTCGGCGGAGACCAC
>NZ_JAIQDD010000046.1:0-29635 GCF_020036995.1 Corallococcus sp. AS-1-12 | reverse complement strand
CTTCTTGCGATGTCACCCCACCTCTATGCGGCTCGTAGGACTGCTTATTCCGCGCAGACCTCCAGTCGGACAGGTTTGGAACCGAGCGGGGCGGGAGGTGTAGAGCAGGGATGTCCGGGGGCTTGCGATGCTCCCGGCCACGGGAAACACGGAGGCAGCCATGTTCGTCATCACGGGAGCCACGGGCCGGTTGGGCCGGTTCGTCGTTGAAGGCCTGTTGAAGAAGGTCCCCGCGGACCAGGTCGCGGTCGCGGTGCGCAATCCGGACAAGGCCGCGGAGTGGGCCGCGCGCGGCGTGCAGGTCCGCAAGGCGGACTACAGCCGCCCGGAGACGTGGGACGGCGTGTTCTCCGGCGGAGACACGGCGCTGCTCATCTCCTCCAGCGAGGTGGGCCAGCGGCGCAAGCAGCACCAGACCGTGGTGGACGCGGCGAAGAAGGCCGGCGTGAAGCTCCTGGCCTATACGAGCATCCTGCACGCGGACACGTCGCGGATGGTGCTGGCGCCGGAGCACCTGTTCACGGAGGAGGCCATCCGCGCGTCAGGCTTGCCGTTCGTGTTCCTGCGCCACGGTTGGTACCTGGAGAACTACACGGAGGCCGCGAAGCGCACGCTGGAGCAGGGCGTGCTCCGGGGCTGCGCGAAGGACGGCCGCGTCGCCCCCGCCACCCGCCAGGACTTCGCGGACGCCGCCGTCGCGGTGCTCACCGGCACGGGCCACGGGAACCCGGTGTACGAGCTCGCGGGTGACACGGGCTTCACGCTGGCGGAGTACGCGGCGGAGCTGTCACGCCAGTCCGGCAGGACCGTCACGTACCAGGACCTGCCACCCGCCGACTTCGCCGCCGCGCTCATGCAGGCGGGCCTGCCCAAGGGCTACGCCGACGTGCTGGCCAACTCCGACGAAGGTATCGCCCGGGGCGACCTGAACGACACCAGCCGCACGCTGAGCCGCCTCATCGGCCGGCCCACCACGACCCTGGCGGAGGCGCTGGCCGCCACGCTCCAGCGGGCCTGAGAAGCACCACGGGGGAGCAGTCCCTGACGGACGGCTCCCCCGCGTTGCTTCAAGTCTGGACCGGAACTCAGGCCGCCTGCGCTCCGGCGCCGCTCTGGCGGGCCACTTCGCGCGGCTCCGGGTACACGGCGCGCTGGGGCGTGGTGATGCGGATGACGCCCAGCTTCGACAGCACGCGCATCACCTGCCACGTGGGGTCGATTTCGAAGGCGCGCGCCGCGAAGTTCGGGCTGCTGCCGTACTTGTGGTGGTTGTTCTGGAACAGCTCACCCATGCACAGCACGTCCACCGGCAGCGTGTTGCGCGACTTGTCCGCGCCCTTGAAGTTCCGGTAGCCGTACTTGTGCCCGCACCAGTTCACGATGGCGCCGTGCACCGGCCCCATCACGAAGTGCACCGGCAACAGCAGGAACATCCAGGGCGACGTCGCGAACGCCGCGTAGAACGCCGTGTACAGCGCCACCCAGCCCAGCACCGCCCACCAGGACTGGCCCAGCGTCTCGTCCACCAGCTTCCACTCCGGATAGCCACCCTCGAAGCGCGGCTCCGGCTGGATCCGGCGCGTCAGGATGCCCGAGTAGCGCTCCTTCGTGTGCCACATCATCCGCAGCACGTCCTTGAAGTAGTGCGGCGAATGCGGGTCGTTCTCCGTGTCCGAGAACGCGTGGTGCTCGCGGTGCAGGATGGCGTACGCCCGCGGCGACAGGTACGACGAGCCCTGCACCAGGTAGGTGAGCAGGTGCATCACCTTCTCCGTGCGCGGCCCCATGCTGTACATGCGGTGCGCCGCGTAACGGTGCTGGAAGAAGCTCTGGAAGAAGACGCAGAGCAGCCAGTGACTGATGAAGAAGATGATGATGGCCATGACTCTCCCGTGATGACAGACACAGGGCTAACACCCCCCCTGTCACGGCAATGTCAGCGCTCCCCACGTCACCGGCACCGGACCGGCCCCACCGTCCCGTCCCGGACGCACGCCACTGAGCGTCACCCTCCGCCGCCTGTCCGCTGGTGGATAAGGCCCGGTGCGGTCACCCATTCGCCCCCGTCCCACGTGTCGCACCGCGACGTTGCGGGCCGTCCCCGGGGAGGGCAGAAGGGCACGCGGCGCGTCACCCCCCTTCACACCCAGGAGCCTCCACCGTGGATCGGGCAACCCTCGTCGGACTCGACAAGCAGCACGTCTGGCACCCCTACACCGCCATGGAGCAGTACGTCGCGAAGACGGACCCCCTGGTCATCGTCCGCGCGGAGGGCGTCTGGCTCCATGACGCGGACGGACGGCGCTACCTGGACGCCAACGGCTCGTGGTGGGTGTCCACCCTGGGGCACCGCCACCCGCGCCTCGTGCACGCGCTCACCGAGCAACTGGGCAGCCTGGCGCACGTCTCGCTCGCGGGCATCACGCACGGCCCCGCGGCCCGGCTGGGCGCGGAGCTGACGGCGCTGGCCCCGGGCGCGGAGCGGGCGGACGTGCCTTCGGGCGAGAAGCTGTCGCGCGTCTTCTATTCGGACAACGGCAGCACCGCGGTGGAGGTGGCCATCAAGATGGCCGCGCAGTACTGGGCGCAGAACGGACGGCCCCGCCGCACCCGCTTCATCACCCTGACCGGCGCCTTCCACGGCGAGACCCTGGGCGCCACCAGCGTGGGCGGCGTGCACGAGTTCCGCGACGTGTTCGGCCCGCTCCTCTTCGACGTGGTGCACGTGCCGTCCCCCGCGGAAGCAGACGGCCACGCGCGCGCCCTGGCCCAGGTGAAGGCCGCGCTCGCGGCGGATCCGGACGGCATCGCCGGTGTCATCCTGGAGCCCGTCATCCAGGGCGCCGCGGGCATGTGGATGTCGTCGCCGGACTTCGTGCGCGAGGTGCGCGAGGCCACCCGCGCGGTGGACACCTTCCTCATCGCCGACGAGGTCTTCACCGGCATGGGCCGCACCGGCGCGCGCTTCGCGGTGGACCTGGCCGGCGTGGTGCCGGACCTCCTGTGCCTGGCCAAGGCGCTCAGCGGGGGCCTGCTGCCCTTCGCCGCCACGCTCGCGTCGGAGCGCATCTTCCAGGGCTTCCTGGGGGCGAAGGACCGGGCGCTGTATTACGGGCACTCGTACTGCGGCAACCCGCTGGGCGCGGCCGTGGCGCGCGAGGTGCTGGCCGTGTACCGCGACGAGGACGTGCTGGGGCAGGTCCAGCGCAAGGCGCCGCGCGTGAAGGCCGCCTTCGAGCGCATGGCCGCCACCCTCCCCGGGCTGGTGCGCCCGCGCGCGGTGGGCATGGTGGGCGCGGTGGACCTGGGCGGCGGAGGCTACTTCGCGGACAGCGGGTGGCGCGTCTACGAGGCCGCCCGCCGCCGCGGCCTGTACCTGCGCCCCATGGGCAACACCGTCTACATCGCGCCCGCGCTCAACATCCCGGACGCGGACCTGGACCTGCTGCTCCAGGGCGTGGAGGACAGCCTGCGCGAGGTGGCGGCGGGCTGAGCCGTCCCCCGCGCGGAGAGCGCGAGCGCCCCCGTGCGCTCGCGCGGCCGCGAGCCTCGCGCCGCGAGGGCGTGCCCATCCTCCTCCGGGAGCGTGGCGCCCCGGGGGTGGAGGAGGGGCGGAGCGCCACGTCCGCGCCCGCCGGTCGGCGCGTGCCGGGAGGCCCCCTCCTGCCTCCCGGTGCCGCGCGGGCCTCCCCCGTGCGCATCCGTTGAGTCAGGCGCCGTGCCGGCGCCGATGCTCGACGAGGGGACCGCCATGACACTCGAAACCCACCGCCCGCAGACAGGCCCCGGCCTGCCCGCGGGGTTGACGCCGGACAGCGTGGAGCTGTTCCGGGCGCAACTGCGCGGCGCGCTCATCCAGCCGGGAGACGCCGACTACGCGGAGGCCTGTCAGTTGTACAACGCGATGATCCACAAGCGCCCGGCCATGGTGGCCCGGTGCGCGGACGTGGCGGACGTCATCGCCGCGGTGGCCCTGGCCCGCGAACGCAAGCTCCCCCTGGCCGTGCGCGGCGGCGGCCACAACGGCGGCGGCCTGGGGCTGGTGGATGACGGGCTGGTCATCGACCTGTCGCGCATGCGCGGCGTGCGCGTGGACCCCGAGGCCCGCACGGTGCGCGTCTCCGGCGGCGCCGTCTGGGGGGACGTGGACCACGCCACCCACGCCTTCGGGCTCGCGGTGCCCTCCGGCATCATCTCCACCACGGGCGTGGCCGGGCTCACGCTGGGCGGCGGCCTGGGGTACCTCACGCGCCGCTACGGGCTCACCATCGACAACCTGCTCGCGGTGGACATGGTGCTCGCGGACGGCCGCTTCGTCACCGCGAACGAGGAGAAGCACCCGGACCTGTTCTGGGCGGTGCGCGGCGGAGGCGGCAACTTCGGCGTGGTGACGTCCTTCCTCTTCCGCGCCAACCCCGTGGACACCGTCATCGGAGGCCCCACGCTCTGGCCCCTGGACCGCGCCGCGGAGGTGCTGCGCTGGTACCGCGAGTTCCTCCCGGCCGCGCCGGAGGAGCTCAGCGGCTTCTTCGGCTTCCTCACCGTGCCGCCCGCGCCGCCCTTCCCGGAGGCGCTCCACTTCCAGAAGATGTGCGGCGTGGTGTGGTGCTACACGGGCGACCCCGCGCGCGCGGACGAGCTGTTCGCGCCCGTGCTGGCGCTCAGGCCCGCGCTGCACGGCGCGATGCCCATGCCCTTCCCCATGCTCCAGAGCGCCTTCGACGCGCTCTATCCGCCGGGACACCAGTGGTACTGGCGCGCGGACTTCGTGCGCGAGATCCCGGACGCGGCCATCGAGCAACACGTGCACTTCGCCGAGCGCCTGCCGTCCATGCAGTCCACCATGCACCTGTACCCCATTGACGGGGCGGCGCACCGGGTGGGCCCGCATGACACGGCGTTCCGCTTCCGCGACGCGCGCTGGTCGGAGGTCATCGTCGGGGTGGACCCGTCACCGGACCGGGCGGCGGACATCTCCGCCTGGGCGAAGGAGTACTGGAGCGCGCTGCACCCGTACTCGGCGGGCGGCGCCTACGTGAACTTCATGATGGAGGAGGGCCAGGAGCGCGTGCAGGCCACCTACGGCGACAACTACGCGCGGCTGGTGGAGGTGAAGCGGGCCTACGACCCGCAGAACCTCTTCCACGTGAACCAGAACATCCTGCCCGGCCCGGTGAAGCCCCCGGGCGTCGCGCACTGAAGGCGCGCGCTCAGGCCTGGGCCCGGGGCGGCAGCGGCAGGTCGATGATGAAGGCGGCGCCCTGGCCGGGGGCGCTCTTCAGGACCAGCTTGCCGTGGTGGCCCTCGACGATCTGCCTGGCGATGAAGAGGCCCAGCCCCAGGCCGTGCACGGAGCGGGGCGGGCCTCCGCGCTCGAAGCGCTCGAAGACGCGGGCCTGGTGCTCGGGCGGGATGCCCGGGCCGCCGTCCGACACGTAGAGGATGAGCCGGTCGCCGTGCTTCCTGAGCCCGACGCCGAGCGACGTGCCCGGCGCGTACTTGATGGCGTTGGACACCAGGTTCGTCAGCACCTGTTGCATGCGCGAGCGGTCCCACCACACGCGCACGTTCAGCTCCGCCCGGAGCTGCAGGATGCACCGGGCCTGCTCCATCTGCTCGCGGAAGATGTCCAGGACCTCGTGCACCAGCTCCATCGGGTCGCTCTCCTCCAGGTGGAGGTCGAGCTTGCCCGCGCGGATGCGGGAGACGTCCAGCAGCTCGTCCACCAGCCGCGACAGCCGCTCCACCTGCCGCTGCGCGGACTCCACCGCCACGAGGAGCTTCTCCGGTGTGGGAGGGTCGCTGCGCGTGGGGGACAGGCGCCGGCGCGTCATCTCCAGGTGCAGCAGCAGCGCGGTGACGGGCGTCTTCAGCTCGTGGGACGCCACGCCCAGGAAGGTGTCGCGCGCGGTGAGCGCGTGCTGGAGGTCTCGGGTGAGGGCCTCCAGTTGCTGGCGCGCGTGGGTCCGCTCGCTGACCTCCTGCACGGCGACGAGCAGCCCCTGGATGTGGCCCTCGCCGTCGCGCTGGGCGTGGATGTCCACGTCCAGGATGAGCTCCTGGAGCCCGCCCTGGCCGTCCGGCTGGCGCGCCGGGACCTCGCGGCCCACGAAGGGCTCGCCGGTGCGGTAGACGCGCTCCAGGTGCTGGAGCAGCACGCCGTGGCCTCCGACGGGCTGCGCTTCGCGCGCGGGCCGGCCCAGCATGTCCCGGCCCATCAGCTTGGCGAACAGGGGGTTGATGACCGTGAAGACGAGGTCCGGGCCCGTCATCACGCACATGGCCGAGGGGGCCTGCATGAAGAAGTCGGAGAGCTGCCGCCGGGCCCGCGCCAGTTGCAGTTGGCTGTCCACGCGCGCCAGCAGCTCGCGCGCGGAGAAGGGCTTCACCAGGTAGTCATCCGCGCCGGCCTGGAGCCCCTCGATGCGGGCCTCCTCGCCCGCGCGCGCCGACAGCATGATGAAGGGGATGCCGCGCGTGCGCGCGTCGCCGCGCAGCTTCTGGAGCAGGCCGAAGCCGTCCAGCCGCGGCATCATCACGTCGCTGAGGATGAGGTCCGGCTTGTGCTCGACCGCCGCCTCGAAGGCCGCCTCGCCGTCCGCCACCGCGCGCACGTTCCAGTGCGGCGCCAGGAGGCCGCTGACGTACGCGCGCATGTCCGCGTTGTCGTCCGCGACGAGGATGCGCCCGCGCCCCGCCGGCAGCACGAGCCCCGCGCCCGGGCCCCCCAGCGCGGTGGCGCCGCGAGGGGCCCCCACCGGCTCCGGCTCCGGGCCCGGCGGCGGGAGGGGCTCCGGCGCATCCGGCAGCCAGCGCAGCGCCTCCTCGCTGAAGGCGGAGCCCAGCTTGCCCGCGTGCGTCGTCCCCACGTCGTCGTGGACCTGCTCCGCGGGCAGGTGCGCGCGGCCCAGCGGCAGCTCCACGAAGAAGGTGCTGCCCTCGCCCTCCACGCTGTGGACGCCCAGCGTGCCGCCGTGCAGCTTCACCAGCTCCTGGATGAGCGCCAGGCCAATGCCGGTGCCCTCGTGCGTGCGCCCGCGCGAGGACTCCACGCGGTGGAAGCGCTCGAACACGCGCGGCAGCTCCGCCTCCGGGATGCCGGTGCCGGTGTCTCGCACGGTGAGCCGCACCCGCGTCCCCTCGCGCGCGAGCCGCACGCTGACGCCGCCGTGGAGCGTGAACTTGAACGCGTTGGAGAGCAGGTTGAGGACAACCTTCTCCCACATGTCCCGGTCCACGTAGACGGGCTCGCCCACGTCCTGCGTCTCCACGGTGTACCGCAGCCCGCCCTTCTCCATGGCGGAGCGGAAGACGCTGGCCAGGTCTTCGGTGAGCCGCGCCAGGTCCGTGGGGTGGAAGCCCGCCTTCACCCGGCCCGCCTCGATGCGGGAGAAGTCCAGCAGCGAGTTGACCAGCTTCAACAGGCGCAGCGCGTTGCGGTGGGTGAGCTCCTGGCGCGCGCGCTGGGCCGGCGGCAGGGGCGCGTCCTCGTCCGCGAGCGACTCCTCCAGCGGGCCCAGGATGAGCGTGAGCGGTGTGCGGAACTCGTGCGACACGTTGGAGAAGAACGCCGTCTTCGCCCGGTCGATGGCCGCCAGCGCCTCCGCGCGCTGGGCCTCCGCCTCGTAGGTGCGCACGCTGACGACGGCGTTGGTGACCGTGGCCTGGAGCTGCTCGTAGAAGCTCCGGTAGGCGTCATCCATCGCGCGGCGGGGGCTCACGCCGGCCACCAGGTGGCCGTAGGGCTCCGCCATGCCGGCCGGGTGGATGGGGAGCACGAGCGCGTGCGCGGGCGGCTCCTCGTAGGGCCCCGGCACGGTGCCCGCGTCCAGCGGCGCGCGCGGCACGTCCACGGGGTCCGCGCCCCCGGTGGCGAAGGGCCACGGCCCGTCCAGCCCCGCCTCCTCCGGGCTCCACGCGGTGCCCGGGGGCAGGCCCATGCCGCCCACCCACCGGATGCGCGGGGCGGCTTCGTCGCGGCGGTAGAAGAGGAGGAAGGGCACGTCGAGCGCGGCGTCCGGCTGCAACTGCGCCAGCGCGGCGCCAATGTCCTCCAGCGTCTTCACCTTGCCCAGGAGCGCGGACAGCTCGCGCAGCGTCTGCGTGCGCCGCGCGCTGAGCATCTTCTCCGTCACCTCCGTGATGGGGTGGAAGAGGCCGCCCACGCCCCCGGACTCGTCCCGGATGGGGCTGAAGGAGAAGGTCATGAAGGCCTCCTCCAGGTAGCCGTGCCGGTCCAGGAACATGCGCTGGTTCTCGATGTAGGAACCGATGCCCGTGCCCGCCTTCTCGAACACGCCGCCCACCACCGGCAGCGCCGTGGCCCAGCAGTCGCGGAAGCGCTGGCCCATGGACTCCGGGTGCTTCGCGCCGCAGATGGGCCGGTAGCTGTCGTTGTAGAGCTGCACCCGCTCCGGCCCCCACGCGATGAGGATGGGGAAGGTGGAGGACAGGCAGAGGCTGACCGTCGTGCGCAGGCTCTGCGGCCAGGTCTCCACCGGCCCGAGCGGCGTCTTCGACCAGTCCATGGAGCGGATCAACCGCCCCATCTCACCGCCGCCGGACAGCCAGTCCATGCCCCCTTCCGCGGACAACGCCGCCGTGGAGCCGGCCTGGGAGGGACTGGGGAGCGTCATGAGGCCTCGGATGTTCGTCCAGGAAAACCATCCGGTTGATAGCGGATTCGCGCGGCGCGCGCCGGGTCATGCAGAACAAGTGTGAGCTTGCTTGCTTCAACCCCAGGTGGGGCGGCGGGGACCGCCGCTCACGGGCCTCGGGGCGACGGGCGGGGCGGCCGCTTCTCGCGGGCATGCCGCACGGCGAGCACCACGAGCAGCGCCGCCACGCCGGCCAGCGCGACGAAGTGCTCCACGCGGCCCACGCCCTTCGCCACGCGGTCCACGCTCGCGGAGCCCAGGTAGCCCAGCGTCACCACCAGGGGCGAGCTCAGGCACAGCGCCAGCCCGTCCCAGAGCAGGAAGCGGCGCAGGGGCATGCCCTCCGCGGCGGCCATGGCGAACACCGGCACGCGCAGCACGGACATGAACCGGCCCACGAAGACGACGCGCGAGCCGTGCTTCGCGTACAGACCCTGGATGCGCTCGCGGCGCTCCGGGGGGAACAGGCGGCGGGTGCGCCGGTGCGTGTACAGGGCTTGTCCCAGCCGGCGCGCGGTGAGGAAGAGCACGGTGTCCCCGCACAGCACGCCCGCGAAGCACAGCGCGATGGCGGCCGGGAGCGGCATGGCCCCCCGGTGCGACAGCACGCCCGCCGCGAGCTGCACCAGGTCCTCCGGGAACGGTAGCCCCAGGCCTCCCGCCACCAGCACGAGGAAGAGCAGCGGGCCGGAGCCGTGCGTCAACAGGAGCTGGAGCGGCGAGGCGGTCATCGGGGATGGGGCCCGTCAGGGCTCCGGGAGGACGGCCGCGGCGCGGCGCTCCTGGCGGAAGAGGAGGACCTCCCGGACGATGATCTGCACGGTGGCCGCCACGGGCACGGCCACCACCGCGCCCACGATGCCCCCCAGCTCCACGCAGAAGAGGACCGCGAGCAGGGTGACGAGCGGGTTGACGTGCACGGTGCGCTTGAACACGAGCGGCGCCATCACGTTGCCCTCCAGTTGGCCGTAGAGGAGGAAGTAGATGAACACCGCCAGCGCCTTCCACAGGCCGCCGGTGGCCAGCGTGAGCAGGGTGATGATGCCGCCCGCGATGATGGGCCCCGCGTAGGGCACCAGGCTGGAGAAGCCGCTGGCCACGCCCAGGGGCAGATAGAAGGGCATGCCCAGCACCGCCAGCATGGTGGTGGTGAGCGTGGCGTTGATGGCGCAGATGAGGGTGATGCCGGACAGGTAGCCGCCCGTCGCGGTGTACACGTTGCGCAGCACGCGCACGTAGCGCAGGCGGTGGTCGGGGCGGGCCAGGTCCAGCAGGCGCCGGAGCACGCCGCCGCCGAACACCAGCATGAACACCACCAGGAAGAAGACGGTGATGACGCCGCCCAGGAGGCCCACCACGCCGCCAATGGCGCTCATCAGGAGCTCGGGCAGGGGCCCCGCGAGCGCGGGCGTGGCCTCCTCCAGCCGTTCGTTCCAGCCCAGGCTGTGCAGCCGCTGGTTGAGCGCGCGCAGGATGCCGGTGCCGCGCACCTGCTTCCACAGGTGCGGCCACTGCGTCACCAGCGCGTCCACCTGCTCCACCAGGTCCGGAATCACCAGCAGGCCCAGCGCCACGGTGGCCACGAACAGCGCGAACAGCACCAGGGTGATGGCCAGCCACCGCCGCATGCCGCGCTTCTCCAGCCGCGACACGCCGTGCTCCAGCGACAGCGCGATGATGGCCGCGATGCCGGTGAGCGTGAGCGCCACGCGCGTCTTGGCGACGAGCACCACCAGGGCCATCACGCCCAGCACCACGAGGCACACGGTGAACACCGTGCGGGGCGACACCTGGGACTTCGGCGGCAACGTGACGACGGGCTCGGACACCGGCAAAGGCTCCCCGGGGCGGGCCACCGGCTGCGGGCCCCATGCCTTGCGGATGCGTCATCCCGCGCCCGGCGGCAACCACCGTCGTCCTCCAAATGTGCGCGCCGGGGCCGCGCGCCGTCCAAGCGTCCTGCGGGTGACACCCGGCGCCGCGCGGAAGGCCGGGGCCGGACGCAATCACCGGCCGCGCGGTTCGTCACCCCGGCAGCCCCGAAATGGCCGGGCTGGCCGCCAGGCCGTCCGTCCCCCCGAGCACGGTTGCGCGTCCGCCACGCGACGGCGCCGCGCTCGGGCGTCCTGCACCTGACGCGCCGGGACGTCTTGGAAAGAGGGGACAGCACGGTTTGCCGGGCCCGTGCGTCAGACGGGGATGGGAACCTTCGTGGGAAGGGACTTTCGCGGGCCGGGAGAGGACACCATGAAAAAGATGGGTGAGCAGGAGCTGGAAGGGGTGCTTCGGGAGGCCCTGGAGACCGAGGCCCGGTGGCGCGGGCTGGCGGCGAAGCTGGCGGAGCTGGGCGGCGAGGAGATGGACGCGCAGTTGCTGGTGACGTTCCGGGGCGCGCGGGACGCGGGCGCGGTGCCGCCGGACGCGGGCTTCTTCCTGGTGGCGCACATCCTGACGGCGATGGCGGACGAGGCCATCGCGGAGGATCCGCGCGTGCGGATGCGGGCGCGCGAGCTGGACGCGATGGAGCGCGACTACGGCCTCACCGGCGAGGGCTGGCCGGAGGGGGAGCCTCCGCCGGAGGACTGGGAGGCGCTGTGCGTGGAGTACGAGCGCGCCTGTGACGAGGCGCGCGCCGCGTTCTTCCGCGCGTACGGCGAGGAGGAGATGGCGCGGCTGTACCTGGACCAGCGCGTGACGTTCCACCACCGCTTCGAGAGCGGGCGGCGCTTCTTCCACGGGCTGCCCATGCTGCCCACGCAACTGCACTGAGCGGCGGGTCCGCTACACTCCGCCCCGGTCTTTCGCGGGAGGCGGCGGATGCGAGCGGCAAGCCTGGCTGTGGCGGTGGGGTGTTGCGTGTGGGGCGCGCTGGCGTCCGGGGCGGCGCCCGCGCGGGGGGAGGCGAGCGCCACGTACGACGCGCTCCAGCGCCTGGTGCGCATCCGCGAGGTGTCGCTGTCGCCGGACGGCACGCGGGTGGCCTGGGTGGAGTCGGTGCCCGGGACCGCGGAGGCCGCGAGGCTCCAGGTGCGGGAGCTGGCGCATCCGGAGCGGGCCCCGGTGCGCGTCACCGCGTCGAAGGACGGCGCGCCGTGCGCGGAGGGGGCGCTGACGTGGAGCCCGGACGGCCGGCGGCTCGCGTTCCTGTCCACGGCGGGCGAGGGCCGGGCGAAGCAGCTCTACGTGGCGGACGCGTCCGGAGCTGGCGGGCCCGCGCGGCGGCTCACCCTGGTGAAGGGCGTGCTGGCGGCGCCGAGGTGGTCCCCGGACGGGACGTCCGTGGGGCTGCTCGTCATCGAGGGCGCGGAGGACGCGCTGGGGCCCCGGGGGCCGGCGGCGCGGGAGACGGGCGTGGTGCAGGCGTCCCCGCCGGTGAAGCGCTTCGCGGTGGTGACGGTGGAGGACGCGCGGCTGCGGAGGGTGTCGCCCGCGGGGTTGTTCATCCACGAGTACGCGTGGAGCCCGGACGGCGCCCGGGTGGCGGTGACGGCGTCGAAGCCCCCGGGGGACGCGAACTGGTGGAGCGCGCGGGTGTACGCGGTGGAGGCGGGGACGGGGGAGACGTCGCTCTTGCACGCGCCCCGGTGGCAGGTGGCGGAGCCCGCGTGGAGTCCGGATGGCCGGCGGCTCGCGTTCATCGAGGGGCTGATGAGCGACGAGGGCAACACGGGCGGGGACGTGCTCGTGGTGTCGGTGCCGGAGCGGCTGGCGGCGAAGGTGCGGTTCGGGGAGAAGGCGGCGCTGCCCGCGGAGGTGCCGCCCGCGCAAAACGTGACGGAGGGGCTGAAGGCGACGGCCACGGACCTCTTCTGGCCCACGGCGGAGCGGCTGGTGTTCGTGGCGCAGGCGCAGGGCGAGGCCGCGCTGATGGCGGTGGCTCCGGGGGGGGGAGCGGTGAAGACGCTGTGGAGGGGGCCGGAGCACGTGACGGTGTCGCTGGGGAGCGACGGGGTGACGAGCGCGGTGGTGCGCGACTCCATCACCCAGGCGCCGGAGCTGTGGACGGGGCGGGTGGGGGCGTGGAGGCAGGTGACGCGCCTCAACGCGGACGTGCGCGTGACGGTGGGCGACGTGCGCAGCGTGACGTGGACGCGCGACGGGCAGCCGGTGCAGGGGTGGCTGGTGTTGCCGGTGCCGGACGCGTCCGGGCGCAAGGCGCCCATGGTGACGGTGGTGCACGGAGGGCCGGCGGCGGGAGTGCTGCCCGCGTTCAGTCCGCAGACGGCGTTGTTCACGGCGAGCGGCTACGCGGTGTTCATGCCCAACCCGCGAGGCAGCTACGGCCAGGGGGAGGCGTTCGTGCAGGCGAACCGCCGCGACTTCGGCTTCGGGGACTTCAGCGACGTGCTGGCGGGGCTGGACGCGGTGCTGGCGTCCGCGCCGGTGGATCCGGCGCGGCAGGGCATCACGGGGTGGAGCTACGGCGGCTTCCTGACGATGTGGGCGGTGACGCGGACGCAGCGCTTCCAGGCGGCGGTGGCGGGCGCGGGCATCGCGAACTGGCAGAGCTACTACGGCACGAACCACATCGACGCCTGGATGCTGCCGTACTTCGGGGCGTCGGTGTACGACGAGCCGGAGGTGTACACGCGCTCCTCGCCCATCAACGGCGTGAAGCAGGTGAGGGCGCCCACGCTGGTGCTGCACGGTGAAAGGGACATGGAGGTGCCCGCGTCGCAGGGCTACGAGTTCCACAAGGCGCTGAAGACGCTGGGCGTGAAGACCCAGTTGGTCATCTACGCGGACGAAGGCCACAGCCTGCGCAAGCCCGAGCACCAGAAGGACCGGCTGCTCCGGACGCTGGACTGGTTCGACGCGAACCTGCCGGCGGCGGAGTCGAAGCCGAAGGTGCGGGCGCCGGCGCGCTGAGGATCAGAGCTCCGAGAACAGGTCGACCGCCGCCTGGGCCAGCAGGGCCTGCTCGTCCGCATCGAGGCTCGCTGCGTAGCGGATGACGTCGCGCGGGCCTGGCGCTTCCGTGTTCCAGAAGAGTTGAAGCAATCTGTTCCGGAGCGTCCGTCCTTCCTCCCCCGCCTGCTGCAGTGAGTCGCGCACGGCCTGCGGGCCCACCAGCTTGACGTAGGCGAACATGTCGAAGCTGTCCTTGGTCTTGTCCGGGCGCAGCTCACGCTTGGCGCGTTCCTTCATCGTCAGGAACCCCGTGGCATCCGGCAGGAGGATCCGCAGCGGCTTTCCCGCGACCAGGACCACGGCATGACCGCGGCGGAGCGCCAGCCGTGCATCCGGCAAGGGCGTCATTCCGGTGGGCAGCTCGTTGGGGTCGACGTCCTTGGGGACGAAGAGGTCCACGTCCATCTGCCCACCGGGCAAGGTCTTCGACCAGCGGAAGTGCCGGGTCCTGGCATAGCCTCGATGGCGGAGGACATCCGGAAGGCGCTCGGCCATGAAGTCCGAGCCATCCACGTCGAACAGCAGATCCGGCTCGTAGGAGAAGCCTCGCTCGATCACGATACCGGTATCGGTCTCGATGGAGATGACCCCGCTTCCACCCCGCTGCCTGGACTCCAGCGCGAGGACTTGCCCTCCAATGAGCATGATGCGGCTGGAAAGGTCTCCCAAGTCGAGCATCAGCTCGCCCAATTCACCGAGGATTTCGTCGAAGCGCTCTTCATCCGTCATCAAGGCTCATCCGAAAGGGGGAGGGCCTGCGCGAAGCGCCGGGCCAAATCCTCCGCCTGTTCGGTTCCCCTGCCGCCGCTCTGGTGGAAGTCCACGGCCAACTGGGGCAGCGCGACCGCTGGACCGTGCGGTAGCAGTCGCTGTGCATGGTAGATGCCGCCCGCGTCGGTTTCGGCGGCTGGCTCCGGGCGAAGCACGAAGAAGTTGTGCGGAGTCATCCGGCGCAGTCCGAACGCCGAGACGGCGGGTTCAAGGGATCCCGAAAGGTAGATGCCGTGGGGGAGCCCGGAGACGGCTCGTTCGTCGGGACGCAGGGCGCTTGCCAGCGTGAAGGTCGAGCGGATGCCCTGGGAGGTCAGCAGGCCATGGGCCTTGCCGAGCAGGTCCGGAGTCGTGGCTGGAGCGTTGAAGCCTTCCCGGGTGATGGCTGTCGGCTTGTCGCTCGTCAGCCATGCTCTCAGCAGGGCCACCGGATCCCGAAGCCGGAAGCCGGTGCCGCGGCCTCCTTCGACGAAGCCTTCCTTCAGGAGTCTCGTGGTGACTCCATGTGCATAGGAGTAGCTCGTCTGGGTCTGCTCGGAGAGCGCGCGAATGGTCCAGCGCTGCGCGGGGGACTGGAGCAGGACGCGCACGAGCCGGCATCCCTTGCCATGGAACAAGGGCTCGCGAGGCGTTCGCTCCAGGGGGCGATGTCCCTGCACCCGGATGAAGGTGCTGCCTGTGCGCAGGAAGAACGTTCCGCGCATGTCGAGCAGGCCCACCTCCTCGCGCTCGCAGAGGTCGATGACGCTGGCGGAGGCCGAGTCCGTGACGAGCATCGGGAGCCGGAAGGCGGGAAGCGAGCGCGGATCCGCATCCCTGCGTTGAATCTGCTCGCGCAGGGCAGACAGCTTCTCGCGTTGGCTCAGCACATCCGTCGGGAACAGAGGGGCGCGATACCCCAACAACACGGGAACGCGAGCCTCCGGGAGCTGGACCACCGCGAGGTCGTAGAGGGATTCCCCCCGAGGGCCTACCCGCGGCACCACGATGGCTTCCTGCTGCACCAGCTTGACGCCACGAGGCAGCGGCGGCGGATTCCGCCAGAACTCGTCACGGAAATGGGAGGGCCCGGGTCTCATTCAATTCTGTCGATATTGGCGTCCAAGCTTCGAACAAGGGGCTATTAAAGCCCCATATCCACAATATCGACAAAATTGGCGTAAGGTCAGGGGCCGCGGCGGAGGCCGGGGTCGGCGGGGGCCACGAGCGAGTTGAGCACCTGGTCGCGCCACTGGCCGTTGATGAGGAGGAAGTCGCGGGCGTAGCCCTCGGGGATGAAGCCCAGGCGGCGGAGGACGGCGGCGCTGCGCAGGTTCTCCGGCAGGTGGCTGGCCTGGAGCCGGTGCAGGCCCATGGCGCTGAAGGCGAAGTCGCAGAAGGCGCGGAGGGCCTCGGTCATGAGGCCCTTGCCCTCGTGGCGGTGATCCAGGCCATAGCCCAGGTCCGCGGCCTGGAGCGGCCCCCGGCGGATGTGGGCGAGCGAGGCGTTGCCGATGACCGGCGCGAGCGCGAGGGGCTGGCCCCTGGGGAGCAGGAAGACGCGCAGGGACACGTCGTGGCGGAAGTCCTCGCGGTCCTGGGCCAGGCGCGTGCGCCAGTAGGCCGAGGAGAAGAAGGTCGCCGGGCGCGCTGGCGACACCGGGCCCAGGTGGTCCTTGTTGGCCACGTGGTACGCCAGCACCCGCTCCGCCGCGTCGGGCGGCAGCAGCATCAGGTGGAGGCGCTCGGTGGTGAGCAGGACGGGCGACTTGTCGATCATGGCGGAGCCGGGCTTCATCTCTGCATCAAGGCTGGCGACGACGGGGGCTTGAGTCAGGCGGAGCCGTTACCACTCATGACCGCTTCCTCGTGGAGCTTCTTGAAGGTCTCGTTGCGGTTCGTCGAGCGCACGAGCGCGTCCAGCTCCGCCGGGCCGATGGCGACGACCAGATGGTCGTCCTTCCGGAAGGTGGCGGAGCGGGTGTGGAAGCCTTCGGTGAAGCCTCCGGCCGCGACGAAGAAGCCCAGACGGCAGCGTCCGCCCCGGTTCCAGAGCTTGTCGCGGAAGATGATCAGCTCGCCCGGGCCTACGTGCTTCGACCAGTTCTTGCACTCGACGAGGATGTAGCTGCTCCGCTCTCCGGCCCAGAACGGGTCCTGGGATTCATTGCGGATGACGATGTCGATCTCCTCGTCCGCGCTGGTCCGGTGGGTGCTGGTGTTCATCAGGCCCGGCACGGTCTTGAACAGGCTGACGAGCAGCTCCTCCAGCAGGCGGCCCTTGCGGTTGCCGTTGGTTTCAGACCGGCAGGCGGCCCACAGGTCCTGGATCTCCTTCTCCCGCTGGGCGTGGGTGAGCGAGGCGAGGCGGCGCTCCCGCACGGCTTCAGAGGCATTGCGCACCTTGATGCGCAACATCATGGGGAGGGTGGGGACCTTCTCCAGGTAGTCATAGGCGCCGTCCTTGAAGGCCCGTTCAATCATCTTCGCGTCGGCGTACGCGGTCGCGACGATGACCTTGGCCCCTGTGGGGACGATCTCCGAGATGAGGTCGATGCCGGAGTCGCCTCCGGAGGAACCCTGGAGTCGCTGGTCGAGCACGACGACGTCCCAGAGGGATTCCAGGAGTCTGGCCTGGGCGGTCTTCCGGTCCGGAGCCCATTCGACGCGGTAGCCCTCGGGGACGAGGATGTCCTGGTAGGTCTCGAAGAAGGGCCGCTCGTCGTCAACGACCAATACGGTGCCTGGGGGAGTCATCGTGGGGTCCTCTCTGCCACAGGCAGGCGCATCCGGAAACGGGCACCGCCATCGGGTTTGTCCACGCAGGCGACCTTGCCGTGGAGTTCGATTTCGATGACCTCCTTGACCAGGGCCAGGCCTTCGCCCGCGCCGCCGGAGCGGAGGGAGATGCCCCGCTGGAAGATGCGCTCGCGGTCCTCGGGCCGGACGCCAGGGCCATCGTCGTCCACGGTCAGGAGCAGGTTCCGCTGGTTGTCCTCCAGGATGCAGTCGATGAGGACCTGATGGGCACCGGCCTGTTCGGCATTCCGCAACAGGTTGACGATGGCGAGCACGAACCGCTCCCGGTAGCCGGACAGGGAAGGGAGATCCGGGGCCACATGGAGCTGGATGCGCAGCGACGTGGCGAGGCTGGCGACTGCATCGGCAAGTACACGAAGGACGTCGAAACCCTCGGGAGCACGAGCGGCCAGTTCGGAGGTCTTGAGCAGGTCGGTGACGAACTTCAGTGCGCGGTCGATGCCAGGGTCGATGCGGGGACGGAATCGCGCGACCTGTGCTTCAACCTGACTGCCCACCACCGAGTTGTAGAGCGACCCCAGGGCGACCTGCGCGGGGATGAGCGCGTTGCGGATTTCATGAACGACGAGCCGCGCCTGCCGGGCGGTAGCGACGGCCGAGGAGTGGAAGACAGCATCGAGACCGGGCTTGCCGCCCCCCTCCTTTTCTAGAGCGGTCAGTGATTCGTCCTGGCTGAGCGTGGCCGCGAGGATGGAGAACGGCGTTTCCGTGGGGACCAATACAGACTCCAGCAGACGCCTGCCTTCGTTCAGGAGCTTGTATCCGCTGTAGAGATTGGACGGGCCTCTCATCTCCTCGACGAGTTCCAGGACGCCTAGCGAGCCAAGTCGCCGGAGGGTGGCCCAGGAGTGCGCGAACCCAGCCTCATCCCAATCGAACTCAGTGCGAACGTCCTCTGGGACCTGGAGAATGTGCTTGGCGGTTTCCCTGCTCAGCCGCCAATCGTCGATGGGGCCCATGGATTGAGCGACCTCGACCTGGAGAAGCCAGTGGATGGCATCGCGCCCGCTCAAGCCCAGGAAGACCTCCCCAATGGGACCCACTTCCTGGCGCTCCCCCAGCTTGCGAACGGCGCGAACCTCTATCGCGTATTTCGCCGTCCCGTTGAGCTGTGACGTGCCTCGGGGAGGTCCTTGGTGCCAGGCCTTGGCCGCCAGACGGTCGATCTCCAGCCTGCGAGTCAGGGATGAAGCCCGCACGTTGAACCCCATGCGACGCATCATCCCAAGCAATACATGCTCTTCGACGACATCGCGCGGCTCGCCATGCAGGAAGCCCTCCTGGAGAAGGATGGCGAGGTTGATGGCGAAGCTCACGACACGGTCATCGGAAGTCCATTCCTGATGTAGCTCCATCAAGCGTCCAGGAGGGAGTTCCCCGGGTTCTCGCTCGAAGTGTTCGACGAGCCGGATGAACTCAGCCCGCACCCATCTGGCTTCTGGCACGAAGAGACGAGGAGCAGGCTGACCGTCCTGCGCCGAGCGCACGTTCTGAAGATGCTCCTTCAGTTCCTCGATGAAGCTCATGGTGCGGCATCATTCCATCAAATGGGATGGGCTCGCCGCGTTCCCTCCGCGACGAGCCCCCGGTCCAACCCTCTACTTCACACCGTTACTGCCCGTGGTCCATGGGCTGCTGGGGCACCTGCTGCTTCGCGGCACCGTCACCCGAGCCCTGTTCGGGCTGCGGGCTCTGGTGGTCCACGCCCGCGCCGTGCGGCTGCGCATCCGTGCCGCTGCCTCCCGTGCCATCCGGCTGCGCGTTCTGCCCCTGGTCCTGGTCACCCTGGGGCGGAGGCTGCTGCGCTCCACTTCCACCCACGCCGCCGCTTCGCGACGGCTGCGCTCCGGCCACGTTGCGCTCCACCACGATCTCCACGCGGCGGTTGTTCGCGCGGCCCTCCGCCGTGCTGTTCGACGCCACCGGCCGGTTCTCACCCATGCCCCGGATCTGGATGCGGTCCGCGGGCACGCCCTGGTTCACCAGGAAGTTCCGCACACTCTCCGCCCGGCGCTCCGACAACTGGTCGTTGTAGTCCTCCGAGCCTCGCGAGTCCGTGTGGCCTTCGATGAGCAACGGGTTCTTCGACTCCTTCAGCGCCGTCGCCACCTCCGACAGCCGGTCGCGCGCCGCGGGCAACAGCTCCGTCGCGTTCGTCGCGAACAGCACGCTGCCCGACAACGTCACCACCGTGCCGCGCGCCTCCTCCCGCACCTTCACGTTCTCGTCCTGCAGCCGCGTCAGCGCCTGCGACGCGCGCTGCTCCGCCTGGAGCCGCGCCTGCCGCTCCTGCTCCAGCTCCTGCGTGCGCTGCTGGAGCTGCTGGTTCAGCTCGGCCAGCCGCTGCGCCTCCGCCTGCTGCTGCTCCAGGCGCCGCTGCATCTCCGCTTCCATCTGCTGGCGCTGCTGCGCATCCGCCGCGCGCAGGCGCTCCGCCTCCTGCTGGCGCTGGGCGTCGAGCTGCTGACGCTGGGCCTCGAACTGCTGGCGCTGCTGCTCATACTGCTGGCGCTGGGCCTCGTACCTCGCGCGCTCCTCCTCCTGCTGGCGCGTGAGGTTCTGCGCGCGCGCCTCCTGCTGCTCCCGCAGCGACGCCTCCGCCTGCGCCCGCTGCTGCGCGGCCAGGTCCGCCTCGCCGCGCGCCGAGGCGATCTCCGCCTTGCGCAGCGCCACGTACGCCAGCGAGCGCGTCCTCACCGAGCCCCTGCTCTCCGCGTACTCGTTCTCCGCCTCCTGCAGGGCCGCCCGGGCCGCCGCTACGTCCGCGGGGCGCTCGCGGCCCTCGGGGCTCGTGGACACCTCGCGGTACGCCTGGCGCGCCGCGGTCAGTTCACTGGGCGGGGGACCGTGCGCACACCCCACCGAGAGCGCCGTGACTCCCGCGACCGCCAACCATCCAAGTTTCCAACGCTGCATGACTCGCTCCTCACAAGGCTAGAGGTGGGGGACTCACTGACCGCGGCGGAGGGACTCGGCCTGCTCGGAGGCCCGCCGCGCCTCGTTCTTCAGGGGCACCGCGCGCGCCAGCGCCGACGCCAGGTCCGCGTCCGCCGCCGCCTGCCGGAACCGCAGCTCCGCGGCCTCCTGCTCGCCCTCTTGAATCAGCCGCTCACCGTCGGCGATCTGCTGACGCGCGAACTGAAGGTGCCGGGCGGCCTCGGGCACGTTCGGCGCCTGCGAGTTCTCCGCCGAGCGGAGCGCGGCCTCCGCCTGGACGCGCTGCTGATGGGTGGACGTAGCAATCACCTGCTTGCCTGCACAGCCAAGGGCCGCGACGCAGAGCAGGGCGGCGGCGAACAGCTTCGGGCGCATGGGTCACCTCATGCCGGTGGAATGCTGGGACGCTCCGGCGCGGCCCAGGGGGAGTTGGTTTGGAAAATGGGCGGTGCGCACCCGGTCGGCATCGGCGGCCTGTCCCCACCCGGCACGCTGGCCGAGGGGGTTGACAGGCGTCGTGTAGGGAACGAGGCGCACAGGCCACGGCACGCACGGGCTGCTGGCCGTGCGGCGGGAGGGACGCTAGAGGGGGAACATGCGCCTGCACCTCGTGGACGGCACGTATGAGCTGTACCGGGCCCACTTCTCGCCCCGGCCGGGCACCACCGCGCCGGACGGGCGCGACGTGAAGGCCACGGCGGGCGTGATGGACTCGCTGCTCGCCCTCCTGCACGACGAGGAGGAGGCCGTGACGCACGTCGCGGTCGCTTTCGACAACCCCATCCGCTCGTTCCGCAACGCGCTGTTCGCCGGTTACAAAGGGGACGAGGGCGTGCCGCCGGAGCTGCGCGCGCAGTTCGACCTGGTGGAG
The DNA here is from genome assembly GCF_020036995.1 of Corallococcus sp. AS-1-12. NCBI lineage: Bacteria > Pseudomonadati > Myxococcota > Myxococcia > Myxococcales > Myxococcaceae > Corallococcus > Corallococcus sp. AS-1-12. The sequence continues at coordinate 8,689 of NZ_JAIQDD010000046.1, read as the reverse complement.
GAGGCCGTCTCCGCGCTGGGCGTGCGCGTCTGGTCCATGAAGGACCAGGAGGCGGACGACGCGCTGGCCACCGCGGCGGCGCGCTGGGCGGGCGAGGTGGAGCAGGTGCGGCTGCTCACGCCGGACAAGGACCTGGGCCAGTGCGTGCGCGGCCAGCGCGTGGTGCAGGTGGACCGGCGGCAGCAGAAGGTGGTGGACGCGGACGGGGTGAAGGCGAAGCTGGGCGTGGCGCCAGAGAGCGTCCCGGACCTGCTGGCGCTGATGGGCGATGACGCGGACGGCATCCCGGGGCTGCCGGGCTTCGGGGCGAAGGGCGCGGCGGCGGTGCTCCAGGCGTATGGACACCTGGAAGCCATCCCGGACGACGCGGCGGAGTGGACGGTGAAGGTGCGGGGCGCGGACAAGCTGGCGGCGACGCTGAAGGCGCACCGCGAGGACGCGCGGCTGTACCGCACGCTGGCCACGTTGGTGGAGGACGCGCCGCTGCCGGGCACGGCGTCGCTCGCGGACCTGGAGTGGAAGGGCGTGCCGGAAGCGCGCTTCAAGGCGTTCTGTGAAGGATTGGGATTCAAGAGCCTCCAGCGCCGGCCGAAGCGCTGGGCGGCATGAGGAAGCCATGAGCATGGAATTGAAGCCCCCGCCGTCGGACGGCTGGGTCCCCACGCTGGACGACACCCCCTTCACCCGCATGGGCGGCGAGGCGCCCGTCCACGCGCTGGCGGAGGCCTTCTACGACGTGATGGACGCGGAGGAGCCCGCGCTCGCCGCCATCCACGAACTGGATGCGCAGGGGAAGGTGAACCGGGGCACGCGCCAGCGCTTCGGCATGTTCCTGGTGGGCTGGCTGGGCGGGCCGCAGCACTACAGCGCGACGCACGGCCACCCCCGCCTGCGCATGCGCCACGGGCACCTGCCGGTGGACACGGCGATGCGGGACGCGTGGCTGCGGTGCATGCGGAAGGCCATGGACCAGCAAGGCATCACCGGCGGCCTGCGAAGCTTCCTGGATGACCGCTTCGCCCAGGTGGCGGACTTCCTCCGCAACACCGAAGGGTGACCCCGGGGGCTTGGATGTAGCGCCCGCCCAGGCCGTCCGGACCGCCGTCCGCCTGGGTGCCCGCTCGCCGGTCCGTGGCCGGACGGGCGCCGCGCCCCCACCCTCCAGTTTTCACCACCCAATGGGGGTTGGGACCCATGCGAACGAACAATGAAATCTGGACGGCGGCGGGCTTCGGCGTCCTCGCCGGGATGCGGAGCATGACGGCGCCCGCGTTCCTCTCGCGGGAGCTGTCTCGCAAGCCGACGCGCGCATTGAAGCGGGCCCTGCCGGGCCTCGCGTCGAAGAAGGTGTCGCAGCGCCTGGGCCTCCTGGCCCTGGGGGAGCTCCTGGGAGACAAGAACCCCAAGGCTCCTCCGCGCACCGCGCTCCCGGTCCTGTCCGGCCGCATCCTCTCCGGGGCCATCACCGGCGCCGCGGTGTCGCGCAAGCGCAAGGGGGCGCGGGTGGGCTTCGCCCTCGTCGGCGCCGCCGCGGCCATCGCCTCCAGCTACTTCTTCGTCGGCTTCCGCCGCCTCCTGACGCAGCGGCTGCGCGTGCCGAACGTGGCCGCGGGCCTGGTCGAGGATGGGCTCGCGCTGGCCCTGGGCTCCCGCCTCACCCGGGCGCTGCGTTAGGCGCCGTCCCGGGGCTCACCCCTGCGCCTTGCCGGGGGTGAGCCGCGCCTCCAGCCGCGCCAGCACCGCGTGCTCCGCCCGCGCCCGCTCCGCCAGGGGCGCGAAGAGCAGCCGCGAGCGCAGGCCCATGCCCTCCGTCAGTTCGAACTGGCGCAGGTCCTCCGGCAACGCGAGCAGCACCTCGCCCAGCGGCCGCACCCGGTGCAACTGGTACGAACCCGCCGCCTCCAGCGCGCGCACCACGTCCGCAACGGGCTCCGCGCGGGCCATGGCCTTGCGGGACTGCTCCTCGTACCGCAAGCCCGCCTCCACCCGCTCCTCCAGGTCCGCGAGCACCGCCGCCGACGTGCGCTGCGCCTCCTTCACCAGCCGCAGCGGATCCAACGCCCGCTCCACGCGCCGCCGCACCGCCGGGGACAGCGCCCGGGCCCGGCCCTCCACGCGCGACAGCACCGCGTCGCGGTAGCTCGCCGCGAAGCAGACCACGAACAGCGCCTCCTCCAGCGGCGCCCGCTCCCGCGCGGCCAGCCCCTCCGCCAGCGAGCACAGCCCCTCGCCGGTGAGCACGTACCGGCGTCCCCGGGGCAGCCCCTTCACGGGCGCGCTGGTGCTCGCCTCCGCGTGGCCCGCGCGCACCAGCCGCTCCAGCGTCCGGCGCACCTGCGTCAGGTCGATGTCCTGCGAGGGCCGGGTGACGTCGTGCTCCACCCAGTTGGTGAACAGCAGGAAGTAGAAGCGCACGTCCGACACGCGGAAGCCGCCCGCCCGAGCCCCGGCCCCGTGCGCCGCCAGCAGCGCCGCCTGCACGAAGGTGGCCTGCGTGTCGATGTAACCCAACCGCGCCGTCAGGGTGCTGTTCCGAGCCATGGCCCCCAGGATGCCAGCCCCCGTCCCGCCCGTCCCATTCCTCCCAGGTGACAGTGTCAGTCCGGTCCAAAGACATCTCCGGCGTGCTCATGCGTATGAGGGGCCAGCCTGACGTCACGGAGGGATTTCCATGCTGCCCTGGCTCGTCCTCATCGCCGGTTTTTGTCTGCTCATTGAGCAGCGCTCCCTGGGGTGGAAGCTGCCTCGCGTGCGCGGCTGGCACCTGCGGGTGGTGCTCATCAACCTGGCGCAGGTGGGCGTGGTGGTGCTGGGCGGCTACACCTGGGACCGGTGGTTCTCCGCGCACTCGGTCTTCCACCTGTCCCGGCACGTGAACCCGGTGGTGGGTGGGGTGCTGGCCTATCTCATCGCCACGTTCGTCTTCTACTGGTGGCACCGCGCCCGGCACGAGAGCGACGTGCTCTGGCGGCTCTTCCACCAAATCCATCACAGCCCCCAGCGGCTGGAGGTCATCACCAGCTTCTACAAGCACCCGCTGGAGATGACGGCCAACAGCCTCATTGGCGGGCTGCTCGTCTACACGGTGCTGGGATTGAGCCCGGCGGCGGGCGCCATCTACACGGCCTGCTGCGCGCTGGGCGAATACTTCTACCACACCAACATCCGCACCCCGCGCTGGGTGGGCTGGATCTTCCAGCGGCCGGAGATGCACCGCATCCACCACGAGTACGGCAAGCACCGGAACAACTACGGCGACCTGCCCATCTGGGACATGCTGTTCGGCACCTACGAGAACCCCGCCACCTGGGACGCCGCGTGCGGCTTCGACGACGCGAAGGAGCAGCGGCTGGGGGACATGCTCGCCTTCCGCGACGTGCATCGCTCATAGGCGGTGGCACACTGGCGCCCCCTTCGCTTCATCCGTGAGGTCGCGCCATGAGCAGCTCGCGTCGGCAGTTCCTGACCCACACCGTGATTGGACTCGCGAGCACCGCTGTCTCCGCGGCGCCGGACGCGGGCGCGTCCGCCCCGCCGGCCGGAGCGCCGCCCACCTTCGGCGCGGGCCCCACGGTGGGGCCCGAGGTGAGCCCCACCACCTTCGCGGAGGCCGAAAAGCTGATGCAGGTGCGACTCACGCCCGCCGAACGCACCCAGGCCGCCAGCAACTGGCGCGTGTCCCTGGCCCCGCTGCACGAGCGCCGCGCCGGCCCTCGCAAGCTGGAGCTGGAGCCCACGCTGTCGCCCGCCTCGCAGTGGAACCCGTCGCTGCCGGGGCTCAAGCCCACCGCGCCCGCGAAGGAGCGCTTCGTGCGCAGCCGCGACGCGAAGGTGCCGCTGCCCGCGAAGGAGGAGGACATCGCCTTCGCGCCGCTCACGCGGTTGTCGCGCTGGGTGCAGTCGCGCGCCATCACCTCGGAGCGGCTCACGCGGCTGTACCTGGAGCGGCTGAAGCGCCATGACCCGAAGCTCCAGTGCGTCATCACGCTGACGGAGGAATTGGCGCTCCAGCAGGCGCGGCAGGCGGACCAGGAGCTCGCGGCGGGCCGCTACAGGGGCCCGCTGCACGGCATCCCCTGGGGGGCGAAGGACCTGGTGGACACCGCGGGCATCCGCACCACCTACGGCGCCGAGCCGTTCCGCGACCGCGTCCCCACCACGGACGCCGCCGCGGTGGAGCGGCTGCACCGCGCGGGCGCCGTGCTGGTGGCGAAGCTCAGCCTGGGGGCGCTCGCGCTCAACGACATCTGGTTCGGCGGCGAGACGAAGAACCCGTGGTTGTTGGAGGAGGGCTCCTCCGGCAGCAGCGCGGGACCGGGCGCGGCGACGGCGGCGGGGCTCGTGGGCTTCTCCCTGGGCAGCGAGACGGGCGGCAGCATCGTGTCGCCGTCCATGCGCTGCGGCATCACCGGCCTGCGCCCCACCTATGGCCGCGTGCCTCGCACGGGCGCGATGACGCTGTGCTGGTCGCTGGACAAGCTGGGGCCCATGACGCGCGGGGTGGAGGACTCGCTGCTGGTGCTCGCCGCGCTCAACGGCGCGGACGCGGGTGACGTGGCGAGCGTGTCCGCGAAGCTGGACTTCGACGCGAACGCGCCCGTGAAGGGCCTGCGCGTGGGCTACGTGCCCGCGTGGATGAAGGAGAGCCCCGCCACGGACGTGGACCGCGCGGCGCTGGAGGCGCTCAAGGGGCTGGGCCTGACGCCGGTGGAGGTCCAGTTCCCCGACTGGCCGTACCCGGCCCTCAACGTCATCCTCTTCGCGGAGGCCGCCGCCGCGTTTGAAGAGCTCACGCTAAGCCACGGCGTGGACGCGCTGAAGATGCAGACGCCGGACGCGTGGCCCAACCTCTTCCGCCAGTCCCGCTTCCTGTCCGCGGTGGACTTCGTCCAGGCGGACCGGCTGCGCCGCAAGGTGGCGCAGGAGATGGCGCGCGTCATGTCCCAGGTGGACGTGCTGCTCGTGCCCTCGCTGCGCGACGAGGCCCTCACCATCACCAACCACACGGGCCACCCGTCGCTCACGCTGCGCACCGGCTTCGTGGAGGTGTCCATGGCCCGCAGCGACTGGGCCCCGGACCCCAAACGCCCCATGCCCACCTTCGCCACCCCGCGCCGCGTCCCCCACGGCGTGACGCTCATCGGCCAGCTCTTCGACGAGGGCACCCTGGGCCGCGTGGGCATCGCCCTGGAGCGCGCCTCCGGCGTCGCCGGTGAGCGCCCGCCCGGCTTCTAGGTCGGGTGGGCCACATCCCATCCCTGCCGCGAGGCAGGGGGGACGGCCAGCCAGCACCCCCGAGGGCCCTGTTCCCCGGGTTGGCACACCCGCACCTTGCTTGCCTGTCATTGCAGGGGAGGGTGTATGGGATTGTCCAAGCCGGGAGTGAAGCTGTGGTGGATGATGGCGCTGCTGGTGGCGCCGGTGGCGAACGCCTTCACGGATGCGGACGCGGTGCGCGTGTTCACGTTCGCCCGGGCGCAGCTCGCGGACACGATTCTGGAGTTGCCCAACGTGAACCGCTCGCCCAAGGCGTCCCTGTCCAACGGGACGTGGACCACGGTGGCCAACACGGACCGCGTCGCGTGGACGCAGGGCTTCTTCCCCGGGAGCATGTGGTTCATGTTCCAGGTGGCCAACGAGCCCTACTGGCGCGACCGCGCGGACCTGTGGACGCGCCCCCTGGAGGTCCAGAAGACCAACACGGAGACGCACGACCTGGGCTTCAAGATGTACAACAGCTACGGCAATGCCTACCGGCTCACCGGCAATCCCTACTACCGGGACGTGCTGCTCACCTCCGCCGCGTCGCTGGCCACGCGCTACAACAGCACCGTGGGCATCATCGACTGTTGTGATTGGAACTCGAACTGGAACATCCCGCTCGTCACCGACACGATGATGGACATCGAGCTGCTGCTCTGGGGCGCCCAGAACGGCGGCCCCGCCGCGTGGCGCACCATGGCGGTGAACCACGCGCTCCGGACGCTCCAGGACGCGGTGCGCACCAATGGCAGCTCGTTCCACTACGTGGACTACAACAACAACGGCACCATCCGGTCGCAAGGCACCTTCCAGGGCTACCGTGACTGGTCCACCTGGGCGCGCGGGCAGGCGTGGCTCATCTATGGCTTCACGATGGTGTACCGCTACACGCAGGACGCGCGCTTCCTCACCGCGGCCCGCCGGGTGACGGACTACTACCTGGCGAACCTGCCGGCGGACCGCGTGCCCAACTGGGACTTCAACGCGCCCAGCCAGTCCAAGGACTCCTCCGCCGCGGCCGTCGTCGCGTCTGGCCTGCTGGAGCTGAGCAGCCTGGAGACGGACGCCACCCGGCGCACCACCTACCGCAACGCCGCGCTGGCCATGCTCGACTCGCTGGCGTCGACCGCGTACCTGGCGCAGGGCACCAACAGCCCGGGCCTGCTGCTGCACGGCGTGGGCAACTACCCGGCGGGGCAGGAGATCAACGTCAGCCTCATCTACGGCGACTACTACTTCCTGGAGGCGCTGCTGCGCTTCAACCCGCGCCCCAACTACCCCTGGTACTCGAAGCTGGAGCTGCCGCGGAGCCAGCATCTGCTGGGCACGGGCAACACGGGCACGCGCATCGTGGAGTTCGACCTCACCCCTCTGGCGGACAACCTGGGCGGCGGCGTGGTGGGCTGGACGGACAGCTCCACGGAGGTCACGGCCTTCAACCGGCTGAACATGGCGCTGCGCATGAGCGAGGACGGCATCTTCCAGGTGCGCAACGGCGCGGGCTACTCGTGGATCCGCCGGGTGCCGTACGTGCGCAACCAGACGTACCACTTCCGCATGAACGTGGACCTGCTCGCCCGGCGCTACTCCGTCTGGGTGACGCCGCCCGGCGCCGCGGAGGTGCAGCTCGTGGACCGGGTCGCGTTCCGGTCGGACGGGCCGCCCATCGACGACCTGGGCCGCGTCGCGGTCATCTCCACCGTGACGGACAGCGACTTCCGCGTGAACAACCACCGCGTCTACGCGCCCACCGCGAGCGTCGCCGCCGCGCTGGAGAAGCCCGCTCCACTGCCTGAAGCCGTGCTGAAGGAACTGGACGCGCGGGCCCCCGCCCCCACGCGCCGCTCGGCTCCGTCCGAGCGCTGACCGAGGGCCCCGGCCCGGTGGCCCACCCGACACAAGGTGGGCCACCGTGGGTGCGCGCAGGCCGGAAGCCGGTTACATCCGCCGGGTGACGAACCTGGACCTCTTCCTCCCGGAACCCGCCCCGCGCCCGGCCGCCGTCCCGGCGGGCCCCGGCCCGCTCGACCGGCTGCTGAAGGTGTCGCGCATCTACCTGGAGCCCGCCGTGCGGGAGCATGCGCGCGGCCGGGAGATCCTGGCGCGCTATCCGGACGCGGAGCGGGTGGAGGTGGCCTCGCACCAGCACATCCCCGGCCTCTTCGGCAACGAAGGCAACGTGGAGGCCTGGAACCGCATCAAGGGCAGCACCCTGGTGCTGGGGGTGAAGAAGACGCTGTCCTTCATCGCCAACGACCGCAGCTCGGACTTCATCGCGCCCTCCACGGCGAACGGCTGCGTGATGGCGTGCGCGTACTGCTACGTGCCGCGCAACAAGGGCTACGCGAACCCGGTCACGGTGTTCGTGAACATCGACCGCATCCAGGACGCCATCCGCAAGCACGCGCACAAGCGCGGGCCCAAGCTGGAGCCCAACACGGTGGACCCCCACGCGTGGGTCTACGACATCGGGTGCAACAGTGACTGCGCCGCGGACGCGGCCATCAGCGACAACGTGCGGGACCTGGTGCGGCTGTTCACCACGCTGCCCAACGCCAAGGCCAGCTTCGCCACCAAGCTGGTGAACCGCGAGCTGCTCACCTACGAGCCGAAGGGCAGAACGCGCATCCGCTTCAGCCTGATGCCGCACGCGCCGGCGAAGCTGCTGGACGTGCGCACCAGCCCCATCGCGGAGCGCATCGCCGCCATCGACGACTTCGTGGCCGCCGGCTACGAGGTGCACCTCAACTTCTCCCCCGTCATCCTCCACGAGGGCTGGCAGGACGCCTACGTGGAGCTGTTCCAGCAGGTGGACGCCGGCATCGGCGAGCGGGCGAAGCAGCAGCTCGCGTGTGAGGTCATCTTCCTCACGCACAACGCGGGCCTGCACGAGGTGAACCTGCGCTGGCACCCGAAGGCGGAGGAACTGCTCTGGCGGCCCGAAATCCAGGAGACGAAGGTGTCCCAGGGAGGCGGCGTCAACGTGCGCTACCGCACCGGGTTCAAGGGCCGCCACGTGGCGGAGTTCCAGGCCCTGCTCGCGAAGCACCTGCCGTACTGCCGCGTGCGGTACGCCTTCTAGGCAGGTGGCCCCGCAGCGCAGTCACTACCCGTCGGAGCGCTGCGTGCAGGCCCTGACGCGCCGGGCGGCCGCCACCCACGAAGCAGGTGAAGGTCCTGGAATGGGCCAGCGCCAGAGGCGCGCAGCCCACCGGATCAGAACCCCCTGGATGGTCTGAAACGCTCCGCTCACCGTGTGCGGAGTCACGCGTGTCCGCTCACCGCGGTCCGAGCATGGTGGCTCGGGCTGGATGCCGCCGTCCGGTGACGATGCACGCGGACCTGTCCGGCTGGAGGTCTGCGCGGAATAGCGAGGCCAGTTGGCCGGCTGCCAAGCGACAAGGGGGACAGGAGCTTCGAGCACAAT
>NZ_JAIQDD010000045.1:0-46390 GCF_020036995.1 Corallococcus sp. AS-1-12 | reverse complement strand
CTTCTTGCGATGTCACCCCACCTCTATGCGGCTCGTAGGACTGCTTATTCCGCGCAGACCTCCTGTCGGACAGGTTTCTCCAGCGCGCCTCCGGCAGGGCGGCCCGTCCGGGTTCTCGCCTTCTCAAGCCGTGGACAGGCTTCGGGCCTAGAGGAGGCGGCGCACCACCCAGGCGCCCAGGCTCAGCAGCACGGAGATGACGAACATGGACGCCAGCGGCGCGTAGATGCGCGTGTTGCCGCTCTCCACGCGGATGTCCCCGGGCAGCCGGCCGAACCAGGAGAAGGCGCCGGCCCACACCAGCAGGCCCACGACGGCGAGCCCCAGGCCCGCCACCACCAGCATCAACCCCACGGGCTTCATCCGGGACTCCCCTCCTCCAGCTCCGCGGCCTCGCCTCTCGCGCGGCGGAAGGCGTTCACCAGCCGGTGCGCGTGGCGCGTCGTCTCCGGCTCACGGTAGCGGGGGCTGGCCTTCAACACCCACTCCACGGCGGTGTCCAGGTCCATGCGGTGACCGGGGGAGACATACACGGGGCTGACGCCCGCGCGGGTGCGGACCGCCATGCCCACCACCTCGCCCTTGTGGGTGATGGGGGACGTGGCGCCCCGCCGCTCCGCGAGCTTTCCGGGCGTGCCGACCAGCAGCGACTTGGCGCAGCCGATGGAGGGGATGTCGAACAGCAGCCCCCCGTGACAGGCGATGCCCAGCCGCCGCGGGTGCGCGGTGCCCTGGCCGTCGAAGACGAGCACGTCCGGGCGGACGGTGAGCCGCTCCCAGACGGCGGCCAGCACCGGCAGCTCGCGGAAGGACAGCAGGCCGGGGACGTAGGGGAACGTCAGCGGCGCCGTGGCCACGGCGTGGGCCACCGGCTGGAGCGTCTGTGCGTCGAGCACCACCATGCCGCCATAGCCCGTGTCGTTGCCCTTCTCCGTGGAGATGTCCGCGCCCGCCAGGCGGGTGATGCGCAGGCCCGGAGGCGGCTCGAGGATGAGCTGCTCGCGCAGGCGCTTCTGCAGCGCCACGGCCTCCGTGGGCGTGACGTTCCAGGGGTGCGGTGCTCGCGGTGACTCCATGCGTCTCCTCCCGTGAGCCCAACACTGTGCATCCTCCGGTTGGAAGGTGACCCGCCGGGCCCGCCTGACTGGCCGGGTTGTCAGGAAGCACCTGGGGGCGTCGTCCCGGGCCAGGGTTCCCTTCCCTGGAGGCACGCGACCATGGCGACGCTCAACATCACCTATGACGGACACTCGGCGGACGTGCCGGTGGAGCTGGAGCGGCACATCAGCGACGCGGACGTGCGCCGCATCGCGGTGGAGCTGGTGCGCTCGGGCGGAGTGCCGGGCCTGCACCGCTTCCATTTGGGGGACGAGGCCTTCCAGCACTACGTCGTGGACCGCTTCCGGGGCGCGCACGGCGAGGAGCGCATCTACCTGCGTCCGAAGGTGCCCTTCGGGGCGTGCTGAGGGCGGCCACCATGCGCATCGTCTTCTGTGGCGTGGGGGCCATCGGGTCCACGGCGGCGCTGCTGTGCCGCAACCTGGACGCGACGCTGGTGTTCATCGACTTCGACCGCGTGGAGTCGAAGAACCTGCTGTCGCAGGCCTACGTGAAGCCGTCCGTCGGAAGAAACAAGGCGGAGGCGCTGAAGCTCCAGTTGCACAACCTGCACGGCGTGAAGGCGGAGTCCTTCGGCGTGCGCCTCACGCGCGACAACGTGGAGGCGCTCTGCAAGGGCGCGGACCTGCTGGTGGACGCCTTCGACAACCAGGACAGCCGCCAGTTGCTCAGCGACCACACCCGGAAGACGGGCACGCCGCTGGTGCACGGCGCGGTGTCCGCGGACGGCACGTTCGGGCTGGTGCGCTGGGATGAACGCTTCACGCCCGACGCCGAGGACACGCAGGGCCAGGCCACCTGCGAGGGCGGCGAGCACCTGCCCCTGCTGGGCCTGCTGGCCGCGACGCTCGCGCGGGCGGTGCAGGACTTCCTCGAGCACGGCGTGAAGCGGGACGCGTTCGTGAACCTGAACGCCGTCACCCCGGTCGCGGGTCAGGGCTGAGCCGTCGCGGTCAGCCCGCCCGCGCCAGGGCCTCGCGCTCATCGTCGAAGCGCACGAGCGCCTGGACGATGTCCTCCTGTGAGTCCGTGAGGAGCAGGTGGCGCGAGTACTCCTGCCCCCGGGCCAGGTGCTCCAGCAGCGGGTACACGGGCCGCGTCTTCGTCCAGAACTCGCGCCCCAGGAAGAGCATGGGGCTGATGACGCCCACGGTGTTGTAGTGGTTCTGGCAGGCGTCCTGGAAGATCTCCTGCACGGTGCCCGCGCTGCCGGGTGAGTAGACGACACCACCCCGCGCGATGGTGAGCAGACCCTCCTCGCGCACGCTGTTGGCGAAGTACTTCGCGATGCGCGTGGCGAAGGGGTTGGGCGGCTCGTGGCCGTAGAGCCAGGTGGGGATGCCCAGGCTGTCGCCCATCGCCGCCGCGTCGCGCAGGGGCCACGTGGCGCGCACCTCGAAGGCGCGCGAGAGCCAGTCGCGGTCCTTGTAGGACGGAGCCCGCGCCAGCACCGCGAGCGCCGCGTCCAGCTCTTCATCCGGCCGCGCGGCGAACCACGCGCCCAGGTGCGTGGCCTCCATGGCGCCCGGGCCGCCGCCGCTCACCAGGAAGAAGCCCAGGCGCGAAAGCGAGCGGGCCAGCTCCGCCACCGAGCGGTAGTCCTCCTGGCCCCGCAGCATGGAGTGGCCCCCCATGATGGCCACCACCCGGCGGGGCCTGCCCTGGTTCAGCAGCGCCTCCTCCAGCGCGTCGCTGATGGCGTGGTCGTGAAGCCGCTGCGCCAGGGTCTCCAGGATGGAGGGCGGGTGCGCCCCGCCGCGCGAGTTCCAGTGCGCGTAGATGCGCGCGTCCAGCGTGTCCGCGTAGGTGTCCGGGCGGGTCGGGTCGAAGCCCGCGTACAGCTCCTCCGGCGTGTAGAGGCTGCCGCGGTACGGGCAGTACGGCAGCCCGGAGAACGGCGGGAACACCATGGCGCCCCGCGCGAGGACCTGTTGCAGGGTCGCGGGCTCCAGGAGACAGCCCAGGAAGACGGTGCCGGTGAGGTCCGCCTTCAGCAGCGCGTCGCCCCACGCGCGCAGGTCCAGCCCCTGGAGGATGACGTTGGAGAGGCTGCGGCCTTCGCGAAGGTGCTGCTCGAAGGCAGCCAGGGTCTCGAGTTCCGTCATGGGCGTCTCCGCAGGGTGCGTGTCAGGAGCGGCATCATCGCCCCGTCATTCCTCCCCAGAAAGGAGGGATGCCCCATGCAGAGCCTGAATGAGCTGGACCCGCAGCGCCCCGCCACGAAGGTGACCGCTCTGGAGAACCTGGAGCTGGCCACCGCATCCTTCCGTGGCAGTGCGCCCGGGACCTGACGCTCGCACCCGCCCCCGGTGACCCGGGATGGCGTGACGAGGGCCGGGTTCCCGAGAGGGGACCCGGCCCTTGTCGTGTCCGGGTCGTCCCTCGAAGGTTTCCCCAGACATCGGGATGTAGCTCAGCCTGGTTGAGAGCGTGCGCCTCGGGCGCGCAAGGTCGCTGGTTCGAATCCAGTCATCCCGACTTCTAAGCCAATCCAAGACACACCCCGCCGGGGTAGCCCAATGGGTAGAGGCGCCGCGCTCAGAACGCGGAGGTTGCGGGTTCGAATCCCGCCTTCGGCACTTCAAGAAGGCTCGTAATCCTCAGGGGTTACGGGCCTTCTGCTTTTTTAGCTTCCGGTCATTGCCCCCCTATTGCCCCTCTCCAGCACGGGGCCGTCCAGGAGCTTCACCGCGTCCTGTTTCACCTCGGGGCTGAGATGCGCGTACCGCATCGTCATCTCGATGGTGGCGTGTCCCATCAACTCCTGGATGACCTTCAGCGGCACGCCCCTCATGGCAAGGTGGCTGCCATAGGTGTGGCGCAGATCGTGCCAACCAATTTGCCCCACCTCGCGGGTGATGCCGGCCGCCCGAAGGGCACGCCGAAGCGGCGCATTCATCTTGCCCGGGGTGAGGCGCTCACCGTTCTCCAGGCAGAAGACATAGGGGCCTCGGAGGTGCCGGTGGGCCTTGAGGGCGTCCACGACGGATTGTGGAAGGTCTACCGTCCGGGCACTACCGCCCTTGGGGGGGCCTTCGACGCCACGCCAGACGGTCCGCTTGACGTGGAGCTTGGCGCGGACGACGTCGATGTCCGGCCACTGGAGCCCGATGAGTTCACCCTGCCGAAGGCCGGTCTTTGGGGCCGTCGTCAGCAGGGCTACATCCTGGGGTGTGGCGGATTCGATGAACCGTTCCACTTCTTCGAAGGAGAGGAAGTCGAAGTCCGGCTTCTTCACCTTGAAGAGCTTCATGTCGGGAGCGTGTGCCAGGACGCCTTGCTCCTTCGCGAGATTGAGCAGCTTGCCGAGGACGGCCAGGGCGTTGTTGATGGTCTTCAGGCTGACGGTCTTCTGTTTTGAACCCGTGCGTCTGCGGAGTGCTCTCTTGGACGGATTGTCCGAGAGCCTTCCCCGCCCCGGGGACTTCTTCTTCATGGCGGCCTTGAAATCCTCGATCTTGGCGGGACCAATGGCATCCAATGCCATCTCCCCGAAGAACGGGAGGACATGGTCCCGGAGGATTTGCCGCTTACTGACGACAGTGGAGTGCTTGTTGTTGTTGTCCGAGTAGGTGAGGAAGCTCTGCGTGAAATCGTTCAGCGTCAGAGACTTTGCATCCTCCTTCGTCGCGACGGACTGCCGCTCCTTCCCGAAAGTTCCCATCAAGAGGGCCGCGCGGACGTCGCGTTCGTACTGCTCGGCACCACGGCGGGTGTTGAGCGGGCTGTCCTTGCGGACGCGCTCGACCTTCCCGTTCGCGTGCTTGAACTTGATGTCTACGAACCACACCTGCTGAGGCTTTCCATTCTTGTCGTTGTACTTCCTGAGTCTCACGCTCATGACTGCTTCTCCTTGAGCGCAGGACCGCCTTGACCCACGGACGACCCTACCAGGACGTCACGGCGGATGCGGAGGGCCTTTCCGAGGCGAACGACTCCGGGCACCTGCCCGAGGCGGATGGCCTCGTAGAGCGTCTTCCGGTTAACGCGCAGCAGCGTTGCGGCCTCGTCCACCGTGAGGAAGACGGGGATGGTTTCCGGGGCACAAGAAGTGGGCTCGGACATGATTACCTCGGGAGGACTCGACGGGGGGCGAGCCGGCCGAGGGCGTGCAGCCCGATGCCGATGGCGTCCCAGACGTTGTGGTGGAGATCGCGCGTGGCGGGCAGCTCCACGCGCAGGTGCTCGCCCGCGTCGAGGCGCTGCTTGATGCGCTCGATGAAGGCGTCCGCGTCGAGGGTGCCCTTCCAGTCGCGCGGGTAGACGCTGCGGCGGTCCGCGACTGGCGCCAGGGCCCCGCCCAGCGTGCCGACGACGCCGGCAAGCTGGATGAGGTCGTTCTGATCGCCCTTCTGGTGGGCGGCGGCGTAGACGCGCGGCAGCTCGATGACGAGGTGGAATGCCACGTCGCCGACGCGTGGCCGGAGCCACTCCTGGACTGCGCTGGCCATGGACGCCCAGGAGGCCAGGGACAGCTCGCCGGGGGCCGGCGCGGGGTTCCTCGGCAGCCCGGCGCAGAGAAGCGCGCCAGAGGGGACGTCGAAGAGGGCCACACCGCAATGGCGTAGCCCCGGGTCGATGGCAACGAGCTTCACGGCGTCACCTCGCGCCGTGCTTGCTCCAGGGCGTGCTCAATTCGTGCGCGCGCGAGCGCCAGGTACTCGGGCTCACGCTCGATGCCGATGAACTCGAAGCCGTCAGCGAGAGCAGCGATGCCGGTGGAGCCGCTGCCTGCGAAGAGATCGAGCACGACGCCGCCAGGAGGAGTCACCAGCCGACACAGCCAGCGCATGAGCGCGATGGACTTCACGGTGGGATGGAAGTTGTGGCCACCTCCGGAGTTCGCTCCCGCACGAGGTGACTTCAGGCCGGCACTGTCTTCCGTCCTGCCGCATGCCTCGGCGCCGGTTCGGCGGGGAAGATGCTGGCAACCGGCGTCCCTTTCAGCGCGCGAGGGCTTGGCGACATAGCAGACACGGGATGCGCTTCCAGGAAGCAGCGCCGCTGCATCCTCGTCGAGCGTGACGTTCGAGGGCCAACGGCCGAGGCCTCCGTCCGTGGTGCGGCTTGACGACGGGCGCTCCAACGTCCGGCAGCCATCGATGTTGAGGGCGCCCGTCCCGTGGTGAAGGACGTTCTTCGCGACGGTTCCTGCGAGAGGCTTGCGCGCGAGGATCCAGTGCTCGGCGGCCGGCTTCAACGCTGTACCCCAGCCTTGCCACTTCCGCGCGGCGTCCGTCGCAGGAACGTCACGGCGGCTGGAGGGTGTGGGGTTTGATTTGAATCCGTTGTTCGCGCGCCAGCGCGTGCCGGCGGCAGCAGCCGTGTGAGTTCCCGTTACGGGCCGACGAAACCAATCAGGGCCGGGCTTGCCCTTGTCGGAGATGAGCCTCTCCGCGAGGCTGCGAATCTCCTCGGGCACCTCGTTGACGCCGAGCAACTCCAGCAACGTTGGCCAGTAGTCCTCATGCGGCACATACGGCTGGGCGCCCTGGGTCGTCCAGTGCCCTGCCATGCCGTTGAGTCCGAAGACCGCATCAATTTGCGCGTTGGTGAGGCCCGCCCGGTCGCGTGCCTCCGCAATCCATCGGGTGACGGCGAGGATAGCCTGCCGGTCGTCCCGCTGCTTATCGATGGCCTGCGCGACGTCGAGGGACTTCGGGAAGCCCGTGCCGAAGAGGTGCATGATGATGTCGCGCACCTCGAAGCCGGCATCCTCCAGCGCCGTTGCCGTCCAGTGCGAAGTGCGCGGCAATGCCCAAACCAGGGCATGGCCCCCTGGCTTGAGGACGTAGAGCGCCTCGCGCATGACTCCCGCGAGCCATCCAATCCACTGTTCACGGCCTCCACGGTCGCTGTCCCACTCCCGTCCCATGAAGCCGATGCCGGCGGGCGGGTCAGTGACGATGGAGTCGATGCTGTCAGGCGCGAGCACCTGGGCGACATGCGCGGCGTCCCCAAGGAAGAGGGCGGCTCGTTCGGCGAGAAGTTCGTTCTTCACGCCATTTCAATGGGGGTACTTTCTGGGCGTGGCTTACGCGGCGGCCTTCTCCGCTGGCTCCCACACCCGCAACCGCCCCGAGGCGTCGCGCAGCGTTGCTGCTTCCTTCGACAGCACGCGCGAGAGGGCGGGCTCGGCCTCGATGGCGCCCGCGAGGTCCGGTGTCGTCTCCCTCATGGCTTGCCGCATGAGGTGCGCCATGCGCTCGGCCGCGTCGTGGAGGCGATTGGGGCAGTCCGCGCGCAGCTCCGCCACCAACTCGTCATGCACCATGAGGACAAGTCGCGAGCCCCAGAGGGGGGAGCGCCGGTCCGTATACATCTCCCGGGACACACGCCACGTCGCCAGCTTCGCGCCCACGGCGCCCAGGCCCTGGAAAGGGGTGTTGAGCCACTGCGTGTAGCCGCACCCGCCCCGGAGGATGTTGGCCCCGGGAATCATTACGTCCACCAGCCGCCCGCCGTAGGTGAGGCGGCTGGCGCGGTGGAACAGCTCCCGTTGCTCGGGCCATGCCTGCATCCACCTGTCTCCGTAGTACCGGGAGACGTCCACGCAAGCGGCGCACACCATCTTCACCTTGCCCTGGACGCGCACCGGCACGCGCTCCACTCCGCATGCCTCCGCAGCCTTCGCCAACTGGCAGAAGCGGACGCCGTCCTTCGCCCGCGCGTGGTAGGCCATGCCGCCCGCGCCCAGCCCGCCGCCCTTGCCGAAGTTGAAGATTTTCGCGAGGGAGCGGAAGGACGTGGCCGTGGCCTCCTTCGCCTTCACGCGAGGCAGCAGGGCCGCGTAGCTCTCGCCGAGGAAGGTGGCGGCGGCAGAGGTGTGGACGTCCTCCTTCGCCAGCAGGGCCTCGGCCATGCGAGACCAACCCACCTCCCAGAGGGCGCGCTGGGCCATGGTGCGCAGCTCCAGGCCGGCGTAGTCCACGGAGCAGAAGACGAAGCCAGGGCGGGCCTCGTGGCACTCGCGGACGCCGCCGCGCTGGGGCAGCTGCTGGTAGTCGCTGGAGACGCGCGTCGTGGACACGAGCACGTTGAAGCGCGGGTTGAGGGGGCGCGTGACGCCAGCCTCCAGCTTGCCCAGGTAGGTGGAGCGGTACTTGTCCACCTTGCCGGCCTTGCCCAGTTCCTCCAGCAGTGGGTCCCCTGAGTCGAGGAGCGTGTCCCTGTCGGTGGCCACCTGCCCGTCCGGGAAGCGCTCCGTGGGCGACGTGACGGGCGGCAGGCCGTTGTAGGCGGCGGACACGAGGGCGGAGAGGCGCTTCGAGTCCTTGGTGCCATCGGGCCGGAAGATGCCCGCCG
This sequence comes from Corallococcus sp. AS-1-12, assembly GCF_020036995.1. NCBI lineage: Bacteria > Pseudomonadati > Myxococcota > Myxococcia > Myxococcales > Myxococcaceae > Corallococcus > Corallococcus sp. AS-1-12. The sequence continues at coordinate 37,966 of NZ_JAIQDD010000045.1, read as the reverse complement.
CGAGGAAGCGGGCGCGGTTGGCACTCCACTCCGCCTCCACGCGCTGGCGCAGCTCGGCGACGCGCCCACCGTGGGTGCGCAGGCCCCAGAGGGAGGCGAAGTGCAGCGCCAGGGCTGCGCGGACCTGGTGCCCCTCGGCATGGAGGTTGCCGCCGTTGGGGATGTCGGTGGCGTCGCGCTCCTGGGCGTGGTGGACGTCGAGCGTGAAGCGGGCGTCGCGCTTCGGGTAGTCCACGGCGGCGGTGGGCCACTCCTCCAGGGGGACGCCGTCGAGCTGCGCGTACCGCAAGCGCCATGCGTCCGGGGCGTGCTTCTCCGCGCTGATGTCGAGGCCCAGGTGGCGCTTCACCAGGAGGGCCAGCTGGTAGCGGGCTCCCTCGTCGTCGTCCAGGGGGCGGCCCGTCTCCGGGTCCACGCCGTGGAGGCCTCGGGCAATGTCCATGAGGGCCTCGCGGATCGCGACGTCATGCAGGCGCCCGGCGTCGGCCGCGTCGAAGACGGAGTCCACGAGCCGCGCGTCGTCCGCGCACATGACGCCCAGGTCGTAGGCGAGGTTCGCGCCCGTGAGGTGGACGCCCGGGGATGCGATGGCCTCGCGGAACCACTCGCGTGCCTGGGCGGCGGAGAGGAGGCGCTCGCTCCCCGGGGCCGCGTCCGCGACGGAGGCGCAGACAAGTGGCGGGGCGAGGAGGCCGGGTTGAATCAGGTGCGTCTCGGTGTCGAAGCTGAAGAGGGTGGGCACAACACCGAAAGGCCCGTGACGTGGGCCAGCCGTGGCGCGTGGGGAGCGCGCCAAACATGTCAGCGATGGAGGGAAAGCGGCGGGCTACGCCAAGGCGTTCGCGAGGGGAGGCAGCTTCGCGGCGGCGCGCTTGTCGTCGAGCGCGGCCAGCTCCGCGTCGGTGGGCGTGACGGTGCTCCAGCGGTAGCCCTCGATGACCTTCCCGGGCTTGCCGTCCTTCTCGGGCAGCACCTTGGGGAAGACTTCGCAGTCGATGGGCAGGAAGGCGCCGGCCTGCAAGTCGCCCGTGAACTTGGCGAGCTGCTCCAGGGACAGCTCCGCCTCCTCGGCGCCGGCCAGGGCCATGACGAAGGCCTTGAAGCGCCCGCCGCCGTTCTTCTTCACGTCGGAGAGGTTCTCCACGTAGGAGACGACGGCCCCGATGCGGTTGGGCTCGGTGGCAGTCTGCGTCCGCTCGGCGGACACCACCTTCAGCTCGGCGATGGCCGACAGGCCCTTGAAGCCGTCCTTGGTGCGGATGGACTGCACCTCCAGGCGGTAGCGGCCAGCCTTGAGGTACTGCGCGCCGAGCTGCGCCTGGGCGCTGACGATGCGTGCGAGGGCTGCGTTGTTCATGTCCCTTTGCTCCCGTTGGGTGTGGGACGCCGGAAGGACGTCCTCACCTGCTTCAATGGGGGCAACTTCCGGGAGTGGCTTGGGATAGTCTTGGGAGAGCCGTTTGGCGCTGTGACGGTGTCTCGCACGACCTAGCCGCAAAGCAGCCTCCATTCTCATGGCAGTATCCGGGCATGACGTTGTTCTAAACGAGGAAAAAGAATGCAGGACTTGGTTGATGTGGGGCAGAACGTTTCGATCTTGCCGTACGTCTGGACCGACTCTCGATTCTTGTTTGGCGAGTATGAGATTTGGCCAAATACAGCTGAAATGTGGCTGGAGATTGTTGGCGCGGATCGCAGTGCATTTACCAACTCGTACAGAAATAGCGGCGGAAGCCCAGTGGGTGCGCGTGCGAGTTTGCTCAGCAGAAGAGATCGTGGCCATGCTTCATTTTCGCAGTTTAGAGATGTCGTAAATGCGCTTTCGACGATGCTCTGGCTGTCTGGCAGTCGTGCGTCGGATTCGTGGGCGTTCGAAACATGGCCTCTTCCTCAGAACAATGATTTGGATGAGCCGTTTGTGCGGGAGGGGAAGTTTAGCCGCAATCACACGTCGCCGCGCAGGGATAAATTCTATCCAACAGTATATATGCGCACTATCCGTCTCAATCAGAGGCAGATTGAGAGATACGTGCCCTGGTTCACCGAGGAACTCAAAAAGCCCAGGCGTGAATCAATTGTCGTGGCGATGTCCCACTTTCATCGTGCCAGATATGAAACCCATTACTTCTCATCTCCATTTGACGACGTTGAGACGATTTGGTCTGGCTTTGAGTCGATGTTTCACTTTCCATATCCATGGGGCTCGAGTCTACGTGGTCGTGATGACTATCTTTTGGCTTGCCTTAAGGGTGAGCTTGGTTCCCTTGATTTGAGTGGTGATTTTTGGGAGGGATTGGAGTGCTGGGTTCGTCGGGCATATGAGGTGCGATGCCTTCATACTCATGGCGACGATGTTCGCATGGAGTTACTGCGGCTTGAGCGCTATGGGATTGGATTAGTTGACTTCGGATTGTCTCTTGCCGAGGTGATTATTCGAGCGAGGTCGGTCCCATCTGAGCAGTCGAGGATTGTTAGGCTCGGGGTGGGGTTGGAGCTTGAGCAGTATTTTAGTTGGCGGATAGTGGTTGATGGAGTGGTTCGAATTTTGAGGGGGATGGATAGAAAGGAGATTTATCCGGGAGGAGGACAGTCGGAAGTTGAGGAAGTTGGTGAGCTTATTGGGCTTTTGAAACGTTTGGTTTCATTTCGTGAAGTCTATAATGATTATGAAGAAAATAGATCGGTTGCTAGCGCCAGGCAGAAGCTTGGACTGGCGCTGTCCGCCTGGGCGAACGACCTAGTGCGGTCTTCGCCGACAGGAGTGGACATTGGAGCTGTCGCCTACATGCGGGAAGTTATCAGCAGCGGCGTGAGAGACCAGCTTGGCGCAAACGAGATTGACTCGAATCTTGCTGGATATCTTTGTGATGGAATGATGTATAGTGAGACTGCGTATTGGACTGAGGAGGCGACTGGGGGTGACGTGGAGTGTCTGTGCGTTGGCGAGCTCTCGTTCTGGATGTTGGTGGATTCGTTTGTTCGACTTCATGAGATTTATGTCGGATACCGAATGCGCTAGCAGGCCGCTGGAGAGTCTTTCGGGGCCCCAGCGCTCCATTGTTGGGCGGGCATGCCTTTGGAGGCTCGCCCCACAGCTCGTAGGTCCAAAGATGCTTGGGTCCCTTTTCGCTCCTCTGGAATTGGCGGCTCATCGTGAGTTGAGGAGAGCAATTTCTGCGACTGCCCGTCCGTCTGCTGGATGAACAGCGCGCGCTCCCGGGCGGTTACGAAGGCCGCCGCGTAATCCTCGGTATGGAGGCACACCTCCACTTCGACGCACGCCGCCCGCTGTCCTGGGCGGTGCGTGCGTGCGAGGAGCTGCTCCCAGAGGGCCCCATCCGAGGGCGGCGTCACCACGAGGTTTCGGGAGAACTGCTGGAGGTTCTTCCCCGTCGCGTGGGCCTTGATGCTTGCGACGATGGAGCGCCGGCCGCTCTCCATGAGGATGGCCTCGGACGCGGCCAAGCCTCCGCCGTAGTACGGCACTCCAGCCGCGCGGGCAATGCGCTCCCCCAGCTCCGGGAACTCCACCCAGACGATGCCTACCCGCGAGCGCGCCCACTCCGCCGCATCCTGAATCAGGAAGTCCGACACCCAGACGGCCTCGGGCTCGGGCTGGACCTCATCGTGAATCTCCGCCCAGTCCCGCCACGTCTCCGCTTCCCAGACGGGCTTGTCGCCCTCGTAGGGCGGGGATAGGTGTGCGCGGATGGCGGCCTTCGTGAGCAACCCCGGTGAGTCCAGGTGCTCGCGTCGCTTGCCCTTCAGCTCCTCCCAAACTTCCTTGTTCCACGCCTTCCGCCGCGCGAACCACTTCTCCACCAGCTCCGGTGGCTCGCCCCTCGGGTAGCGCCAGCGGTGGAAGAAGCCGGCCGACAGCTGCCGCGCGCAGGCCATGGCCTGGAGCTGCTCCTGGAACTGCTCCCCGTCCGGACGCTCTCCCGCGTGCGCCAACTCGATGAAGGCCAGCACCTCGGCCGGCACCGGGCCCAGGTGGCGCGGGCGGATGACGAGGGGCTTGTCCAGGGCACTCTCCTCCGTCGCCACCACGCCGCGCGTGTCGTTGCGGCGGCGCCCGAAGCCTTCGCGGACGTGCTCCCCTGGCTCACACAGACGCTCCAGTGCGCCGGGTGGAGCCACCACCTTGCCCGGGTCCAGCGCCGTGCCCCACTCCTCCACGACGTGGTGCGCGAGCGGTAGGGGTGAGCCCTCGCGCAGCGCCAGCCGCGACAGGTGCGCGTAGTCCTTGATGCTCTTGGACGCGAAGGTGCCGGACAGCGCCACGAGCCTCGTCTCCGGACGCTTCTCGAAGTAGCGGAGGAAGCGCCCGGTGCGCGAAGCCTTGGGGTCCTTGAGGTTGTGCGCCTCGTTGAGAATGACGAGGTCCGGGCGGATGCGCTCCAGGAGGTTCGTGGCCTCCTGGCTGGAGAGCTTGTTGTAGGTGATGACGTGCAGCACCGGCCGGCCGGGCCAGAACCACCGTCCGCCCGCGAGGTTGGGAAGGCGCCAGTGCGCGCCGTAGTAGTCCCACTCCGCGTTGAACTGGGGCAGGAGGCTCGCGGGGATGAAGAGGCAGGCCACGCGGCAGCTCGGCATGACCATGGGCATGAGGAAGGTAGTCAGCTCCTTTCCGTGGCCAGTGCCGATGGGCCCCAGCAGTCCGCCCACGCGCGAGGCCTCCAGCAGTGCCAGGGCCTGGATGCGCCGGAGCCGCGAGGGGCATGGACGCGGCGCGCAACTGCACGGCCCCGGAGGCGCGCGCAGCTGGGACTCCAGTGCTTCGAGGTCCGCCGCCGCGTAGGACGTGGCGAGGTCGCGGCGCGGCAGCGCGAGAATGCGCGAGAGGTCCGACGACCAACCCACGGGCGAGCGGCCAGTGCGCGAGAAGTCCACCGCGACGGATGCACCGTCCTGGGGCGTGGACGGCCGTGGCGTGACGCCGAAGCGCTGGAGGAGGCCCACGGTTACCGCACGCCCCGGACGAAGTGTCCCGCGCCGCAGAGAGGCTCCAGGGCTTCCACGGCCACCTGCATCAACTCGCTGCCCGCCACGCCCAGCGCGGCGTAGGTGCCGGGCTCGGGAGGCTCGGCGCGGATGGTGGCGGCCAGGACGCCCTTCCACTTCCCGTAGGCAAGGGGCGAGTCATTGGGGGCGACGCGGATGTCCACGACGCCGCACTCCTGCTCAATCTTCGCCACCTTGCGGCCGACGTAGCTGGCGAGCGGCTCGGCGGGGCAGTTGGGCACGCAGTCCACGAACAGGGACAGGCCGTGCGCGGCCTCCATCTCCGCCTTCGTTCGGCGCTTGCGGCGCGGAGCCTCGTCGCTGGCCGGCGCGGACGCGAGCGCCGGATCGCTCTTGGGCGCATCGGGAGGCAGCACGGCGGCCAGCTCTTGCTCGGGGGCAGTCGGGGTCGGCGCGGTGGACGTGGCGGACTTCGTAAGGCGGTTGACGAGGGACATGGGCGGCTTTCCTTGGGACTGCGTGTTGAGACACTGCGTCTGGAAGGGGCACCCGCCGTACTTCTGGCAGGCACCCCAGTTGGGCTTCACCTGGTTGGGGGACGTGGCCCGAGCGACGTCGCGCATGTGGCGCGCCATCGGGTCGATTCGGGCGCGCCACTCCTCGCGGACGTGCTCGGCGCTGACGGTGGCGACGACGGAGCGGGACTCCCGCGCACCGCGCGTCTGGAAGTAGAGGTGCTCCAACTCCAGCCGCTTCAGCCCCGGGAAGCGCTCGGCGGCGAGGACAGCCCAGTAGCCGTAGCCCACCATCTGGATGCCGGCGTCATGGGCGGCGGAGGCGAGCTGCTCGGGCGTCGCGGCGTAGCGGGCGATGGATGACGTGGTCTTGTGGTCCGTGATGCGCAGCACGCCCTGGGCGAGGTGTCGCGGGTTGACGAGGTCGATGAATCCGGTGAGCGGAACGCCATCCGCGAAGAGGGGCGAGGGTTCGCCGAAGTGCTCCTCCACCAGCAAGTCCGGCCCCGGCTCGGGGAGCAGGTGCTTGCCGGCCGCAGCGACAGGCCCCAGCACATCCGCGCCCGTGCGCAGGTAGTGCTCCAACTGCGCGTGCGTCGCGGTGCCGACGTCCCGAGCCTTGGAGGGCCGCTCGGGAAGTCGGAGCACCTTGGCGAAGAACCACGCGCGCTCGCAGAGGGCGAACCTTCGCAGTTGCGAGGCGGACAGGTAGCGGAGGATGCCGTCTTCAACGGCGTGGGACTTCGGTGCTTCGCGGGCGAGACTCACCCCCATTCAATGGGGGCAACTTCCAGCCGTGGCTTCAATCGCGCTCGAATTGCGCTCCCGTGTTGACGAGCGCGGGCGCTCGCTCCTCGGGCGCGGTGCGCAGCGCCTCGGGCACCACCCAGACGCGCCGCCGCACGGTGGCCACACTCTGGATGCGCTTGCGGAAGCCGAGGTCCCGCAGGACGCTGGCGATCTCCCGGTCTGTCACCGCGTTGAGGTTGCCCTTGAGGACGCTCAGGGCCTCTTCCGCCACCGTCAGCAGGGGCACCTCCACCGGCCGGCGCGCGGGCGGCATGCGCAGCAGCCACTGGACGATGGCGTCGCGCTTCCCGTCATTCGGCGTCTCGCTGCGCTCCCTCGCCTGGGACTCGGCGCGGGCGGCCTCCTCCTCGGTGAGCCACCACTTCTCGCCCTTCTGGAAGCGCGCCACGGCCTCCGCCCATAGCTGCGCCCGGTCTGCCCTCAGTGCCTCGATGTCGATGGACGTGCACCGCACCGGCCACCAGCGCCGATAGCCGCTGGGGTCGTTACGCAGGTACTCCTCGCTGTTGGTGGTGCCGACGAAGACGCACCGCCGCGCCGTGCGCACCGTGACGCGCCCGTAGGGTGGCCGGTAGGTGTCCTCGCTGCGCGACACGTAGGCCTTGAGGGCTTGCACGTCCGACGCGCGCCGGACGGCGTCCAGCTCCGCCAGCTCAATCACCCAGAACTGCGACGCGAGCGCAGCGGAGTCCTTGTGGCCGATGTCCAGCGTCGCGTCGCTGTACCACGCGCCCGCCAGCACCCGGAACGCGGTGGACTTCCGCAGGCCTTGGGCGCCCTCCAAAATCAGCACCGTGTCCACCTTGCAGCCCGGCTTGAGGGCCCGCGCCACGGCGCTGATGAGCCACTTGGGGCCGATGGTGCGCAGGTGCTCCGTGTCGCCGCTGGCGCCCAGGTAACGCTCCAGGAAGGCGTCGATGCGCGGCGTCCCGTCCCAGACGAGACCCTCCAGGTAGTCCCGCAGCGGGTCGTAGGCATTGGCATGGGCGACTTGCCGGAGCACGTCTCGCACCTGGGCCGGGCGCGGCATGAGGCCGAGGCGTCCGTAGCTGCTTCCCTGGAGCCAGACGGCAATCTCCGCGTCGAGGCCGTCCTGGTGCACGTCCGCGCGCAAGGGGCTGCCCGCGTGCTCGATTTCCTTCGTCACCTCGTTGAAGCGCAGCGTGCCGCGCCACTCCGGGGAGTGGAGAAGGATGGCGTAGATGTTCGCCTCGCAGTTGCGAAGCCGCGTTTCCCCGTCGCGAGTCTCGTAGGTGAGCAGCGCCTTCCCCCAGGCCTCGGGGGCTGGCTGTCCCTCGTCCACGGGAAGCAGCGGCTGGGCGGGCGTTTCCAGCAGCGCGGCGAGGGCATGGTTCTCCGCGAGCCGCTTCTCGTCGCGCTCCACCTTCCGGGCGCGAGCGCGGTGCAGCTTCTTCAGCGCCTCGGCGACCAGGTGCTCGGTGCCCTCGCCCCAGTCCGTGGCCGCGAAGCAGGGGCGCAGCAACTCCACGATGGCGGCGTCCGCCGTGTTGTTGGGCAGGCAGAAGGCCACGGTGCTCATGAGCTGCTGGAGGGTGGTGTCCTGGCTGCCGATGGGCGCCAGGGCTTCGCCGCGAAGCACCCGGGCGATGAGGGCCTTGTTCTCCGGACGCGCGTGGCGGCGAAGCAACGTGGAGAGGTGCTGCATGTCCAGCGCGCCGGACTCCGAGTCCACGGGACTGGATGGCGCCACGGGCGGAGGGACGGCCAGCAACGGGCGCGTGCGCGCCGATGCCAGGAGGGCGTCGACGTCCAGCGGCTTGCCTTCCGCGCTCTCCGCGAAGCACTCGGCGCCCTCGGGGGCGTCGGGCAGGAAGTAGATGCGCGACAAGTCCTTCGTGGCGGGGTCCACCGGGACACGCAGCATGGCCTCGGCGGCGGCGCGCACCGTGGGCCACTCGCGCGGGAGCACGGGCCGACTCAACGGCATGATGAGCCGCAGCGAGAAAAGGGGTGGCCGGTAGCTGTGCGTGGTGTGCAGGGCGTAGGCGTAGCCGCTGCTCTCCAAGTCGTTGAGGGGGGCGAGCTGTTCGGCCTTCAGGTGGTCCAGGTCGAAGACGGCCAGCGTCACGGCGTTGACGAAGTCCTTGTTGCGGTGCTCGCCGATGTCCACGGGACTCCAGGCGAGGCCGTCCTTCGCGGGGCACTTCTTGTCGCAGGGCGTCTTGGGGCACTGGCTCCTGCGGTGGGTGGTGAGAAGGGCGCGCAGCTGCGTCCAGTCCAACTCCGCGTGACGGGGCTTGTTGTCCTTGGTGGACGTGTAGAAGGCGATTTTCATGCGGAAGGGGTGCTCCAGCCTCTCGGCAGCGGGCCGCGTCCGGCATGGACGGGGGCTCACCTGCTTCAATGGGGGCACTTTTCGCGGGTGGCTGACGAAAGCTGCCCGGCAGGGGCGGGGCGCGGAGGGCTGCACCTCAAGCACCACACACAAGGGTGTGTTTCCTCTCTCCTATAGACGCGCGTGTATGCGTATATGTATTTCTCTTTTTCTTTCTCTTCTCTACGGAAGATAGAGAACGAGAGTGGTGTGTGTGCAGGGGCTGCGCCTGGGCCGCCTCCCTGCCGCACTCTCCAGCGCCGACGCCGATTTTCTGAGCCACGCCGGAGAGTTGCCCCCATTGAAGGGGGGAATGGCGAAGACTGCTCAAGTCCCCGAGCCCGTGAAACATCCTGTCAGTGCGGTGGCCCGCGCTGCGCCCGGTGGCGCCCGCCCGCACCCGATGCGGAGGGGGACGAACCCCCAGACGCGAGCCGCGCGCCGCCTCGGCATGTCTCACGAAGCGGATGTTTCACTCTCTGCGGGCGGCATTCCTCCGAGGGTGACATGGCAGGCGGCTTGCTTTGGCGCCGCCCGCGCTGTCGCTGGGGCGACGGCGGCTTTCTCAACGCATGGGAGGCATGGGGGATGATGCGACGGCGGGTGTCGAAGGGTGAGTCGTATGTTTCACGGAGTGTATCGCCACGGCCCGCGACGCCCGATGAACTCGTTCGCGAGATTCACGCACGCCGTGCGGCGGGCGAGTCGGCGCGGGAGCGGAAGTTGACGGACGCACTGTTGCTCCTGCTGGAGCCCCGGCTGCGCCGACAGGCGCGTGGCTTCGCACCGCTGCGTGGCTCGCTGCTGGAGGATGACCTCGTCCAGGTCGCGCTTCTCGAAGCGCTGAAGGCCGTGGGGACATACCGCCCCGAGATGCGTGGCGGGCAGACCTTCGCGACGTGGGTGGCGTGGCGGGCTCGGCGAGCCATCCTGGAGCTGATCCGCTTGCATGGCTCGGACGTCCATCCCTCGGACAGGGCGCAACGTGGGCGCAAGGTGAAGGGGAAGAAGACGGCGAAGGCGCGGAGAACGGCGCTGCTCATGAGCCGCGATGAGCCCTCCGAAGCGCTGCCCGGCTCACTGACGGAGCAGCACGACGCGGCCCTGGCGCTGGAGGTGGGCACCATCGAGGAGCTGTGCACCCTGCGCCTGGAATGCGCCCGTCTCCGGCGCGAGGTGTTGGCGCTGGACCCGAAGCTGCGGGAGCTGCTGGCCCACGTCCACGGACTGGGACAGGAAGCGCGCAGCGTGCGTCAGCTGGCGCGCGAGTGGAACGAACCACGGAGCCGCCTCGACGCCATGCTGGCGCGGGCGCATGCGCAGCTCCGCGAGCGGCTGGCGGAGAAGGCGCGCTGATGCCCGTCGTCGTCGCCCATGGTGGCGGGCCTTGTGCCGCGTGCGGCGCGCTCGTGCTGAAGGGCGAGCGCATCGACTACACGCTTGGGACGGGGCCGCGTCACCTCGCGTGCGCGGACAAGTTACCCGAGCTGCGCCGCAACCAGCACGCCGCGCCTTGCGTCCTGTGCGGCGTCAGACTGTCGCGGGGCCAGGGAGCCCTGTCCGTGACGGAAACGTGCAGCGGTGAGGCGTATACGCGGCGCTGGGCGGTGTCCTGCGTGGACTTCCTGGCCTGCCACGAGCGCATCGCGGCGGGCCTGCCCGGATTGCAGTCACGTTGAACATGGCTTGAGGCCCCCCGGGTCCAGATTTGGGACGGTCGTCCCTTTCCTGCCTTGCTCGGCGGGCCCCCACGCCTGAAAAACTCCGAGAAAATCGCGCCGGGGCCTGGGTTTTGACGGGCGTGATGCATGAGTTGGAGAAAAACACCGCCAGAAATTGCCCCCATTGAAGAGGGGAATGGCACGTCCAACCAAGCTGACACCCGAGATTCAGGCCGCCATCTGCGCCCACCTGGAGCGCGGCCTCTTCCGTCGCGCAGTGGCCGCTCTCGTTGGCGTTGACGACCAGACCCTCTCCCGTTGGTTCCACCGGGGCGCGGGAGAGGAGCGCGGCCTTTACCGGGACTTCTTCCTGGCGGTGAGCGCGGCGGAAGCGCGCTTCATGCAGTCCTCCACGGAGATGTTGCTGGCGACAGCGGCCAACAACCCGCGACATGTCCAATGGCTGCTGTCGCGGCGCTTCCCGGAGCTGTACGGCCGGCGCGACAACGTCGAGGAGAAGGCGCCCGAGGATAGGGCCGCTGACGAAGTGGCCCTGCGTGAGCTGCTGATGGAGCGGCTGGGCCGCTTCCTGCCGGACGCCCCCGAGGCCATGCCGGATGCTAGCAGCGCTGGAGGCGACGATGCGTCGTGACGCCTTCGGCTTCTCGGGGATGCTGGAGAAGCTCTCTCCGGACGAGTCCCCCGCCGAGTACCTGGTGAGGCACGCGGGCACGCGCGAGGGCCTCGCGCGCCTCTTCGGGAAGCTCACCCATCCCGAGGTGGAGACCCTTGTCCATGACCTGGACTTCTGGGCGCGGCGCGAGCAGGTGCCGCCCACGTCGTTCTCTACCTGCTTCATCATGGCGGGACGGGGCTTCGGGAAGACGTGGAGCGGGGCCCGGTGGGTAATTCAGAAGGCCCGCGAGGCGAAGACGATCGGGGCGCTCATCGGCCCCACGGCGGCCGACGTGCGCGACACCATGATTCGAGGCTCCAGCGGCATCCTGGCCCTGTCCCCGCCCTGGTTCATGCCGGTGTACGAGCCCAGCAAGCGCCGGGTGACGTGGCCCAACGGCGTCTATGCCATCTGCTACTCGGCGGATAAGCCAGACCGGCTGCGCGGCCCCAACTGCGGTTGGGCCTGGGGCGATGAGCCGGCCTCCTGGAAGCACGAGATGGCGGCCCTCGACCAACTCCCCATGGTGCTGCGCATCGGCAGCGCCACTCACCCGCCCCAGCTGCTGCTCACTGGGACGCCCCGGCCGCTGAAGAAGCTGGAGGAGTTGCTGTTCTCCGACGCCGAGGCGAAGACGCTGCGGCCGGGCGTGGTGCTGCGGACGGGCTCCTCGCTGGCCAACCGCGCCAACCTCGCGCCCAGCGCCGTCGCCACGATGCGCGCCCTCATGAATACGCGTTGGGGCCAGCAGGAGGTGCTGGGCCGACTGCTGATGGACGTGCCCGGCGCCATCTTCGGCTCGGCGAAGTGGGGCCGCGTGGATGCGGATGTCCACGAGTACGCGCGCGGCCTGGACCGGCGGATTGTCTCTGTGGATCCAGCGCCCACCAGCGAGACGGGCTCGGACGAGACGGGCATCGTCGTCCAGGGCGTGAGATGCAGTCCGCTTGTTGGGACGGATGGAGCGCCCCTCAAGCGCGTGTCGGTGCTCAAGGACGCGAGCCTCCGGGGCTCGCCGCGTGAGTGGGCCGCCGCCGCGATTCGGGAGTACCTGGCCTTCGGCTGCGATGCCCTGGTGGCGGAGGTGAACTCGGGCGGGGAGATGGTGGAGACGACCATCCAGACCGTGGCCTCGGAGATGGGCGTCCAGGTCAACGTGAAGCCGGTGCGCGCCCGAGAAGCGAAGTCGAAGCGTGCCGAGCCGGTGAGCGCCCTGGCCGAGACGGGCCGCATCGAACTGGTGGGCACCTTCCCGAAGCTGGAGGCGCAGCTCGCCAAATTCAGCGGTGTCAACGGACGCCGCGATGACCGCGTCGATGCACTTCTCTGGGGGACCCACGAATTGGTCTTCGCGGATTCCTTCTTCTGCTTGTGAGGCCTGCGATGGGTTTGTGGGAGCGGATGAAGTCGGCGGTGGTGCGTCCACCGCGACAGGGGACGGGGCTGGAGCTGGCGCGCTGGCAGCAGGCGCCACCGCGCCGGGGCACCGCGCAACTGTTGGCGGCGTACCGCGAGATGCCCTGGCTCCGGGCCGTCGTTGACGTGGTCGCGGATTCAGTGGCCGGGGTGAACTGGCGCGTGTACCGCCGCGTCTCGCTGAAGGGCGAGCCGGTGAAGGACTACGCCCTGCGCAGCGCGACGCGCGAGGTCCGCGCCATGCGGTTGAAGTCCATGCTGGATGCGGGCGAGGTCCAGGAGGTGCCGGACCATCCGATTCTGCGGATGCTCGCGGACCCGAACGACTACCTGACGGGCCGCTCCGTGACGAAGCTGGTGCAGGTGTACCTGGACCTCGTCGGCGAGGCCTTCCTGGTGCTGGAGCGCGTGGCGGGCTTCCCCGTGGGCTTCTGGCCGGTGCCTCCGAACCTCGTCATCCGCCTACCCGCGATGGACGTGCCGCGCGAGCAGCGGACGTTCACCGTCTCCGTGGGCGGCGTCACGCGGGAGATTCCGGCGGCGGACGTGCTCCACTTGCGCAACCTCGACCCGGAGGATCCACTCGGTCGCGGTGTCGGCCCGGCCTTCGCGCTCGGAGACGAACTGGACACGGACGAGTTCGTGGCGCGGTTTCTCCGCGCGAGCTTCTGGAACAACATGCTGCCGCCCGCCATCGCGTCGATTGAGGGACTGACGGATGCAAACAGTGCGGGGGCGAAGGCCTTCAAGGAATCCCTGGCGCGCGAGCACCAGGGGCCGGACAAGGCGGGGAAGCTGCTCCTCACCAGCGGACGGGTGACGTTCGCGCGCCTCGACACCAGCTTTCGCGACATGCAGTTGGTGGAGTTGCGGAAGTTCCTGATGAACTTCGTGCGGATGACCTACCGGGTACCACCCGAAATCGTGGGCGACATCTCCAGCTCGAACAAGGCGACGGCCTTCGCCGCGCGGGAGAACCTCGCCGAGCAGGCGACCTTTCCGCGCATGGAGTTCCTCCGGACGGAGTACCAAATGCGGCTGATGCCCCTGTTCGGCGATGGGGAGGCCATCCTCGACTATGACAGCCCCGTGCCGGCGGACCGCGAGCACCAGCTGCGCGTCATGAGCACCATGCCGGAGGCCTTCAGCTACACGGAGTGGAGAGAGTTGGCGGGCTTCAAGCCGGACCCGAACCGTCAGGGCTATCCACTTCCAATGCCGGGGCAGGTGACAGAGGGGCATGCGCCTCTGTCACCTAATGACTGAAATCCAGTGCCCCTGTGGTGGGGAATGAATCTGAGCCTCTTCGCTTGCCTGGAGACGCTAGCTGCATGGCGTGCCTCACGACTTCTTCACTGGTTCTCGCCGAGGTAGTCTCCTCGGAATGGTCAAGAACTCAAGAGATGATTTTCCTCCTAGCGTGAAGGATAAGCTCGCCAAGCGAGTTGGCTATCTTTGCTCAATCTGCGAGGTATCAACTTCCGGGCCGAGCGACGAGACGAGTGGCTCAGTCAACAATATTGGTGTGGCCGCTCATATTGCTGCTGCGGCTGGAGGGCCTGGTGCTCGGCGCTACGATGCGTCAATGACGCCGGCAGAGCGAAGCTCAATTGAGAATGGAATCTGGCTGTGTCAGTCGTGTTCGAAAAAAATCGATGGCGACGCGGCAACATACACCGTCGCTGCTCTTCTTGAACTCAAAAAGAAGGCCGAATCCACTGCAAAGAAGCGACATGGCAGAAAGATGGCTAGTTCGGAGGGAAATGACTCCGAGATAAAGCCAGTCCTGCATGGTGCCTCGTTTGACGAAACGCATCGCGCCGTGATTGTTTGTGCGGATATTGAGAATGTCGGCAGGCGTTCGACAACCGTCGGACGGGTCAGTCTTGAGATTGCTGGTCGGATTCATCAGGCAAGCAGTCCTCCGCAAGGAATTGTCTTGCATGGGAGAGATTGGTTTAAGTTGCCTGTGCATCGACTAAGGGGAAACGATTTCTTTCTTGGGGCATGGCACTTCGGATTCAGTTTCCCCTCGGGCGGTGAGCGTATTGAGCTGCCTATTGGAACGACTGAGGCGGTTCTACGGTTGTCCGCAGCGGGCGGTAACGATCAGTCTATTCATCTGAGAATTGAACGAGCATACGTCCAGCAGCAGGATTCCGTGGTTGCGTGGCGCAGGGTTTTCGGCTTTCCCGATTCTGGCGACGAATAGGCCCCATGTTCGAAGGAAGAAGCGTCACTCGGCTTCTACCTGTGGCGCCACTCTCAGAAATTGCCCCCATTGAAGAGGTGAATGCACAAGCCTCTTCAGAGAACCCGCCGCCTCGTCGCCCAGAAGGACGCCCCGTCCCCTGTTGAGGGGCGGCCGAAGGTCTTTACCTTCCGCGCGAATGACGGGGACTACGACAGGTATTCCGACCGCCTGTCCGTCCAGGGCTGGCGGTTGGACTCCTACGCGGCGAACCCTGTCGTCCTCTACATGCACGACGACGGCTCTGGCGGCCTGTTCGGCGCGGGCCGCACCGACGTCCTCCCCATTGGCAAGGGCCGCGCCTACGTCCAGGGCGACGCCCTCCTGGTGGATATCGAGTTCGACCAGGACGACGAGTTTGCCCGGCGCGTCGAGCGCAAGGTGGAGAAGGGCATCCTCAACGCGGTGAGCGTGCGCTACCGCATGCTGCGCTACCACGAGAACGAGCGCGGCGGCTTCGACTGCGACGAGCAGGAGCTACTCGAAATCTCCGTCGTCACGATTCCGGGCAACCAGCGCGCGGTGCGGCTGAAGAAGCATGCCGACGAGCGCGCCGCTCTCATCCGCGACATTGCCCAGGCGGTGGTGAAGGCCCTGGGCCGCAAGGCCCGAAAGAAGCGCAAGGCCGCGCCGCCCGCTGCACCTCCCTCCCTGTCCGAGTCCGACACCCACGCCCTCGCCGCGCACACGGCGCGGGCCCTCTTGCAGCACCTCCAGGAGAAAGCATGACCCCCGAAGAGATGAAGGAGATGGCGAAGACGCTGGGCCCGCTGGTGGCCTCGCAGCTGGTGGAGCAGTCAAAGGGACACCGGGACGGCTACGCCGGCCTGCTGGGGCCCAAGGCGGCCGACACCGTGCCCGAGGAGCCCCGCCGCGCGCCGATCACCGGCAAGCACATGACGGAAGGCACGGGCCTGAACCTCATCCGCTTCGTGAAGGCGAAGGCCGTGGCGCGCATGGAGGGGCGCAACGTGGTGGACGTGCTGAAGGGCTGGGGCGACGAGGTGGTGAGCAAGGCCCTCTCCCAGGGCAACTACTCGGGGATGGGCTCCCTGGTGCATCCCCAGTTCGCCTCCGAGTTCATCGAGCTTTTGCGCAACAAGGCGGTGGTGCGGCAGGCCGGCGCCCGCGTCATCCCCATCGGCGCGTCGCTCACCTTCGACAGGCAGTCCAGCACGGGCACCGCCTTCTACGGCGGGGAGACGTCCGCGATTCAGGAGTCGGAGCCGGGCACGGACTCCGTCTCCCTCTCGGAGAAGAAGCTCACGGCGCTGACGGCCGTCCCCAACGACCTCATCCGCAACGCCTCCATCAACGCGGAGGAGTTCATTCGCAACGACTTGCTCAACGTCATGGCGCTGCGGGAGGACGCGGCCTTCCTCCGGGGTAGCGGCACGCAGCTGGAGCCCCGAGGCATCCGCAACCAACTGGACGCGGCCCACGTCTACGCGGAGACGGTGGCCGCGGCGGGCGCGCCCACACTGCTGGAGATGAAGAAGGAGCTGAACAAGGCGAAGCGGAAGCTGAAGAAGGCCAACGTGCCCATGGTGCAGCCCGTATGGCTGATGGCCCCGGGCGCGGAGACGGCCATCCTGGATGCGGTGGGCCCTGGCGGTGAGGGCTACAACGCCCTGGAGCGGGAGATGGTGGAGCGCGGGACGCTGCGCGGCCTGCCCTTCTTCGTCTCCAACCAGATTCCCGAGACGCTCGGCGCGGGCAATGCCCGCTCGGAGCTCTACCTCGTGGACATGTCCGAGGTGCTCATCGGCGAGTCCATGGCGCTGGAAATCGAAGTCTTCCCCAACGGGGCCTTCACGCGTGGCGGCCAGCTGGTGTCCGGCATTTCCACGGACCAGACGGTTCTGCGCGCGATTACCAAGCACGACCTGGCCATGCGGCACCGACAGGCCGGCGTGGTGGTGAAGGACTTGAGCTGGGGCAGCAACTGACCGGGGCCGCGCCCCACGAAAGGAAGGACACCATGAGCGCTCCACACATCAGCCAGATTGGCGCCTACGTCGCCGCGCGCCTGGGGACGGCCCCCGCCGCGCTGCCTGCCGGGACGCGGCAGGGGCCGGGCCACGACAGGCTTCTCCTTGGCGAGAGCTGCGTCCTCGTCGCCGCGACGGGCGCGGTGACGGGCGGCCCCACCGCGCAGGGCTACGAGGTGCGGCTTCAGCACTCCAGCGACAACGGGGCCTCCGACGCATGGGCGGACTACGTGCCGGCCGGGCCGGGCTCGGCCTCCGTGCAGCTGACGGCGGCCAACGCCTTCGCCGAGAAGGACGTGGACCTGGGCGCGGCGAAGCAATTCGTGCGCGTGGCGGAAGCCACGACGCTGACGGGCGGGACGTCGCCCAGTCTCCAGGCGTGCGCCTTCGTCGTCTTCGGCGGCGCCCTGACGCTGCCGGTGTGAGGCCATGGCGAACCCTGCGGACCTCTGCATTGCCGCCGCCGTGGCGGAGGACTTGGGCGTAGCGGTGACACCGCGCCTGGAGTCCCTCGTCACGGCGGCGAGCCGGGCCGTTGCTGGCTACTGCGGCCGAGTCTTCGAGTACGGCCAGGGCCTCGTGGAGTACCCGGCCGGCTACGGGCGCCCGCTGCTTCTCCTGGAGCGCCCGCCTGTCGTCCTGGTGGTGGGTGTCTGGGAGGCCGGCGCCTTCGTGCCGGCCGAGGAGTACGAGAGCCACGGGAAGCTGGCGGACGCCGGCATGCTGTACCGCAAGCGCGGCGTGTGGCGGATGACGGCGCGCATGGGCGGGCTGGTGGTGGAGACGGTGGACAGCTTCCAGGGCAGCGCGGACGGCCTCCGCGTCGTCTACGACGGAGGCTTCGTGACGCCCGGACAGCGGGCCTTGGACGCCGCGCGAGTGGTGACGCTGCCGGAGGACGTGCAGGAGGCCGCCATCCTCACGGCGGTGCAGCTGTACCGCTCGCGCGGCGTGGACGCGATGGTGGCCAGTGAGTCCATCGGCGATTGGTCCGTCAGCTACTTCGCCGCGAAGGCCGAGGGGAAGAGTCCCATCCCTGGCGCGGCGCAGGCGTTGCTCGCGCCCTACGTGATTCACCGGGTGAGCTGATGGCCACGCCTTCGGACACCTTCCGGCAGTCCGTTGCCTTCGCGGTGCTGACGGGCCGCGACGCGCACGGCAAGCCAGCGCTCGGGCCCGTGGCAACGGCGCGGGCGCGCGTGCAGCCCTCGCGGCGCCTCATCCGCGACGCCAACGGCAACGAGCAGCTGGCCACGCACGTCGTCTACACGGACGCGCCCCTGACGTTGCAACACCGCGTCTGGCTGCCGGGCGAAGACGTGGCGGACTTCAACCGCGCGCGGCGTCCTGTGGCGGTGGACGAGTTTGTGGACGGCTCCGGGGCCGTGCGCTTCCGGAAGGTGTGGTTTTGATGCGGGACATCGCTTCGGAGTTGGCGGTGCTGCTGGAGGGCGCGGGCCTTGGACTGGTGCGCCCGCCCTCTCCAGGAGCCAACCTTTTCACGGCCCCCATGCCCGAGGAGGACGGCGACGTGCCGGACCAGGCCGTGGCGCTGGTGGCAACTGGCGGCGCCGGGCCCCAGCCGTACGTGGGCCAGGGGCGCGCGGCATACCTCACGCCGGGCTGTCAGCTGAGAGTCCGCTCGGCGCGCGAGGACTTCGAGGGCGGGCAGCGGCTCGCCCATGCCGTCTTCGCGGCCCTCAACCAGTCGGCCCTCGTCCCTTACTCCGTGGTGCGCGCGGAGGAAAGCGCACCGGCATACCTGGGGACGGACGGGGCGGACAGACACCGCTGGGCGCTCAATCTCGTGGTCGGACTGTTGAGCGTGCCAGTTGGCATACTCCGCTGAACCGCATCTCGTACGCATGGAGAGGGTAAGCCAATGGAGCCGAAAGGAAGCTACCGCTTCATGAACCAAACGGAACTTGATGAGTTGGTCGAGATGCTGGAGGAAAAGGCGGTCCCCAGGGCTCTTGCCGCTCTTGAGTCGGATGAACTCTTTTGGACGGACGAGTTCATTCGGCCGGCCTACGACGTCCTGCATGATCTGCTGGAATCGCGTGGGGTTTCCGTCCTCTGCCTCAACCCGCTGCCAGCCGAGGGGGTGTTCGTCTACCTCACGGCGGCCACGTATCAAGCCGTTGGCAAGCATCTAGAGATGATGGCGGTCACGTTGTACGGCCAGCCCGAAAGCTGAGCCACACGCGGAAGTTGCCCCCATTGAAGAGGTGAATGCCTCTTCGCGTCCGAATCGATGTCTTGAAGCTGGAGCGCCTGCGCCGCTCACCCAGCGAGGTGCTGCGCGCACTGGACGGCCCGTGCCGGGACATCGCCCGCCTCGCCCTGGACTACTCCCTCTTCCTCGTGCCGGTGGAGGAAGGCGGACTGCGCGACTCCGCCTTCCTGAGCGGCCCCCTCCACAACCTGGAGCGCCTCTCCACGACGTGGACGGCGGGCTATGCGCACCCGGCCGCTGGCCCCATTCATGAGGGCTGGCACTGGGGCTCGCAAGTCTTCCAGTCGCCCCCGCATTTCCTCCGCAAGTCCTTCCGCCGCGCCCGAGGCACGGGCCGCCGCCGCGTGGCCTCCGTGCTGAAGGACTTCCTGGCGCAGCGCTTCCCCTCCCAATGACAGGAGTCGCACCCATGCCGGAACCCCGAGAGGCCTTCTTCGACAAGCTCTACATCCACGCCACAGACACCGCGCCCGTGGAGGCGGACGCGCTGGACGGCGTGCTGGAGGCGCCCGTCAACCGCGCGAAGGACACCGTGGATGCCAACTACTTCGGCGGTGACGGCTACAAGCGCACCAAGGGCACCTGGAAGTCCTTCTCCATTCCCCTGTCGGGACACGTCTTCAAGGGGAGCGCTCCCCAGCAGGTGCTGCGCGCCGCCTTCGAGAGCGACGCCACGGTGTTCTTCACCATCATCGAGGACGAGACGGCGCCCACTGGTGAGCAGGGCTTCCGCTACCCGGTGAAGGTGACGTCCTACGAGGAGGGCCGCAGCGCCTCCGACGTCGTCACCTTCTCCGCCACCCTCTCCGGCCAGGGCGCGCCCGTCCCTGTGTAGCCGGGCCCCTTCTTTCCCTTCACACCCGAGGCACCACCATGTCTGCACCCACTTCGCACCGAAAGCCCCTGGGCACCCGCCGCACCCTCCAGCAGCGCGTCACCCTGGACGGCGCGGACTTCGACGTCTGCCGTCCCACCCTGGGCGAGAAGCTGGACGTCCTCTCTGCCGCGCGCGCCGCTGGCGAACTGGGCCCGGACAGGCAGCCCGTCAACGAGTCCGCCGGGATGATGATGATTGCCCGCATCGCCGTGGCCTGCCTCTACCACCCGGGCACGGCCACGCGCGTCTTCTCCGAGGGCGACGTGGCCGAGGTGAAGAACGAGCCCTGGCTGGAGGAGATTCAGGGGGCGCTCGCCCAGGCCTTCGCGGGCCCGACGCTGGAGGACGCGAAGGGAAACTCCGAGGCCACCCCGAGCTGAGGGCGTTGCACGGGGTGGTGAAGCTGACGGGTCAGTCGCCCGAGGCGGTGCGCGGCTGGGACTGGGAGGACGTCGTCCACCTCCTGGCCCACTGCGCGCTGGAGGCCGAGGAGGTGCGCGCCGCGCGCGCTCCCGGCCCTGCCTCCCATGCCGGCCCAACGACGACGACAACCATTTTCAGGAAGCGGAAGAGGTGACGCATGTCCGGAGGACTCCGCGTTGGCGACTTGTACGTGGCGGTGACGGCCACCGTGGGGCCCGCGCTGGCGAACCTCGGCAAGCTGGTGGAGGGCGTGGAGAAGGCTGCCAAGCAGGTGAAGGCCGCCGCGAAGGACATGGGCGAAATCGGCATGGTGGTGGCTGCGGGGATTGCCGGCGCCGTCGCGGCGGCGGCCACCTCCAACGCGGCCATGGCGAAAGAGACGGAGCGAATCAAGGCCCTCCTCTACACGCTGGCGGCGGACATTGGAGACGCCTTCCTCCCCGTGGTGAAGCAGGTGGCGGATGGGGTGGAGCGCGTGGTGGCCCACTTCCAGTCCCTCGCCCCGGACGTGAAGGCCTCCGCCGCCAACATGCTGGTGTGGGCGGCGAGTGCGGGCGTGGCGGGCATGGCGTTGAGCAAGGCCGCTGGCATCGTCGCCTCCTTCTCGGGGGGCGTGGGGCTGGTGCTGAAGGTGCTGGGCGCCCTCGACAAGTCCGTGGCCCTCACCTCCCTGGCGGCCTCCGTGGACAAGGTGACGGCCTCGCTTGGCGGGCTGACGGCGAAGGCCCCCGCCACCATGGGCAGCCTGGGGCGCCTGGCCCTCTCCTTCGGCGGCCTCCTGGTGCCGCTCTCTGCGGTGGCCGCCGCCGTGGCCGCCCTGGTGCTGCTGGCGGGCAGCGTCTACGCGGCCTGGGAGGACAGCAGCACGGGCGTGGCAGACCTCTTCCGGGGCATGGGTGAGCAGCTGAGCAAATGGGCCGGCAAGGTGGCGGACGGCTTCACCCGCGCTTTCGTGGCCCTGGGGGACTTCGTGAAGCGGGCGTCCCTCGCGGTGCTGGACGTCGTCGCGGCCCACGTTCGCGCCGTCTCCCGACTGCTGGAGCCGGTGGTGCGGCATGCGGGCTTCCCGGAGTTGGCCGCTACCTTCCGCGAGGTGTCCACCGTCACGGGCCGCGAGCTGCTGGACACGTTGGGCCAGTCCGCCCAGGTGCTTTGGGACGGCGCGAAGCAGACGGCGGAGGCCGTGGGCGAGTCCGTGGCCGACGCGGGGGCCGCGCTGAAGGAGAGCGTGGCCTACGGCCTGCGCACGAGCACGGCGGGGGCGAAGAAGCTCGGCACTGACATGGCCCGCGCCCTCAACCTGGAAGGCCTTACCGGGCAGATTCAAGCCCTGCTGACGAAGCTCGCGGGCGGCAGCGGCGACGCCTCGGGCAAGGCGCGCATCCGCAAGCCCACGGACAAGGCCGCTCTGGAGGCAGCCCGGAAGAAGGAGGCGGCGGAGCAGGCCGCCATGGCGAAGCTCCAGGCCCAGGCCAACGAGGAGTCCCGGAAGGAGTATCTGGCCAGCGTGCGCGCGGACGAATCCGCCGGGGCTGCCGCCTTCCATGAGATGCGCCTGGAGGCGGAGCGCCTCGCCGCTGAAGCGGAAGCCGCCATGGAAGCTGCCAGGGAGTCGCTGGTGGATCGCTTCATTGGCGGGCTGGGCCAGCTGGGCGACCTCATCAACGCGGGCGTCCAGGGCATGGAAGCGGGCGGGGCTTATGGCGCCATCATCGCCGTGGTGGGCGAGCTGCTCATGCAGTCCGAGGGCTTCAAGGGCGTCATCGAGTCCGTCAACACGCTCATCCAGAAGGTGGCTGACTCGCTGGGCACGTTGCTGGAGCCGCTCCAGCCTCTCCTCAACGCCGTGACGATGGTGGTGGATGGCTTCCTCTCCGCGCTGACGCCCGTCTTCGAGATGCTGGGGGAGGCCATCGAGCCACTGGTTCCGCCGCTGGTGGTGCTGGGCGACATCGTGAAGGGCCTGGCGCCCCTCTTCGCGGTGTTGGGACGCACCTTCCTACTGATTCAGCAGCCGCTCAGCATCCTGGGCGGGCCCGTCATGAAGGCCCTTTTCACGGCGCTGAAGTTCGTCGGCAGCATCGTCCTCACCATCGCGAAGGCCATCAGCGAAGTCTGGAATGCCGTCATCGGCGCAGTGCAGAACGTCATCCGCGCCATCTCCAGCCTCATCGACTGGACGGGCTTCGACGGGTTGAAGAAGTTCGCGCGCTCGCTCAACAGGCTGAAGGTGGACACCGACAGCATGGATGACTCCCTCCGCGTGCTGGAGGACACGACGTGGGACTCGGCGAAGGCGCGTGCCGAGGAAACCGCCCAGGTGGAGGAGCACACGAAAGCGGTGGCCCGCGCGACGGCGGCACTCACCAACGTGCCGGCTGCGTGGAGGGTGGCGCTGCGCCGCTTCGAGTCCGAGGACACGCAGGACGGCCCCACGGTGCTGCCCAAGCCGAAGCCCTCGCCCACGCCAAATGGCGAGGCGGAAGTGCCTGACGGCCCAGCTTCGTCCAGCGGGCAGGTGCCGGGATGGCTCCTCGGCATGTTGCCGCCCGCCATTCAGCAAATCCTCTTGGGGCAGGTGCCCGCTACGCCTGCGGTGCCGGGATGGCTCGGCAGCTACCTGCCCCCTGGCTTCAGCGGGGGAGGTCAGGTGCGCGCGCCGGAGACGGGCAACGTCTCCGCCATGGCCGCGCCCGTCACCTACAACATCACCGGCTACGACATCGACGCCGCCATGGAAGCCACGCGGCGGGATGAGTCTCTGCGCCAGCAGCGCGCGAGCATCCGCGTTGCTGGCAGCCGCGTGCGCCTCACGTCGCGATTCTCTGTCTCTTGAGGAACCCCACCATGCCGGCTGCCCTGGCCCTTTCTGGAATCCCCTTGCCCGTTTCAGCGGAGCGGGGACTCACGTACACGCCGACGCTGCTGGGCGAGCACCGCCGCACCTTCTCCGGGTGGCTGCGCAGCAGTGAGCGGCGCGAAGTCTTCACCCTGGCGGGCAACACGGGCCCGCTGACTCAGGAGGAGGCTCGCGCGTACCGGGGACTCCTCAAAGGCGAGGGCCAGGTGTGGAGCTTCGAGGACGGGCTGCGAAGCCATGCCTTCCTCTCGCCGAGCGCCATGGTGGGCAACGTGTGGGCGGTCGAGTCCTCGGGCCGTTTCGGTGGGTGCATGCTCATGGAGGCAGGAGCGAGCGTCACCTTTCCCACGGGCCTTGGAACGAAATGGACGGTGGCCTACTGGTGGAAGCGCCAGGGGACAAAGGACAGGTGGCGCCACCATGTCCACCGCGCGGGCGTGGGCCTCCACGTCAACGGCGCCGCAGTCGCAGTTCCCCACGCGGATGGCTTCCTCGTCGTGGACGGCACGGGCCAGTTGCCCCTGGGCGCGGTGACGCTCAGCAACGCAGCGGCTGGGGGCGAGCTGCTGGTGGACGAGCTGGTGGTGCTGCCGTGGGTGGCGCCCGCGTCATGGGTGGCCCCCTGGTTCGCTGCCGGTGAGTCCTTCGGCGCGCCGTACCCGTACCACCGGGCCTCGGGCGCTGCCCTCTACGAGCCGCTGCCGGTGCTGGGCCGAGTGGGCACGGGACGCGCGGTGCAGTGGTGGGAGGGCGGTGTCCTCGTCCTCGGGCAGGAGTTCGACTTCGAGTTGCAGGAGCGCTGACGCATGCGGCCCCTCTCTTCCTTCCAGGCGGCCCTCCTGGGCAGCCCTTCCGGCTACTCCACCCACCCGCGCGTCTGGGTACGCGACGCGGGCGGCGAGTGGCGCGGCCTGCATACCCTTCTGGGCTTCGACTGGGTGCTGGGCGTGCGCGTCAACGACAAGGTGGACGCACCCGTGGCCGAAGCGGAGGTGTCGCTGTTGCGCAGCGGCGCCGCTGGTGCGCGCCTCTCCCTCTCACCTCTCGTGGTGCAGTCCCTCGCGAACACGACCAATGCGGGAGCCTTCGCGCCGCTGCTCGTGGAGGGCGCCTACTTCCGCGTGGAGTTGGGCATTGCGCCTCTCTCCACCGCGCCGAAAGAGGAGGACTACTTCGAGGTCTTCCGAGGACGCATCGATGAGGTGGACGCCGGGCCCGATGAACTGCGCATCGTGGGCCGGGACTTGGGAGGCTTGCTCCAGGACACCTTCATCGAGGTGGAGCGCGAATACGGCAATGACACGGTGGGTGTGGCGGTGCAGTCCATCATCCAGGCGCTACTCGACGACAACGGCCTTGCCACCTTCGCACTCTTCACGCCCGTGGACCCCATGTCCCAGCGCGGCCGGTACGTGCAGCAGGTGGAGCCGGTGCTGGACGCGGCGCGCACCCTCGCGCAGCGGATTGGCTGGGACTGTCGAATGCGCTGGCAGCCTGCCGCGAGCGCCTACGCGCTGACGCTCTCCGCTCCGGACCGCCTCCAGGTGGAGGAGGACTGGGCCTATGGCCCGGACGAGTACGGCAACCTCGACGCGGTGACGCGGCAGTTGGCGGACATCCGCACGGACGTGGAGGTCGTCTACCGCGACAAGTTTGACTTGGACGCCTCGGGCACGCCGAAGCGCAAGACAGTGACGGCCAGCAACCCCACGGCTCGTGCCCAGGTGGGCCGCCGCTGGATGCAGGTGGCGAACGACGACCTCGACAACATCGACACGAAGGCCGAAGCGCAACGGCTGGCGGACGCGGCCATCGCGGACCTCTCCGTCTCACCCCTCACCGTCACCATGACGGTGGACCCTCACCCGGGCCTGGAGCTGGCGGACCTGGTTCTGGTGCTGCCGGACGGCATACGACTGGACACGGCGCAGCGGCTTGCCGTGCAGGAGTTGGAGCACCAGTGCGCCACGGACGGCACGGCGCGCATGAAGCTGGTGCTGCGCGGCCAGCCCTCCACGTCGCTGCGTGAGTGGCTGGAGCGCGACAGCCGGCCGGGCATTGCCCCCAGCGCTGCCTTCACTGGCCCGGCCGCGCCGCAAGAAGTGAGGGCGACGCCGACCGTCAACGGGTGCGTGGTGACGTGGACCCCCGCCACTACCGGCCCGGCCTGGGACGAGTACGAGGTGCACGCGTCGCGCACGCCGGGCTTCCAGCCCTCGGAGGCCACCTTCCAGGGGCGGGCGTCGGCGACGCGCTTCCCGCTCCCCGACTTGCGTCCTGGCGCCACCTACTACTGCCGGGTGGTAGGCCGCGACGTCTCGGGCAACCTGGGCGCGCCCTCTGCCGAGGTGTCCGTCACCACGGCCTACGTGACGCCAGCCACGTTGCAGCCCAGCGTGGCCTTCGGCGAGTCACCGCCCAACCCGGACTTCGAGGCGCACTCCTTCGAGGAGCTGCCACCGGACGCGTGGACGATGGGCGTCGGCCTCTGGGGGGCGCATGCCCAGGTGACGACGGACGCGTACACAGGGGCGCGTGCTGTCCGGCTGGTGGCGAACGGCACGCGGCTCGACTCCCAGGCGATGATTGCCCGGCCGGGCGACAGGTACAGCGTGGATGCCCTCGCGAGGGCGTCACAGACAGGGACGGCCTTCTCCATCCAACTTGTCTGGTACGGCGGCGCCTTCAACGTGCTGGGGACGGTGAGCACGACGAAGGTGCTGCCGACGAGTGGATGGGAGCGGATGACGGGCTTCCACAACGCGCCCGCCGGGACGCGCTACGTCCAGGTGCGCCTGCTGACCCAGGCGACGCAAGGCGCGCCGTGGGTGTACGTCGATTCGGTGCGCCTGGAGCGCATCGGCAGCCTTGTCGAGCCGTGGGCGGCCATCCGCACCGGGCAGATTAGCGACCTGGAGAATGGCTGGCTGGCGTGGGATGCCACCAACTGGCCCCTGGGCTACTACCGCAACAGCGACAACGAGGTGTCCGCACGCGGCCTCATCCGCCCTGGGACGGTGGGCTACGTGAACGCGTACCGCTTCCCGGTGGGCTACCGGGCCAGTTCCAACCGCATCCTGGCACTGCCGACGAGCCACGGCTTCGCCATGGGGCAGCTCAACGTGGACGGTGGCCTCCAAGTCTTCAGCCTGCCCACGGGCGCGGCATGGGTGAGCCTGGACGCGGTGCGCTTCCGGGCGGAGGGGTAGCGCGCGCCACGGCGGGAAGGTGCCCCCATTGAAAGGGGGAATGACGACTCCCTGCCCTGAACTCTTCTCCCGCGTCGCCCTGGCGTCCCTCTACCCGCCCTTCCGCGAGGTGATGGCCGAAGTCATCTCCCGCTGCCGGGAGCGCGGCGCGGACTACGTGGCCACGCGCGGCTTCGCCACCTTCGCCGAGCAGGAGGCGCTCCACGCCCGGCACCTTCGAGGCGAGGGCGGACGCGCGGCCCCAGCAGGCCTCTCTGCGCACAACTACGGCCTCGCCGTGGACTTCTGCCGCGACGCGGACGTGAGTCGTCCGGGCCTTCAGCCGCGCTGGGACGCGCCCGCGTATGCCGTCCTGGGCGAGGAGACACGCAAGGCGGGCTTCGTGTGGGGCGGCTCCTTCGGCGATGCGCCGCACTGCCAGTGGCCCGGCCTCATGAGCGGTACGCAGCTTCAGCCCGTGCGCGGCCTCTTCCTCTCGGAGCCGGCGGGCGCCACGGACGCGCAGCGGCTCGCCTCTGTCTGGCGCTTCCTCGACACGACGCGAGCGCGGCCTGACTGGCGCGCTGGAAACCCCACCCTGGCCGCGTCCCTGGCGCGGCTCGGCTTCTAACTCTCCCTCGCCCAACGAAAGGCCATGCCCATGCTGCGACGTCTCGCTGTCCTCCTCTCGCTGTCCCTCGTCCTCCCCGCCGTCGCTTTCGCCCAGGAGGCCGGCGCCCCGGACCCCTCCAACGTGGAGTCCTTCGCGCGCCTCGTCCTCGACGCGGTGACGGCTCGTAACTGGGCCCTCGTCGCCTCCCTCGGCGTCGTGGCCCTCGTCTACGTGCTGCGCCGGTACATGGGGGCCTGGTGGCCGGTGTTGCGCACGGCGCGGGCGGGCGCGGCGCTGGCGGTGCTGCTGTCCGTGGCGGGCGCGGTCGCCAATGCGTTGCTCGCGGGCGAGTCCTTCACCGTGGCGCTGCTGCTGAAGGCGGTGGCCATCGGCCTCGGTGCGGCCGGTGGCTTCTCCGTGGTGAAGGCGCTCCTCTTCGGCGACGCGGACGCGGAGGCGGTGCAGAAGGCCGGAGAGGTAGCGGCCGGGGAGATTGCCGGCAAGGCGGCGGCGGTGGCCGCGCTGGAGTCCCTCAAGCCGGGCGACAAGGCGTGAAAGCCTGGGTGCTCGCGCTGGCCCTCGTCCTCGCGGGGCCGGCGCACGCCGAGGGCGAGGTGTTGGACGTGGCGCGCGCCACCGTGACGCTTCAGGACGGGCGCACGGTGGCGGTATCCGAGGGCTGCTGGCTGTCCACGGAGCGCTGCGTCCTCACGGCCCGCGAGCTGCGGCGCCTGGAGGCGGAGAACGCGGAGCTGCGTCGGCAGTCCTCCAGGGTGCCCGTGGCGGCGGTGCTGCTGGCTGTGGCCGTGGGCCTGGGGGCTGGTTTCGCGGCGGCCCGACTCGCGAGGTGAAGTGGCAACGCCCCACCTGCAATGGAGGCCTCCACGGCCATTCCTGACGATGGAGGTTTCCGCGTCTGGTAGGGTTTCGCGTCGGAGAGCCTCCGTTGCCGCGACTTGCTGCCCTTCTCGTCCTGCTGCTGGGGACCGCCGTCCCTGCCCAACCTGCCCCCGCTTCCCGCGAGCGCCAGGAGCGCCGCATCTCCCTTCCGGATAGTGCCTCGGAGCCCGTGCCGGAGCTGCACGTCGCGACCGGCGCCGTCACCTTGCTTCTCTTCGACGCGCCGTTGGATCGGGCCTCGGTGGAACTGGAGGGCCGCGAGCGGTTCCGGCTCGTGGACATCGGCGAGCGCATCCTCGCGCTGGAGCCTGCGGCGGACCTGGGCCCTGGTGAGCGCCTAGGGCTGCGAGTGCGGTACTCAGATGGCGCGCGGCCCGAGCAGGCTGTCTTTGTGCTGGTAACGCATCAGTCCGAGGTTGATGTGCGGATCCAGGTCTTCCGTCGCGCGCAGTCGATTCCCGCGCTTCAGGCGGAGCTGGCGGCGGTACGTGCCGAGCTTGCCGCACTTCGTGCGCACACCGAGGCGAGCAGCCCGGCGGTTATCACCCTGTTGGGAGTCCTGGATGAAAACGGGGTAGCTGCCAGGAAAGTTGAGCTTCAACCCATGAAGGAGATGCAGTTCTCACTGCACGTCGTGGACGGCTTCAGTCTCCGTGCACCCACTTGGGGAGTGGTGTCCGTGGAGGTGAAGAACCACGGCAAGACACCGTGGACGCCCACGGAAGCGCGCCTCACCCGTTCAACGGGGGGGGCGCGAGTGCCGGTGCGCGGCGTGCGCATGAAGCAACCCCAGATTGGTCCCGGAGAGGTTGGCACCGTTGTGGTGGAGACGGAGATGCCTGTCGAGGATGCAGTTACGCTGTTCCGCTTGGAAGTGGTGGATGCCACGGGCGCGCGTCCTCTTCTCGTTCCGCGTGTTGCGCTGTAGAGGTCGGCCATGTTGACGGTCATTCACCACCCCGCGCAGCTCCCGCCCGGGTACATGATTCACGGCTGGCGCGTGGTGAAGCTGCTGGGTGCGGGCACCTACGGTGCTGTCTATCGTGTCGAGATGAACGGCCACCACTTTGCGATGAAGATCGCGATGCACCGGCCAGGGAGCGGCGACGCGGAGCAGGCGGACGCACGGTTGAAGCGTGAGCTGGGCTGCCTCGTTCACCTGACTCACCCGAACATCGTTGGGGTCCATGGTCATGGCCGCTTCCCCGACTTCCGCACCGGGTGGCTCTACGTCGTCTTGGACTTCATAGAGGGCCACACCTTGGCCGAGTGGGTGGAGCGGATGCACCCCACGGCGCAGGAGGTGGTCCGCGTCTTCGAGAAGCTCGCGGGCGCCATGGACTACATGCACGGGCGCGGCGTCTTCCACCGCGACCTGAAGCTCGCCAACATCATGGTGCGCGCCAAGGACGGCGAGCCCGCCATCCTCGACTTCAGCGCAGGCGACTACACGCACGCCGAGGACTTGACGGATGCGCCCCTGCCGCCCGGCACCCGCCGCTATCGCTCGCCCGAGGCATCACGCTTCCTGAAGGAGCATGGAGACGAGCGGGGCGCGCGGTACGAGTTCAAGGTGACGGATGACGTCTACGCGCTGGGCGTCTGCCTCTATGACGTGCTGACGACAGCGGAGCCCGCGAGCGGGTCCCCGAAGGCGACCGTCGAAGGACGTTGGGTGCCCAAGTCCGCCCGGGAGTTGAACGCGCGGGTGCCAGCGGGGCTCAGTGACGTGGCGATGCGCTTCATTGCGCGGAAGCCGGAGGAGCGGCCCCCCACGGCCGAGGTGATGCGCCGCGAGTTGGCGGCCCTCGCGGGCGAAGCGGGACCGGAGTGGACCGT
Organism: Corallococcus sp. AS-1-12; assembly: GCF_020036995.1. Lineage (NCBI taxonomy): Bacteria > Pseudomonadati > Myxococcota > Myxococcia > Myxococcales > Myxococcaceae > Corallococcus > Corallococcus sp. AS-1-12. The sequence continues at coordinate 8,410 of NZ_JAIQDD010000045.1, read as the reverse complement.
TCCCGTCCACGTCCCCTCGTTGAAGCCCCCGACCGCTCCCGCTTCCAACACGGATGAGGAAACGCCCCCTGCCCGCCGCGTGAGGAGGGCCCGCGCCGTGGACGCCGGAGTGGCGCTCCTGGTCGTGGCGGCCGTGGCGGGGGCCTTCATGTGGCTGCGTCCCGCGTTGCATCCTGTCTCCAGTGAGGACGTTGAGCGTCCGCCCGCGCCCACTTCGCCTGGGGATGCGGGAGTCGCCTCCCTCGTTCCTCCCCCCGTGCCCACCCCTTCGGGAGATGCGGGCCCCTCACCTGACGCGGGCGACGTGCTGGCCGGGTCGTCCCCTGGGGTAGCTTTGCCCCCTCTTGATCCTGTTCGGAAGGAAAGCTCCGCCGTGAAGCGTGCTCCCATCGTCGCAAGCCCGTCCAACGCCCCGGCCAAGACGGCCTCCACTACTAGCGCCAGGACGGAGTTCCTCGCGAAGTGTGCTGCGGCGAGCGCCGCCGTAGCCTTGCAACTCGGCTGCCCCAGCAGCTCCCAGGTGCGTCCTGAATCAGGGGCGTGCCCAGAGGAAGCGCGCAACGCCATGTTCGGAAGACTAAGCAACGGAGGGCTCGGTTGGTCGACGCGCACTTCCGTGATGCTCACCATCGATAGGAGCCAACCGGGCGATCCTGGTGAGGAAGGGGTGTTCAGGGATGGCCCCGTGACAGGGGTTGTCTACAAGGGCACGGCCTACATCCCCAAGGGAACGGTGTTCTACGGCCGGTTGTGGACGGGAGATGGGACGTTCCTTCTGGCCCGCTACACCGAAGCACACCTCCCGGACGGCCGCACGTTGCCGGTGTGCGTTGCCATTGGGCAGAACGGCCCCCAGAAGGCGTGGGAGGGCTCCAAGCCGGGGGCAGTTGTCTACTCTGTTGGAGACTACGCTTATGTCGTGGACCGCTGGCCCTGAGTCAGGAACGTAAAGACTCGTTGCATTTCTGCCGCTGCGGGGGACATTCCGGGGATAGCAGGAAAATTTGAAGTAGATGACCCGTGGCGTCGTTCACGCGTGGAGGCAGCCGGAGGTAGCTTTCCGTCTGCCTTTGCGCGGCTCCCTCGCGCGGGCATTCAGGAGCCCCCTTCATGTCCAGTGGTGCTGACTCCCGGCTCGCCGGGGGCACGGTCCTCTTTTGCCAGGGTGATACCACCTACGAGTTCTTCCAGGAGCTAGGCATTGGTCGCAATGGAGAGCGCGTCCTGTTCGCCCGGCCCCGGACGCCCTCAGGCTACAAGGGGAAGGTCATCGTGAAGTGCGTGCCTCTGCCGGAAGGGGCCGTGCCGGAGAAGTTCCAGCGGGCGCGTGCACGGCTGGAAGAGGAGGTGCGGCTGGCCCAATTCCTCCAGCACCCCAACATCGCCCGCGTCCATGGCCTCTTCGAGATGAAGTTCGGAGAGGCACTGGGCTTGGGCGCCGTGATGGAGTGCGTGGAAGGCTTCAGTCTGAACACCCTCCTCACCATCGCCCAGATGCGTGGGCGCTACTTCTCCGAGGCCTTCGTCCTCTATGTGGGCGCGGAGGTGGCGGCGGCCCTGGCGCATGCGCACACTCGCACGGACGACGCGGGCAACTCGCTGGGCATCGTCAACCGTGACATCAACCCCGGCTGCATCCGCCTGCGCCCCAACGGGGGCGTGGTGCTGACGGACTTCGGCGTCGCTTGCTCCCAGCTGCAAGGGCGCCTTGCCACGACGCTGCCGCGCCCTCCAGGGGAAGTCATCTACGCCTCACCGGAGGCACTGGCAGGAGAGGTGGCGGACGCGAGAAGCGACCTCTTCTCCCTGGGGCTGGTGCTGCTGGAGTTCGCCACGGGGCGACACCTCTACTATCCGGGGAATCTCAAGGAGGAGGACGAGGCTCCACACCTCTCGCGGGAGCAGAGTCACCGCGTGCTCGCGGCGCTGGCCACGACGATGGACATGCACTTGCCGCCCTTCGTGGAGGACGCCGTCCAGCATGCCATGACGTACCGGGTGAAGGACGTGAAGGAAGCCGCGTTCGGGCTGTCCACCCCGCTGCGCTCCGTCTTCCTCCGGCTGCTGTGCCGGGAGCCCGCGTCTCGCTACCCGACAGCGGGGGCGCTGGAGCTGGAGTTGCGCGGGCAGCTCGCGCGGCTGGGGCCGTACAGCGCGGCGTATGCAGTGAAGGAAGTAGAGACAGCCCTCTTTGAAGGCGGCGAGGCCCTGGAGGAGCTGAATCTGCTGGAAGACGAGGGTGGCATCGTCCCGGCCTTTCCGTCGCGGAGTCAGGACGCCATCCGCACGGAGCCGCACCCGCTGCGCAGCGCGGACGAGACGACGACAGAGCCGGGACCGGGCGCCTTGCGTCTGTCACGGCATTAACAGTCGCCGGCGCGACGCAGCCGACCTTCACCCCTGGGTAGCAGCGCGGGGCCTGCGGGTGCCGGGCTGAATGTCAGACGTGTGTCCTTTGCTCTCCTGGGAGGTGTCACTCCCAGGGGGCGTGGATGCGAATGACGCGAAGCGGGGCTGTCTGGCTGTGGCTGCTGTTGCCGGTGGCCGCATGGGCCGACGACGTCCCGGAGGTGCCGCCCGTAGAGGAGGAACGGCGCCCCCTGGACGAGGCCTGGCGCAACCTGCTGCGCGTGGAGGCGACGACGTTGTCCTTCCTTCCGCGCGCTGGCGCCGGCATGGACGAGGGCTTCCTCCAGGTGGAGCCCACCCTTGTCTTCGAGCGAGGCGAGGACTTCGGCCTCAACCTGGGCACGCCCGTGAGGCTGCGCCTCTGGGGCGGTGGAGGGGACGCGGGCTTCGTGCGGAAGGAGGACTGGGACAGCGTCTCGGACTTCGGGCAGGTGGTGCGCGCCCTCAAGCTGGGCTCGGACAACGCGCCCGTGGGCGTCTGGTTTGGCGCGCTGGAGGGCTACAGCCTGCTGTCCGCGCACCTCGTGCGGCGCTACGGCGGGCGACTCAACCCCGACTACCACCCGGCGGGCGGCTTCCTCACTGGCACCCTGGGGCCCCTCTACACGGAGGCCTTCGTCTCGGATGTGCTGGGCGCGCGCCTCATGGGGGCGGAGTTCTCCCTCGACGTGGAGCACGTCCTCTTCGGCCCGCCCCGAGAGAAGGCGCGCTACACGCTGGCGCTGTCGGCGGTGCACGACTGGGGCCGGGCCGGGGGCCGGACGCCCTCGGTGACGCTGGCGCACCTGGACGCCATGGCCGTGGTGGTGGTGCGGCCCACCTACGAAGTGCACGTCCAGGCGGGCTGGGGTGGACGGACTGGTGAAGGCGGTGCCTGGGGCGCGGTGGTGGGCGCGGGCGTGGACGCGAGGACGCCCACGCTGCGATTGCTGCTGCGCTTGGAAGGGCGTCGGCAGCACGGCGGCTTCCGTCAGGGTTTCTTCGGCCCGGACTACGAGCTGGCGCGATTCAAGGCAGCGGGGCCGGAAGGCGTGCCGCTGGCGGAGGCGTCCTTCCCGGATGGGTATTCAGCCTATGGCGAGGCGGAGGTGGGCTGGGACGCGGTCCGCTACTGGGGCGTCCACAAACACCTGAAGCTGTCGCTGGGGGTGGAGGCCTTCAACTGGGGGCGCTTCGATGTGGACGGGCGCGTGGCGGTGCAGTTCTTCGAGCGCTCCGTGGAAGTCGCCTTGAAGGGGCTCGCGGTGGGGGCGGGACAGCCTGGGGCGCGCTACCTGGGCGGGGCGGAGCTGCGCTGGCGTTTGCTGGGCGGGAAGCTCTACGCCATGGGCACGGCGGGCACACTGATGTTCCCCGAGGGCGTGGGCACGCTGCGGCCGGGCGCCTTCGCCTCGCTGGGCCTGGGGGTGGACAATGCGCGCTGACGCCCTGCTGCTGGCCCTCGCCATGCTGGCGACGGGTTGCGTTTCGGTGTCGCCCACGCCTCGCCAAAACCTGAGCCTGAGCTACACGCAGCGCCCAGCTCCCGCGCCAGAGGGGGCACAGTCGCCGCGCGAGGAGGTGCCTGCCTCTCGGGCCTCGTCGCGGCCGACCATCGCGACTTCTGGGGAGCAGGGGCGGATGACGCGCCACCGGAAGCTCCGGGAGGACACGGCGGGCATGGCTGGGGCCGTGGGCGGCGGCCTCGCTCACCGTGACGCGAGGGAAGACGCCTGGGAGAAGCTCCTCACGGACGCGGGGTTGGAGACTCAGGACGCGCGCCCCCTGGCGGGCGGCTCGCTGACTCCCACGCAGGCGGCGCGGCTGCTGGAGCAGCTCATGCAAAAGCCTGTGACGCTGGGCACCTTCCCGCCCCGCATGGCGGCGGGCTTCCTGCTGCGCGAGGTGCTGGAGGGCGGCGAAGTCTCGCGCGAGGAGTTGCTGCGCAAGGTGGAGCGCTTCTCCCGGGAGCGGGTGGCCGTCCTCCGGCCGGATGGATACCTCGCGTGGGCCCTCAACGGGAACACGCAGCAGAAGGTGGCGCCCGTCGAGTGGAAGGACGGCGCCTTCCGCGCGGGCAACTTCGAGTTGGGCCGCTTCTACAGCGGCAAGGGCGGCGTCTTCCGTGCCGTGGACGCGCAGCTCCAGGCTTCGGACTGGCGGCCCCTGGCCGAGGTGTACAGCGACGCGGACGTCATCAGCCGCTCGTTGGACGGGGCGCAGGATGCCTTCGTGGAGCTGTACCACGCGCTGGGGCAGACCCTCTCTCGCCCCATGGACAGCATCGCGGCGCTGGGCAACCTGCCGGCGGGAGTCGCGGCCCTCATCGAGTCGTCGCCCGCGTACTGGGAGCGCTTCAAGTTCATGACGGAGGGCGAGCAGATCCGTGAGGTGGCGCGGCTGACGACGAGCGTGTTCGCCACCTGGGGCGCTGCCTCGGCGACGACGCGGTCCCTGAAGGGACTGGCGGTGGGAGCGGAGGCCACGGTGCCGGTGCTCTCACTGTCGGCGGAGGGCGTGCTGGCGCTGGAGCGCGTCGCGGTGCCGGCAGAGCGCGCGGCGGTGGTGTTGAGCGGAGGGCCCGGGGCGGCCATCATCCTTCAGCGCGCCAGCACCGCCTCGAAGGGAGGCGCGCCTTCCCAGGGGCCTGGGCAGTGGGGGCCCGCGAAGGAGTCGATGTCCGCGCGTGCCCGGCGCTACCAGGAGCAGATCACGGGGCATTCCGCCGACGAGGCATACTGGGTCGGCGGCGTGGGCCAGAACAGCGGAGGCGTGAAGTTCGATGGGTTCAAGGATGAGGTGCTGCTGGAGGCCAAGGGGCCAGGCTATGCGAACAAGTTCCTCGACAATCTTGCCCCCAGAGTGTGGTTCGAGAAGTCAGGGGCCCAAGCGCTCGTTGATCAAGCCCAGCGCCAGTTGGCCAAAGCCCCTCACAGCACGCACATCCGGTGGCATATCGCCGAGCAAAAGACTGCCGAGGCCATAAGGGAGCTATTTCGAGCCAACCAGATTGAAGGAATCGAAATTGTCTTCACGCCTCCACTTCCGTGAACAACCCATGAATATGAACGAGAAATATTATGCCGGGGCCTATTGGGGCCCAAGGAAGGAGTCTCCAGAGGAATGTGCAACGAGGCTAGAGGCTCTACTTAGGGGCCTGTACGAGGTAGAGCCTTCATTCACTCGCTGGTTTCAGACGGGCAAGTCTCGCAAGGATGCCAAGTTGCGTCCCATGGAGCCCATTCGCTCTGAGCTTGAGTCACTCGTTCGTCGAGGCAAGGATCGCATCGTCGAAGAGATTGGCTATCGCGTCGGCGGTTGGAATGGCGTGGACGATGACTATGACGCAACTGGTTTCCTCGTCACTTGCGGCAGTTACGCCACAAGGGTGAGCAACGCCTGTGCGTTCACGCTCCCCAGCCGAGGGCCGCATGCCGAGCAGATCCTGACCGCCCCAGTACAGGCAGGCCTCCTGCGCGCAGCAGTTGTAGCGTGGGAGCCTAACTGGGGCGTTGCCACCTCACACGCGCTAAGCAGCCTGATGGATTCGCGCACGGGAAGGGGCGCACCTCGTATCGGGTGGGTGATGTACCTTGCTCACCACTTGGGCGCGATGCCACCCTTGCCTACTCCGGTCCGCATCGAGCCCGTGGAGGACAAGGGCACCCTCATCGTCCTGACCCCCGAACGCTTCACGGTCAGCAACCCGGAGCATGTGGCGCTAGCCGAACGAGTGGGAGAGTTGTTGGACCGAGCGGGGTTGTTGAAACCTCTCCAGCCCCAAAAGTAGGCGCATGGGGGGCCGAGCAGTGAACGACTCGGCCCTCCGTCGCACGGCTTCGAGCCTCGCCGAGGGGCGGCGCCCATTGCCCCCATATAGCCCCTCCCCAGGGGAATCTGGCGGGAGGGGACGGGACAGGGCGGGATGACGGAGGGCCAACCTCCAGAGGGAAATCGCGGGTCAAGGCGATCCTGCCTCGGGAATGGGTTGTCTCGTGCTGCGGGTTCGAATCCCGCCTTCGGCACTGTTTCGCCCTGTATTTACGAGTGGTTGGCGGCGTCCTCCCCGCGTGTCGCACGTATGTCGCACGCTGGAGCGAGCGGACGGTCCAGGACGTTGACCGCCGTCCTGCGGCTGTCTGGGCTTGGCCCGGTTCGGTGGCTCTCCCGCAGTTTGTGTGACGCGCAAGCTCAGGCGGCAAGCAGCGCGCGACGGCGCAGCAGGTCGAAGCTGGCTCGCCCATACATCTGTCGCTTCAGAAGTTTGAGCTTCGTGATTTGGCCTTCGGACTGCGCGTTGCTCCAGGGGGTCGTCAGCGCGGCCCGGACGGCATCGCCGTCCTGTTCAAGCCCCTGTGCGAAGGATTCCACCGCGCGCACGCCGCACGTGCGTGCCTCGCCCAGCCACTGCTCGAATGCGGCGCAGGACGAGACAGGCTCAGCACCGTGTGAGACACCCCGCTCGCGCACCAGGTCACCGAAGCGACGTGTCAGTGCAGCGACGCGTGCAGCCTCTTCATCCTGCTCGATGCGGGTCAGCGTGGCTGCCTCCGTGGAGGTGAGCGCGGAGCGCGACTGGACGCAGAGCCATGCCAGTTGCTTGGGCGAGGGGAGGCTTTCAACGCGGCGCGGGGCCTTCGGGATTGAGTCGTGGCCGCGACGTGTGCGGGGCGTCGAGCGCGCCGGTGCCGTACGCCGCGTCTGGAGCCAGCGATGGACCTGCCGCGAGGTGCCGCCAAAGCCCTTGACGCGAATCTCACGCCAGAGGGCGAGCGCATTCTCGCAGCCAGCGGACTGCCTCTGTGCGAGGTACGCCACGAAGGGGTCGAGGATACTTGGACCGGGGAGTCGAACCGCACGTTCTGGAAAGGTTTCCGCGTGGGCGTACTTGCGCACCGTTGCTCGCGCAAGCCCGAGGGTGCGGCTGATTTTCAGCAGGGGCTCTCCAGCCAGGTGCAGGCGCCGCACCGCCTCGTAGGCGGCAGTTCGGCGGGCCCTGCTTTCCTCCCCGGCGCGCGATTCAGCACGCGTGCGCGGGAAACTGACGTGACGACGCACGGGAGAGTCCTCCGCGCTCGTCACTTCGGGCAGAGCCCGCAGGCGCGCATGGTTGCCAGTCAGCCAGCGCTCCACCATCTGCCGACCATTGAGTAGCAGGTGCCAGCGGTCCGCGACCTGCTGGGCGCCGGGCGCTCCGAGACTCGCCGCACGTGCGTACTCGGTGGAGCGGTCCCTGGCGATGAGTTCGACGCCTGGGTGCTCGCGCAGCCATGCAGCAACAGTCGGTGCCGAGCGGTCAGACAATAGGTCGACGACGCGGTGTGCTTCCAAGTCGACAAGGATGGTGCCGTAGGTGCGGCCTTTTCGCAGGGCCCAGTCATCCACTCCGAGGACCCGAGGCTGTATCCGCGGAGGGAGGGGAGCGCTGTGCATCAACCGAAGCAGCGTGTCGGGACTCGTCGACATGGCGAGTGGCGCGAGAAGCCTGGCCCCGGCTTCTGCTCCCGCCGTCATGCCCACCGCGCGCTGCGCCGTGGCGAGCCGATGCGTGCGCCGGGCACGGGGGGCGAGCAGACGAGGCAGGTGCTCCGCGAAGGTGCGGCGCGTGCACGTCTTGTTTCGACAGGAGAAACGGCGCACATGCAGATGAAGCTGAACAGCGTGCCCAGCAGAAGGCAGAGCAGCCGGGCGCCGGACGTAGGTGCTGTGCGGCGTTTCGCTACGCACCTTGCAGGAAGGGCATCGCGCGCTTTTGCTCTCCGGTCGTACCACGAGGACAGCTCCCGCTGAACTGCTACGTGTCACGCGCTCCACCCGACAGCCGGGAGTCGAGTACAACTCTTTCATTCCCAGAAGTAATCGCCGCCATGGCCTCCCGCCAGCACCGCCTGCCTCCTTGCTCGAGGATCACACAAACTGCGGGAGAGCCCGAACCGGGCCAAGCCCACTCCCGCCGGCAGCGGTGCGCAGCGCCAGGTGTTGCAGCCGGCGCACCAGCCCGCGTGCAACTCGTACTGCTTCA
>NZ_JAIQDD010000044.1:0-52087 GCF_020036995.1 Corallococcus sp. AS-1-12 | reverse complement strand
ACTCACGCCCAGGGACGCCGCAGGCTGGTTCTCTCACTGCGGCTACCCAGTTGCTCAGCCCCACTGAGCTACGCTGTGAGAGATTTGATGGAAGGCTTCATCTGGGGCTTCGCGCTGCACCACTACTTCCTGGACCAGTACATCTGGCGCGTGCGCAAGGACGCGGGTCTGAACCAGGACCTCAAGCTGAACACCGGCGCAGCGGCCTGACGGTCGGGCCCGAGGGTGTGTCGGACCTGTGCCTATTATCCGTACACCATGGCCAGCAAACATCGACGGCGGACACCACCTCGTCCCGCGACCGCGCGTCGCGCCGCCGCCTCACCGCCCACGTGGCCCCTGCCCATGCAGCGCATCCCGCTCAGCGAAGCGCGCAGCCATCTCAGCGCGCTCGTGCAGCAGGCCGCCACCCAGCGGCATCTCACCGCCATCACGGTGCACGATGAATTGAAGGCGTTCCTCATCGCCCCCTCGCGATTGGAGGCCCTGCTGGAAGCAGAGTGAAAGGTGCGCCCTGCCCGGAAACGGAAGTCGAAGCTTCGAGGCTCCCTGCGCATCGTGGGTGACCTGGAGGGCCTCGAAGAGAATCCCAGCCAACGACTTCAGTGCTCGGCCCTGGGCCATCCATTGGACTGACATTGAGTGAGCGCGCCCGCTCGCCCACATGCGTTGATCCGCGATAGCAAAGTACTGATCACAAGGGCTCAACTTTCACTATTAAGCACACGCTTAACTATTGCCGCGCCGCACAGCCCACACCTACCACCACCATAGCGCACAGTGGACTTTCTAGCATTCACGTGGCGCAGCGTGGCAAGTGACTCTTCCTGCTCAGTCAAACCCAACCAGGCCGATCACTAGCGCCAGCAACTGCACTCGCACGCGCATGAGTTCGCGATCTGGCACACCGACCTCTTTCAACAAGCAGATAATGACTCCAACCGCAACATTTCTTTCCAGCCCCTAGGCGCTATCATGGCTTACAGTAAGACCCGCAACCTCGGCAAAGGCAGCCCCAAATGCAAGATCAAGACAGCACTCCGCACCTCCTAGATCTAACAAAATCCATTCTCGACCCCATCCACGGACTCATCAGATTTACAGAGAATGAAACAAAGGTAATCAACGATCCGGTCTACCAGCGGCTTCGCAAAATAAAACAAAACGGCCTCCTGCATTTCGTCTTCCCCTCAGCAACCCATACGCGTTTCGAACATAGCCTTGGGGTACTCTTCGTAGCGGACTCAATGCTCCGCAGCCTGCTATTCAATTCCATTTCTTCAACATCAAAACAAAGAATCACCGATGCCGCCAATGCCACTCCTGGCCAAGCCATCGACTTGAACACTGTTCCTAGAGCCACACTCAAAGAACTCTTCCGCGTAACAAGACTTGCTGCCCTTGTCCATGACTTGGGTCATGGCCCCTTTTCACATACTTTCGATCGGTTTGCGCCAAGCCTCGACGCTGTCCTGAAAATGCTTCATGGCGGACAACTTCCCGCTCTCTCAGATTTTGAAGACACTTTTCGGGCTTATGCCGCGAAAAACAACCACATTCGCGCACCGCACGAGATAATGTCGTGCGTATTTTTTGCACACATATGGCAAAAAATCGACGCGCACGATCTTGAAACCCCGAAAGCCATCACCGCGGCAATACTAGGCGAAACTGCATTTGGCTTTGTCGGCAGCGGTCTTGCGCCATGGGTTCCGCTCATCCATGATCTTGTTGCATCAGCACCTGCCGACGCGGATCGAATGGACTATCTTGAACGAGATAGCCGCTCCTGCGGTGTCTCCTATGGCCTGTTCGACAGGAATCGGCTCCTCAAGACGATGCTCTGCTACAAAGCAAGCAATGGGCAATACAGGCTTGGCCTAAAATCCAGTGGCTTTCGCGCCGTGGAGAACTTCATCCAAGCAAGATACGAACTATTCGTGCAGGTCTACTACCACAAGACCAACAGAGCAATAGAGTCAATGCTACAGCATATTTCAGCATTGGCAGGCTCCACTACGCACAACATTATCTCCGAAAACAGCCTTAACGATCTCATCAGGGACTACGTAAATCTAGGCGACGACATTTTTCTTGACATCCTCAGAGGCCAAGGGGGCCATAAAAAAGTTGACAGCCCGGCTATCAACGAGATCGCGCAGCAGATCCATGACCGTCAGCTTTGGAAGCGCGTGGCAGACTCCCAGGACAACAGAAATCTTGACGCATCAACTCAAGAATCTATCCTGCAGAAACTCAAGGCCACGTTCCCCGACGTAACGTTCCATTTAGACAAAATCAAGGCAGCAGCCGCAAAAGACCTCAACAGCGGAGCAGTAATTCTAAATCAAGACTCCACCGGCATTTACTCTGCAGATCAAGCTGCTAAATGGGAGTCGTATTCCCGAATCATAGCAACACTAAGCAAGACCATAACGCCAGAAGAAGAAAAAGAAGGAAAAGAAGAGGAACACATCCGCCGCATATACGTTCAAACAGCGGATTCCAGCAAAGCCAAGAGTATTCGAGCAGCCCTCAGAAAAGACCTATCCACTCCTGGCGAGGCAGAAAATGCAGAGCAAGCTTGAGATCGAAACGAAACTGGAAATAAGTCGAATCGACTTCAATCGTTTGCTGAGCGGCAACCAAGTAAAGAAAACCACCGAACAGCTCAACATCTACTACGACTTCAATTGGCTCCTAGCAGCCGCAAGCGCAACCTTTCGAATCAGGCTCGCACTGGGCAAGCCGGCGGTGGCCACACTTAAAATTCCTTTGAGCACTCGCAATGGCCAGCGAACAAGCAGGGAACTCGAAACTCCTGCACGTCAAGCCATAACACCGCTCGGCCACGTTGCCAGCCCTCCAAGAAATCTAGATGTCAGGAGTCACCTAGCTCCGAGCTTCAGGGATGAACTCCTTGGGTTAAACATCCCATTCCTTAACCGGGTTGGATACATGCGCAACACACGGCATGTTATCGAACTCACCAATGTCGGATGCATCGAGGTAGACTGGGTTCGGCTGCCCGACGGCAATGATTTCTACGAAGTGGAGATTGAGAATGACGATCTCGCCCTCCAAAGACGCTTGGCGCATCTCGTAGTCAATCAGGCGCCCAGTGCCCGCCCATCCACAGTCAGTAAGTTTGAGCGTTTTCAACGCGCCTTAAGCAATACCCAAAAGCCCATTAGTTGGTGTATGCCCAATCGTTCATTGGCATAGCTTCGAATGGCTTTTGCCTCACCAGCAGCCGCAGACCCGTGCTCGATTAGGCAATTGGTCTGCGGTTGCAGCAAGAGGGTGCTCCATCCCCAACTGGGCGCAGGACACCGGAGGCATCAAGCTCGCGTGGTAACGCAGCCCCGATGCCCGTAGTGAATCACAGCGTCACGAGCCGTGGAAACGCATCCTGGTTCCAGGTGTTGCCCTCGCAGCACTGAATGATCCCCTCATCTAGCAAGTTGATCAGCAGTCGGTCGCTCGGCAGCTGCGTGCGGGAGCACTGGCGTTTGGGCAGAGAGTCGAGCCACCATGACGCGCAAGGTGGCCATCGACGAAGAGCAGGTGCGGGCGTTCTTGACGGAGGTGTTCGAGGACGACCTGCACGTCAAACGCATCCTGTCCCTCTCGCACGCGACGCTGGGCGCGGTGCAGGCGACGAGCTTGTCTATCGCGGCGATTGGCAAGGCCATGGCGTGGGCGAGGGGCGAGGACGTCACCTCCAAGCACGCGGTGAAGCAGGTGGACCGGCTCTTGTCCAATGGGGGCATTGAGGTCTGGAAGCTCTTCGGCGCCTGGGTGCCGTTCGTGCTGGCGGAGCGTACGGAGGCCGTCATCGCACTGGACTGGACGGACTTCGAGAAGGACGACCAAGAGGCCCTGGTGGCAAGCCTCGTCACCCGCCATGGACGCGCGACGCCCCTGCTATGGACGACGCTGGTGAAATCGGCCTCCGCGGGCAACCGGCAGCTCACCGAGGACCTGGTTCTTCAACGGCTGCGGGAGTTGATTCCCTCCCAGGTGCAGGTGACAGTGCTCGCAGACCGGGGCTTCGCGGATGCGAAGTTCTACGCGCTCTTGAAGCAGCTCGACTTCGAGTACGTGGTGCGCTTTCGCTCGGACGTGCTCGTTACCTCCGAGCAAGGGGAGACGAAGCCTGCAGCTGAGGGGGTGCCAGAGGGCGGCCGGGCGAAGGTACTCCGGGGCGCGCGCGTCACCGCGGCAGGGGCCCAAGTCGGAGCGGTGGTGTGTGTGAAACGCAAGGGAATGAAGGATTCCTGGTGCCTGGCCACCAGCTTCAACGAGGCCGTAGCCCAGGAAGTGATGGACGCCTACGCTCGCCGCTTCACCATCGAGGAAACCTTTCGAGATGTGAAGGACCTCAAGTTCGGCATGGGCCTCAAGCAGGTGCGAGTGAAGACACCGGACCGCAGAGACCGACTGCTGCTCGTCTCCGCCCTGGCCCAGGTACTGCTGACGCTGCTGGGCGCCGCGGGCGAAGCGCTCGGCTACGACAAGCACTTGAAGGTGAACACCGTGAAGAAGCGGACTCACTCGCTCTTCACTCAAGGCGCCTACTACTTCATGGCCATGCCGCGCATGAGCGATGCGCGTCTACTCCCGCTGGTGGAGCGGTTTGGCCAGTTGGTACGCGAGCACTCTGTGTTCCGTGAAGCCTTCGGACTCATCTGATTCAAATGAGGGGATGCCTCAGCTCGCAGCACGCTCCCTCCTCCGCAGGGCGATTTCGTCTGCGGCATGGGTGATGAACGCACCCGCATCCGCGTCAAGGTGATAGGGCTCACGCCGCCAACTCGGTCGGCGCACGGAGCGCCCGGGTGAGCGCGTCGGTCAGCTCGCGATTGAAGCTCGTGGTCATCCAGGCGTTCGGGATGGCGTCGAAGCCGTGGATGGCCCCGGGGTAGACGTGGAGCTCCACCGGGACTCCCGGGCGGCGGGCGTAATTGAGAGGCAGCGTGGTTTTCAGGGCGAAGGGACCGCCCGGATGACGACCTTGCCGATGACGCCCCCTCGCTCGGACCGCTCGAACGCGGCTCGGGCGTCGGACAGCTCGAACACCTCCACGGGAGGCGGGAGGAGCTCCCGGGTCTGGAGCTCCTCCGCGAGCTCCGCGAGGTCCCTGGCGGACGGCTTCGTGACGAGCAGCAGCTGCTTCTGGCGACGGAACGGGCCGAGCAGGACGGAGGCGAGGAGCGACGCGGGGGACGGCTCGAACCCCACGTGCCGGCCGCGAGGAGTCAGGAGGCCCCGCGCCTCCGAGGAGGACAGCTTCGTGCTCAGGTCGAAGACGACGTCGAAGCGCTCACCGAGCATCGAGAGCGGCCGGGCGCGATAGTCGTGGACCTCCTGCGCACCGTACTTCCGCGCCGTTTCCAGACCTGCTGCGGACGTGACGGCGGTGACGTGCGCGCCCCGCGACCGGGCGAGCTGAATCAACATGAGCCCCACCCCGCCCGTCGCGCCGTTGACGAGGACGCGCTCGCTGGGAGCGACGCGCGCGACGTCACGCACCGCCTGGAGCGCCGCGAGCCCCACCATCGAGACCGCCGCGGCTCCGACGTCATCGAGCCCTGACGGAATCCTGGCGACGGCGTTCGCCGCGACCGTGATGAGCCCGGCGAGCGTTCCCTCCCGCATGCTTCCGGGGAAGCCGAACACGCGGTCTCCGACGGAGAAGCCCTCGATGCCCGGCCCCACCTCCTCGACGACACCGGCGAAGTCCGAGCCCGGCGACTTCGGGAAGCGGGAACCGCTGAGCAACTTCAGCGCGCCACGCCGGATCTTCCCGTCGATGGGATTCACCGAGACGGCTCGGACGCGGATGAGCAGGTGGTGAGCGCGGACGCGGGGCGCCGGCTGCTCGGTGTGCATCAGGACTTCGGGACCGCCGAAGCGGCTGTAGGTGAGTGCGTTCATGGGCCTCAAGGTACGGGGCGGCATGAATTCGCGGAACTTGATGGTTGGAAGGCCTATTGTTCACGCCGTGAAACTCTCGGCCTTCGACCTGAACCACGTGCGCGCGCTCCACCACCTGCTCGAAGAGGCGCACGTCACGCGCGCCGCGAAGAAGCTGGGAATCACGCCCGCTGCGGCGAGCAACGCCCTGCACCGGCTGCGCGTCGACTTCGACGACCCGCTCCTGGTCCGCAACGGAAGGTCGCTCGTGCGAACGCAGCGGGCCGAGGCGCTTCGCGCTCCGGCCAAGGAGGTGATGCTCGCGGCCGGGCGGCTGTTCGACCAGGGGCGCCCCTTCGACCCGGCGACCGCGACCTGGGACCTCTACGTGACGACGTCGGACCGTGTCGCGGAGCTGCTCCTGCCGACGCTCGACCGGCTCCTCGGGGCGCGGGCTCCCGGGGCCCTGCTCACGCTCCGGACCCAGACGCCGGACCTGGGGACGTTCCTGCGGGAGCACGGCGGGATCGCCATCGTCCCGGAGGTCGCGAAGGAGCGGGACCTGCGCTCACAGCGCCTGTTCGTCGACGACTTCGTCTGCGTCATGCACGGGGCGCATCCGCTCGCCACCGGGCGCATGTCCCTGAAGAGGTTCACCGAGTGGGAGCACGTCCTGGTGGCCCCCCTCGCGCAGTCGCGCCGCGGCGGCATCGACGCGCTCCTGGAGAAGGAGGGGTTCCCGCGTCGAGTGACGCGCGTGGTGACCACGTTCTCCCTGGCACTGCCGCTCGTCCTGGGCTCGGACCGGCTCGCGGTCCTTCCGCGCAGCTTCGCAGCCGCGCACGCGAAGGCGCTCGGGCTCGCGCTTCGGCCACTGCCTGTCCCGCTGCCCCCCATCGAGATGCTCCTGGCCTGGCACCTGGGGAACGAGGGCGACCCGAAGCACGCCTGGGTCCGCGGGCTCGTACAAGAGGCGGTACGAGCCGCGGGCCTGACGACCGGGTAGCCCCAGGTTCAGGGCGTCACGAGCCGCAGGAACGCATCCTGGTTCCAGGTGTCGCCCGCGCCGTCGCGCTGCCAGCCGGACACCACCAGCCCGGACTCCGGCGCCGCCACCAGCGTGGTCGTCGCCAGCGAGCACGTGCCGCTCTCGCACGACTCCGGCGCCAGCGACTGCGTGCCCAGCAGCGCGCCGTCCGCCGCGTAGCGCGTGAGCGTGTCGCCGCACGCCGTGGCCACCGGGCCCGCAGGCTCCACCGCCGCCACCGTGCCCACGGACGTCGCGCCGCACGTGGGCTGCTTCACCCAGCGCTCCTGACCGTCCGCCGTCGCCGTCAGCACGAACGGACCGCCCTCATCCAGCGCCACGCCGTTCCACACCAGCAGGCCCACCGCCTCGCCGGCCACGGCCACCGTGCCGTCCGTGCCCACCGACACGGAGCCCACGCGCCCGTTCACGCCCGGCACCTCGCGGCCCCACGCCAGCGCTCCGTCCGCGCCGAACGCCAGCACCACGAAGCCGCCCGTGCCCTGCGCGTCGAACGTGCGCCCGTCCACCGTCACCGGGCCCACCAGCCGCCCGGCCACCACCGGCGCACCCGCCGCCGACAGCGCCACCGCGGACAGGAGCGTGCCCTCCTTCGCGCCGTTGAACGTCTTCGTCCAGGCCACCGTGCCGTCCGCCGCGTAGCGCACCAGTTGGGGCGTGTGGGCCTCCGGCGTCCACTCCTCGCCCAGGGCCACGACGCCGCCCGCCGCGTCCGCCGCCACCGCGTAGACCTTCTGGCCCACGCGGCGCTGCCACTCGGGCTCACCGGCCTGCGTGAACTTCACCAGGAAGCCGTCCTGCGCCTCGCCCAGCCCGAAGTCCGCCGAGTACAGGAACGCGTTGCCGGACAGGAATACCGCGCCGTCGCTTCCCGTGGAGCCCGCCACGCGCAGGTCCGACAGGCGGTTGCGCTCGAACTCCTTCGCCCACTGCTTCGTCCCGTCCGCCGAGTAGCGCGACAGCGTCAGCACCAGCCGCTCGCCGTCCACCTGCTCCCGGTCCTCATCCGAGCGCGGCGTGCCGGACGTCACCCACAGCACATCTCCGCCCTTCCCCACCGCCAGCCCCGCGCCCGTGTCGTCCTGCGGACCGCCCTGCGTGAGGGACCAGGGGCTGGCCGCCGGGGCCGCGGGCCTGGGCGCCTCCGCCGCGGGGGCCTGCGTGGGAGCCTGGGTCCCAGGCGAGGGAGCAGCCGTCCGAGGGGCCGGCGCGGGGACCGGGGTGTCCTGGGCTTCCGCACTGGCGGTCACATCGCCAGCTTCCTCCGCCGAAGCACCACCACACGCGGTGCTTCCCAGCCCGAGGAGTCCCGCGCCCAGAAGTGCCCACCCGCCCCAGATGACTCGCCGTGCTGAACGCATGCCGTGCTCCCATGCCTGCCCTGCCCCATCGCAGGTGCCTTGGGAACGTAAGCAGTGTGTCCACGGTCCGGCATTCCCCCCTGTCCAGGGGGCACTGAAACAGGCCGGGGGGCAGGCACGGGGCCAGGCGCGGGGCCGGGCGGACCCGTGGCCCATTCTGGCGGAATACCGGGCCCCTGGAACGGTTGGCACCCCACGCTCGGGGCCCCAGGGCGACGGAAACCGTTGGTCCGCCCCCGCCGCGCCGATTAAGAGAACCCTTCCATGGAAAGCGCCGCCCCCGCCCCTCTTCCCCCGTCCGACGCCACCCCCGAGGACCTGCGCGCCGTCGAGGAGCTTGCCCAGGCCCGCAACGCCATCGTCGAGCAGATTGAAAAGCGCGTCGTCGGCCAGCGGGACGTGGTGGAGCACCTGCTCATCTCGCTCTTCAGCCGCGGCCACTGCCTCTTCGTGGGCGTGCCGGGCCTGGCGAAGACGCTGCTCATCTCCACGCTGGCGGACGTGCTCAACCTGTCCTTCAACCGCATCCAGTTCACGCCGGACCTGATGCCGTCGGACATCACCGGCACGGACATCCTGGAGGAGGACAAGACCACCGGCCGCCGCTCCTTCCGCTTCATGCAGGGCCCGCTGTTCGCGAACATCATCCTCGCGGACGAGGTGAACCGCACGCCGCCCAAGACGCAGGCCGCGCTCCTCCAGGCCATGCAGGAGTACCGCGTCACCGCCGGTGGCCGCACGTACCCGCTGGAGCTGCCCTTCCTCGTCTTCGCGACGCAGAACCCCATCGAGCAGGAGGGCACCTATCCCCTCCCGGAAGCGCAGTTGGACCGCTTCATGTTCCTGGTGGACGTGGGCTACCCCACCGCGGAAGAGGAGGTGCAGATCGTCAAGAGCACCACCGCCGGCGCGCCGCCGAAGCTGGAGAAAATCCTCTCCCCCGAGCGCATCCTCGCCCTGCAGGAGCTGGTGCGCCGCGTGCCGGTGCCGGACCACGTGGTGCGCTACGCGGTGGAGCTGGTGCGCCACACGCGCCCCAAGGAAGCGGGCGCGCCGGACTTCGTGGCGAAGAACGTGGGCTGGGGCGCGGGCCCCCGCGCGAGCCAGTACCTGGTGCTCGCGGCCAAGGCGCGCGCCATCCTCAACGGCCGCTTCGTGGCCACGGTGGAGGACGTGCGGGCGCTGGCGCGGCCCGTGCTGCGCCACCGCGTGCTGCCAAACTTCACCGCGGAGAGCGACGGCATCACGTCCGTGAAGCTCATCGACCAGCTCCTCACGGTGGTGAAGGGCTAGGCGCTTCCATCCCATGTCGCTGCTCGACGCCCAGACGCTGTCCCGCCTCCAGGGCGTGAAGCTGCGCGCCCGCGCCGTGATGGAGGGCGTGCTGTCCGGCCTCCACAAGAGCCCCCATCAGGGCCAGAGCGTGGAGTTCGCCGAGCACAAGGAGTACGCCCCCGGCGACGAGCTGCGCCACCTGGACTGGAAGGCCTACGGCAAGTTCGACAAGTACTACGTCAAGCGCTTCGAGCACGAGACGAACCTGCGCTCGGTGATGGTCGTGGATGCGTCCGCGTCCATGGGCTACCAGAGCGGCGCCATGTCCAAGCTGGAGGTGGCCAAGACGCTCGCGGGCGCGCTCAGCTACCTGCTCGTGCGCCAGCAGGACGCGGCGGGCCTGGCCGTCATGGTGGGCGGCGCGTTCAAGGACGTGCCACCCCGCGCCTCCGCCGGACACCTCAACGTGCTCCTGGACGCGCTGGAGCACACGCAGCCCAAGGGCCCCACGGACCTGGGCAGCGCGGCGGATCACCTGGCGGAGGTGCTGCCCCGGCGCTCCACGGTCATCGTGCTGTCGGACCTGCTGGATGAACGGCAGGAGTCGCTCAAGCGCATCCTGGCCCTCCGGCAGCGCAAGAACGACGTGGCGGTGTTCCACCTGGTGGACCCGGCGGAGCTGACGTTCCCCTTCGACGACCCCACCCTCTTCCTGGACATGGAGGGCGAGGGCCGCATCGAGGTGAACCCGCGCGAAATCAAGCAGAGCTACCTGGAGGAGTTCGGCGCGTTCCTCGCGGACGTGAAGGCGAAGTGCGCCGAGGCCGACGTGGACTACGAGCTGGTGCGCACGGACGAGCGGCTGGATGAGGTGCTGCTGCGCTTCCTGGGACGCCGAGGGAGGCGCCGGTGACGTTCGGCAACCCGTGGTTCCTCCTGGGCGCGCTGGGTGCGCTCATCCCCGTGCTGGTGCACCTGTTCGACCGGCGCCGCCCGAGGGCGCATCCGTTCGGGCCGCTCGCGTTCGTGCTGAGCAGCCAGAAGCGCACGGCGAGCCGGCTCAAGCTGAAGCGGCTGCTCTTGTACACGCTGCGCACGCTCATCCTGCTGGCGATTCCCATCGCGCTGGCGCGGCCGGAGTTCACCCGCGACGCGCAGGCGGCCACGGTGACGCGCGGGCCGGCGGCCACGGCGGTCATCCTGGACGCGTCGCTGTCCATGCGCTGGTCGGACGGCACGTCGAACTTCGAGAAGGGCCGCGACGAGGCGCGCGACGCGCTCAAGGACCTGCTGCCGGAGGAGCCCGCCACGGTGATGGTGTGCACGGGCGCGCCGGAAGCGCCCCCGCCGCCGGGCTTCGACCGGGCGCGGCTGCGCGCGCTGGTGGACGAGGCGAAGCCCACCTACGGCACGGCGGACCTGTCGCGCTGCCTGGACATGGCCGCGCGGTCGCTGGAGGAGAACCCGATGCCGGGCAAGCGCCTGGTGGTGGTCTCCGACATGACGGGCTCCGGCTTCCGGCTGGAAGCACCGCCGCCCACGGTGAAGGGGCCCACGGGCGCGATGGTGAAGCCGGAGGTCGTGCTGCGCGACGTGGCGTCCGGGCGCGAGTCGCTGGACAACCACGCGCTGGTGGACCTGCGGGTGGAGCCCGCGCTGCAGGCGGGGCCGCGCGCGTACCAGTTCACCTTCACGGTGCGGAACTTCGGCGCGAAGCCCGCGAAGGACCTGGAGGCCGCGGTGCGCGTGGGTGAGTCCACGCTGGCCAAGGGCTTCGTGGACGTGCCCGCGGGCGGCACGACGCAGAAGACGCTGACGGTGCGCTTCCCGCAGGGCGGCACGGTGGTGGGCCAGGTGACGCTCGCGCCGGACGCGCTGGCGGAGGACGACCGGCGGGCCTTCGTGTTGCCGGTGCCGCGCGGGCTGAAGGCGCTGGTGGTGAACGGCTCGCCGCACGCGACGCGCTACCGGGACGAGGCCTTCTTCGTGGACGCGGCGCTCACGTCTCCGGGCTCGCCGGTGGACGTGGTGGTGCGCGACGCGGAGGTGGGGCTGCGCGAGGACTTCAGCGCGTATGACCTGGTGCTGCTGCTCAACACGGCGGCGCCGTCGGAGGAGGAGGCGCGGAAGCTGTCGGCCTTCGTGGAGAACGGCGGCGGCCTCTTCGTGAGCGTGGGCGACCACGTGAACCCGGAGGCGTACAACTCACGGCTGGGCACGCTGCTGCCGCGCCCCCTGCGCCTGGTGCGCACGAGCGCCGAGCGCGAGGACCCGGACGCGGAGACGAAGACGGCGAAGCTGGCGCAGGTGAAGGTGGACCATCCGCTGTTCGCGCCCTTCACGGGCCGCGCGGAGGAGGGGCTCATCGGGGCGCGCTTCTACAAGTACATGCTGCTGGAGGCGGACAGCCCGTCCGCGCCGGGCACCAGCCAGGTGCTGGCCACGTACGAGGACGGAGCCCCCGCGGTGGCGGTGGCGCGCCGGGGCAAGGGGCGCGTGGCGCTGTTCACCAGCACGGTGGACCGCGACTGGAGCGACTTCGCCATCCGCACGAGCTTCCTGCCGCTGATGCAGCGCTTCGCCGCGTACCTCACGGGCTCGCTGGAGGAGCGCGAGGAGGTGCGCGTGCGCGTGGGCGAGTCCGTGACGCTGCGACCGGAAGGCACGCAGAAGGTGGCGGGGGTGCGCGCGCCGGATGGCAGCGAACTGCCGGTGAAGGCACAGCCGGACGGGTCGTTCGTAGCGGGGCCCACGGTGGAGCCGGGGGTGCACGCAGTGCTGGGAGCGGACGGGAAGCCCGTGGCCGCGCTGGACTTCGCCGCCACGCTGGACCCGGCGGAGAGCGACCTGACGCGCGTACCGCAGGACACGCTGACGGCCTACTTCGGAGAGGACACGGTGAAGGCCTCCACGGGGGACGCGGACAAGCCCGCCGTACCACTATGGACATGGCTCATCCTGGCCGCGTGCCTGGCGTTCTTCTTCGAAGGCACGCTGCTGCGGAAGTAGCCCCGCCCTCCCCGGCGGCGCTTCTCCAAAACCTGTCCGACTGTCGGACAGGTTTCCCGCCGCCTGGCTGCGGCGGGAGCCCTCCCGGCCACGGGCTTCGAACCTGTCCGACTGTCGGACAGGTTTTCGGGACGCCGCTGGCGGGGCCCAGCCTGGAAGCCTGCGGGTCGGCCCGCTCCGTGCCCTGACAGGCAGCCGACGCTCGGGATGCGCGCGCAGTGCCCCACGGGCGGCGGGCTCTGCCACACTGCGCCGCCGTGAGCCCTGCTTCCGCCCTCTATCGCGACTGCGCCCGCCTCTTCATGGTGGGCTTCCCTGGCACCCGCATCGACGCCGACCTCGCGGCGCTGATGGATGACGGCATCTACGGCGCCATCCTCTTCAAGCGCAACGTGGGCACCGCGGCGGAGACCGCGGCGCTGTGCCGTGACATCAAGACGCGCGCGGGCCGGCCCTTCATCCTCTCCGTGGACCAGGAGGGCGGCCGGGTGGCGCGCCTTCGCGGCGAGCCCTTCACCGCCCTGCCCCCCATGCGCGAGCTGGGACAGCGCGGCGACGAAGCCCTGGCCGAGCGCGTGGGCCGACTGCTCGCGCATGAGCTGCGCGCCGTGGGCTTCGACTGGGACTTCGCGCCCGTGCTCGACGTGGACACCAACCCGGCCAACCCCGTGATTGGCGACCGCAGCTTCAGCCGCGACCCGGTGGAGGTGGGCCGGCTGGGCGTGGCGCTCGCCAAGGGGCTGGAGGCCGGCGGCGTGGCGTCCTGCGGAAAGCACTTCCCTGGCCACGGCGACACGACGACGGACAGCCACCTCACCCTGCCGAAGCTGCCGCACGACCTGGAGCGCCTGCGCCGCGTGGAGCTGGTGCCGTTCCAGGCCTTTGCGAAGGCGGGGCTCGCGTCGCTGATGACCGCGCACGTGCTGTTCGACGCGCTGGAGCAGGGCGTCCCCGCCACCATGAGCCACCGCGCGCTGCACGACCTGCTGCGCAAGGAGCTGGGCTTCGACGGCGTGCTCGTCAGCGACGACCTGGAGATGAAGGCCATCGCGGACCACTACTCCGTGGCGGAGGCCGCGGTGCAGGGCACGCTCGCGGGCGTGGACCTGTTCCTCGTGTGCCACAAGGCGGACGTGCAGCGCACCGCCATCGAAGCGCTGGTGAAGGCCGTGGAGTCCGGCCGCGTCCCGCGCGAGCGCATCACCGAAGCCCACCGCCGCCTGGACGCGCTCGCCGCCCGCTTCGCGCACCCCGCCGAGGACCGGCTCGCCACGCTGGGCGACGCGGAGCACCGCGCGCTGGCCGAGGGCCTCGCCAGCGCCTTCACCGGCAAGGACCCCACGGAGGTCATGCTCGCGTCGCGCTAGTGGGTGGCGTGCCTGGAGCCCAGCTCGGAGCCCTGGCCCATGGGGCCCTGGAAGCGGTCCGCGCCGCCCCGGTCTCCGGGCACCGGCTCCTGGAGCGTGGTGAAGCCGGGCGCGCCAATCTGGTTCTGCAGGCCCTGGGCCTCCGCGGGCTGCGGCTTCAGCGGCGAGCCCTTCGCGTCCGTGGGCACGGTGGCACCGGAGCCACCCGTCCCCGGCGGCGCGGGCTGCTGCGTGTTGGCGACGCCCTGATAGCGGCTCCCCGCGCGCGGCATGGTGGGCTTGTCACGGTTGCAGCCGGGGCCGACCAGCGCGGCCGTCGCGGCGCACACCGCCACCAGCGTCCAGTGATGAAGTCTCCTTGAGTGCATGGCCTGCTCCCTCCAGAAGCCGTCATGGCCTCGACAGAAGGAGTGGCCACCCCGGTGCCCCACCGGGAGTGGCGGGGCCGGAGGACGGACGCCCGCTGGCACGCTGGCCGGCGGGCGCCCTGGGACTTCCGTCCAACTACCGGTTCTGCAGGTAGACGGGCGGACTCACGTAGGTGTAGGGCGCCTCGAAGCCGCGCGTGCCCTCGTTCGCGGTGGACACGTTCCAGCCACCCAGGCCGTCGGCCGCGGGCGAGTAGGTCGCGCCGCCGAGCACGCCGTAGCGGTGCGCCATCATGCCGCCCGCGTCGTCCCACTTGGAGTTGTTGGACTTGCCCGCCTTCGCCGGCGTGCGCGGGTCGATGCTGGAGCCGATCTTCTCGATGGTGGAGTTGTAGCCCCGGTCCACCGTCAGCACGTGGGGAGGCAGCTTCGCGGCCGCGTCACCGTGGTGCGCGTCCGCGGGGTTCTCGCGCCCCTGCTGCTCGGCCACGTTGTAGACGGCCTCCGGCTGCGTCCCACGCTGCGCGAAGGCATTGCCCCGCGGCTCATCCGGCTGCTTGCCGCCCGTCTCCGGCAGCCCGCCACAGGCCGTGCCCAGGAGCACGCCCGCCGCCAGCGCCGCCGCTCCCATCCACCGCTGAATGCCTCGCTCGCGCATGTTCATCGTCTCCGCCATCCCCGAGGAATGGTCACGCCGTCCTCGCCCACCACCGGGCATCCACCCGGGGGCAGGCCCTGCCGGCCGCCCGCTGTCCGGCCGGAGGCCGACAGGGCTTCATGGTGAACGGCCGGCCCCGCCCGGGGAGAGAGGAGCCAGCCACGGGCGCAGGCATACACGGTCCCGGCCTCCCTGTCCCGCCAGGAGTGCACCGGCGTCCACCACCCACGCCCCACCTCAGGCGCGAGCGCCCTTCTTGGCCGCGCCCTTCGCCGCCGGGGCCTTCTTCGCCGCCGGTTTCTTGACAGCCGCGGGCTTCGCCACCGGGGCCTTCGCCTGAGCCTTCGCCTGAGCCTTCTTGGGGGCCGGAGCCGCGTCGGAGGCCGCCCCGCCCTGGAGCGCGGCCAGGACCTCCGCGACGTGCCCGGCCACCTTCACCTTGGGCCACACGCGGACGACCTTCGCGTCCGGGCCGATGAGGAAGGTCGCGCGGATGAGGCCCATGAACTTGCGGCCATAGAGGGACTTCTCCCCCCACACGCCGTACGCGTCCGCCAGCGCGTGGTCCGGGTCCGCCAGGAGCGAGAACGGCAGCCCCTGTTTCGTGGCGAACTTCTGGTGGGACGCGACGCTGTCCGGCGACACGCCCAGCACCACCGCGCCGGCCTTCACCAGCGCGGAGTGCTCGTCTCGGAAGTCGCACGCCTCCGTGGTGCAGCCGGGGGTCGCGTCCTTCGGGTAGAAGTAGAGGACGACGTGCCGCCCCTTGAACTGCGAGAGGGAGACGGTGGCGTCGCTCTGGTCGGGGAGCGAGAAGCCGGGGGCCTTGTCACCTGCTTGGGGCATGGGCATGCGTCGGCTCCATACCCAGACCCCGGGGGCTTCTCAACTCCACGCACGCGACGGGGACGTCAGCGCGCGCCCTCGTCCGCCGGATGGACCTCTTCACCCGGCGGGTGGTCGTGGGCCTCCAGCTTGACCAGGTCCGCCTGGCAGTTCTCCAGCACCTTGCGCAGCATGTTGCGCGTCGCGTCCGTGTGGGCCTCGCCCATCTTCTTCGCGAGCGACTCGCACGCGGCGCGCTTGGCCTCCACGTCGCTGGCGCCCTGGCCGGTCGCGCCGGGGCGGGCCAGGGGACGCGGCGGGACCTTCTCCTGGGCGGCCTTCAGCGCGGCCAGGCGCTTGTCTGCCTCCGGGCGGGCCTTGGAGTCCTTGGGGACGGCCTCGAACTGGGCGGCCACCTCCGCCCACGCCGGGTCCTGGGCGGCGAGGTTCTGGTTGATCAGCTCCTGGTAGCGCTCCTCGGCCTTCTTCAGTTGCTCCGGACCGGGGTCGGTGGAGCAGCCGGACAGCGCGAGCAGCCCCGCGAGCAGCAGCGCGGCGGAAGTTCGGGGATGGGCAATGCGCATGGTGTGGGACGTCCTCCTGCTGGCCACAGGGTTAAACCACGGCTAGGGTGCGCCGTCGTGGCTCCCATCCTGCTCGCCTTCCTGCTCGGCCTGTCCCAAGGCATGCTCCACGCCCTGGGGCCGGACCACTGCGCCGCCATGGCCACGCTCGGCACCCTGGGCGGTGGCCGGCGCCGCGTCGCCCTCATGACGGCGCTGCGCTTCGCCCTGGGCCACGCGGCCATGCT
The DNA here is from genome assembly GCF_020036995.1 of Corallococcus sp. AS-1-12. Classification (NCBI taxonomy): domain Bacteria; kingdom Pseudomonadati; phylum Myxococcota; class Myxococcia; order Myxococcales; family Myxococcaceae; genus Corallococcus; species Corallococcus sp. AS-1-12. Next base: position 35,446 of record NZ_JAIQDD010000044.1, on the reverse strand, counting down.
GGGCGGCATCGCGGCGGTGTGCCTGGTCGCGGGCGTGGGCCTGTCGGAGACCTTCGAGCGGTGGGCGGAGGTGTTCGGCGGCGCGGTGCTGGTGGCGCTGGCCGTCACCGCCCTGCTCTTCCCGCACAGCCTGGACCACGGCCACCCGCACCTGCCCGGCCACGACCGCGAGCCGCACGAGCACGTGCACACCGTGAGCACCGCCGCGGGCGCCTTCATGGCCGTCAGCGGCGTGCGGTCGCTGCTCATCGCGCTGCCCCCGCTGCTGGTGGGCGGCAGCATGAGCCTGTCCGCGTGGACGTACCTGCCCGGCTTCGCGCTGGGCATCCTCATCGGCATGGGCGCCGTGGGCCTGCTGTTCGCGGAAGGCCTGTCGCGCGCCAACGCGCGCATCAGCCGGTGGATCCAGCGCGGCGTGGCGCTGGGCTCCGGCGCGCTGGGCCTGTTCTGGATCGGCTCGCGGCTCGTCTAGGGAGCCGCGCGGCGCGGGCGGGCGCGGGGAGCACTCCCGGCCCGCGTGAAGGCACCGCGAGCGCTCAGGAGCGCTTGTCCAGGATGCCCAGCGCCATCATCGACACCAGGAAGCCGTAGACGACGTGCTCCGGGCGGTTGGCGAACGCGAGCAGCTCCGCCACCACGCGGTTGCCGTCAATCTTGGGCAGCAGCTCCGCCTCCCAGCGCTCCAGCTCCACCTCGTTGAGGCCATAGGCGGGGGCGACGGCGGGGATGAGCCGGTCCTCGGGCTGGAGCAGGCGGCGCAGGCGCTCCGGCTTGTAGAGCTTCTTGATGCCCCGGACGATGAGGTTGGCCGGGTGCACGTCCAGCTTGATGGACTCCGAGGAGGCCTTCTCCTTGAAGCTCATCACGTACGTGCCCTCCTCCCAGGAGAAGAGCGAGTAGATGATGGCCTTCACCTGCTGGCCCACGTAGTACAGCCGCTCCGTGTCCTTGAGCAGGCCGCGCTCCACCAGCACGTCACCGGTGCGCCGGTGGCTCTGCGCGGCGACGGCGGACGCGTCCTGGAGCTGCTCGGGCTTGATCTTCCCCACGCGCACCAGGAACTGCCCGAAGCGGTCCGCCAGCAGGTTGGAGAGCGCGAACACCGGGGTGCCGTTCTCGAAGTAGACGACCTTCTTCACCTTGCCGCGCTGCACGCCCAGCTCGCCCGTCTCGCGCGACAGGTAGAAGGCGGTGAGCAGCGACGGAAGGTTGTCCTTCAGTTCGCCCCGGCGGCTGCCCGGCGCGCCCGCGCCCACCGGCAGCGGATCCGGCGGGCGGCCCGGCGTGGGGGGCCGCACCTGGGTGGTGGGCACCTTCTGCATGGGCGTGGCGGTGAGGTTGGCGCCGCGGATTTCGGCCGTAAGGTTGCCGCCGCCGGTGACCTTGATGCGGCCGGTCAGCTCCATGGCGTCCTGCGGGCCCTCCTCCTCCACGTCGATGTCCAGCTCCACCTCGAAGGCGTCCTGCATGGAGGCGGCGGGGACCTTCTTCTCCGCGGGCAGGACCTTGGCCACCGCCTCCAGCAGCTTCTGGGCCTCGAAGGGTTTCTCGAAGTAGCCGGCGGCCTGGTACTTCTGGCGCGCCTCGGTGGCGTGCTTGCCGCCCTTGAAGACGCCGGTGATGAAGAGCAGCGGGAGCTGGGGGTTGTCCTTCCGCAGCGTGTCCGCCAGGTGGTAGCCCATCATGTCCGGCAGGAGGATGTCCAAGACAGCACAGCCGGGGGGCTGGGCGCGGGCGGCCTCGATGGCCTGCTTGCCACGGCTGGCGCCCACCACCTCGTACCCGGCGTCCTCGAACAACTGCGTGAGGAGGGAGAGGAGCTCCTGGTTGTCATCCACGACGAGGATTCGAGGCGCCATCGCGGGGGGACCGTAGCAGATTCGGACGCCGGGGCGGCCAGCGTTTCCAGGGAACCCCGGAAGGCCGCCCGCTTCAGAGGATGGATGCAAGCGCCCCGCTGGGGCGTTAGGGTGGCGCCCGCCTCATGTCCTCCCTCTCCTCCCGCATCTTTCCGGCAGGGCTCCTGGCCGGCCTGCTCCTCTTCTCCCCCCTGGTGGCACGGGCTCAGGAGGGCCAGCAGCCGGACGCGGGCCAGCCGGACGATCCGAACTCTCCGGAAGGGGACGACAACACGGGGCGCGTGCCCACGGACTGCCGCAGCACCAGCGACTGCGCGCCGCGCTTCAGTTGCAACGCGGGCAAGTGCAAGTACACCGGCATCCGCCAGGCGGAGACGCAGGGGTGCCTGCTGGGCCCGCAGGCGGCGCTGATGGTGCTGGGCGTGGCGGCCGTGGCAGGCTCGCGGCGCCGCCGGTAGCCGGCAGGCCCCCCACTCCAAGGAGCGACGCGCGATGCGGCTGGGCCTGAAGGCGGACAACCTCCTGGAGCGGGTCGCGGACTTCCTCAACCTGGCGCCCCAGCCCCTGGCGCACGCCTTCTTCGGGATGATGGCGTCGCGGACGCTGATGGCCGGGGCCCGGCTGGGCGTCTACGCGGCGCTGGCGGACGGCGCGGCGACGGCGGAGGCGCTGGCGGCGCGGCTCAAGACGAGCACGGAGGGGATGCGGGCGCTCCTGGAAGCGCTCATCGCCTGCGAGGTGGTGGAGCTGCACCGGGGGCGCTTCCGGCTGGCTCCCCGGGCGCGGCGGTGGTTGGACCCGCGCTCGCCGCAGTCCATCACGGCGTTCCTGGAGTTCAACTACGCGCAGTGGGACTGGTGGGGGCAGTTGGAGACCGCGGTGAAGAGCGGGCAGTCGGTGGACATCCACCAGTTCGCTCCGGACGACCCGCGCTGGCGGGACTACATCCAGGCCATGTACCAGTTGGCGCGGCTGGCCTCGCCGGAGGTGGCGGCGGCCATCCCCCTGCCCCGGGGCGCGAGGCACCTGCTGGACCTGGGCGGCGCGCACGGCTGGTACGCGGCGGAGCTGTGCAGGGCGCACCGGGGGCTGAAGGCCACGGTGGTGGACCTGGAGGGCAGCGTGCGCGTGGGGCGGGACATCATCGCCCAGGCGGGGCTGTCGCACCGGGTGACGCACAAGGAAGGGGACGTGCTGACCGCGGAGCTGGGCGGGCCGTATGACGGCGTGCTGCTGTTCCAGGTGATGCACCACCTGACGCCCGCGCAGAACGTGGCGCTGCTCCGGCGCGTGCGCGGGGCCATGGTGTCCCGGGGAACGCTGGCGGTGCTGGAGTACCTGCGCGAGGAGCGGGACACGCAGAGCACGTCCGCGCCGCTCATCGGCTTGCACTACTTCCTCACGTCCGGAGCGGCGTCCTACACGCCCGCGGAGGTCGAGGGCTTCCTGGATGACGCGGGTTTCAAGGTCCAGAGCACACGGCCCATCCGGCACCTGCCCTTGCAGACGTTGATCATCGCGCAGCCGGACTGACGGTCCCGGCGCCTGCTTGTCAGACGGTGGAGGTAACTCCACACTCCAGGCATGGCCTATGGCGCGAAACCACTCGAAGGTCCGGCGACCTTCGCTGACATCGAGGCCCTGCCCGAGGGCGTGGTGGGCGAGATCATCGATGGGACGCTGTATACGCATGCACGGCCGCGTGCCGCGCATGGCCATTTCGAGTACAGGCTTCACCGTGAGCTGGATGATGCACTCCAGTTGAGCGGTGTGGAGCCAGGTGGTTGGTGGATCATGACCGAGCCCGGCATCCGGGTGGGCGGTTCACCGGAGTTCATCCCCGACCTCGCGGGATGGCGGCGCGAACGGGTGCCCACCCTTCCCAAGGGCCAATGGACGGATGTTCCTGACTGGGCCTGCGAAATCCTGTCGCCGACCACGCGGGCCTACGACACGCGCATCAAGCGGCCGTTCTACGCGCGCATCGGCATCCAGCACCTGTGGTTCGTGGACCTGGACTCGCGCACGCTCACCGTGAGCGAGCTGCGGGACGGGCGCTGGGTGGAGATGGGCGTCTACGGCGAGGAGGATGACCTCATCCGCGCTCCGCCCTTCGAGGAGCGGGACCTGCGGCTGGGCTGGCTCTGGAAGTCCCTTCCGCCTCCGGGTTAGCGCGGCTTCGGCTTCGCCAGGGGTGGAGGCTTCGGCCTGCGCGCGGCCCGCTCGCGTTCGAGCTCCAGCTCGCGCTCGACGACCTCGCGGTGGAACTTCGCGAAGTTCACGGGCTCCATCAGGCGCCGCTCCGGGCTCGGGCCCGCGTACTCGAGGATGGCGTCGATCGCGCCCAGCGCCTCCGGGAGGAACTCCTCCTGGAGCAACACGATGGCCCGCCCCATGAGCGCGGTGGAGACCACGGTGCGCATCCTGGGGTCCGTCGACTCGCAGTAGCGCACGTCCACCTCGTCGAACGCCTCCAGCGCTTCGTCCACGTGCCCCAACCCCTGGAGCGCGAAGGCCCGCTGCACCAGCGCCACCGCCGTCTGCTCCACCAGGAACGGGTCGGTGCTCCCGTCGTATCCCTTCAGGAGCAGCTCGGACTGGCTCAGGGCCTCCTCGAACCGCTGCCCCATGTTGTGCGCGACGAGCATCGCCGTCCGCGCCATCTCCACCGGGATACGCAGGTCGGGCCGCTGCGCGACCGCCCCGAAGCGGCTCAACATCCGCTCCAGCCAGTTCGTGCACATGCCCTCCTTGTTCAGGTCCAGCAGCACGCGGGCCCGGTACAGCATCCCCCACGCCACCCCCTCCCAGAGCTCGGGCCGGCGCGGACTCCAGAAGCGGCGCTCCACCTCGTCGAAGTGGACCAGCGCCTCGGGGAGCCGCTCCAGCTCTCCCAGCGCCGCGCCTCGCAGCCCCAGCGCTCGCGCCACCTGGAGCTGGAGCGCCGGCACCTTCGACAGCGTGAAGCGCCGGTACACCTCGTCACAGAGCGCGATCGCCGCCTCCAGCTCCTCGCCCGCGCGGAGGTACGCGCGCGCCTGGTCCATCTTCTCCTTCGCCTCCACCTCCGGTGGCACCGCGCCTTCAGCGTCCGGCATCGGCACGCCCTTCATGGCCCGGCGCCAGCGGCGGCACGTCCCGGCCCTCGCCGAAGCCGAGCGCCCAGAAGCGCGGCCGCACCTCTTCCTTCAGCAGCAACCGCAGGAGCAGGTACTTCGCTTCGTCCTGGCCATCCCACGCCATGGGGAAGGTGCCGTAGTGCATCGCCACGGACGTCCCCGAGCGCAGCACGTGGTGCGCCTTCAGCGCGTCCTCCGGCCCCATGTGCACCGGGTGCAGGACGCACGGACGGAACGCGCCGATGGGCAGCACCGACAGGCGCATGGGCCCGAAGCGCTCCGCGATGCGGTCGAAGTGCGGACCCAGGCCCGTGTCGCCCGCGAAGAGCACCGGGCCCCCGGACGTCTCCAGCACGTAGCCCGCCCACAGCGTCTCCTCCTGGTCCGTCAGCCCGCGGTTCGACCGGTGCTGCGCGGGCACCGCCCAGACCTTCAATCCCTGGGGACCCCTCTTCGCGGCCTGCCACCAGTCCAGCTCCTCCACGCGCTGGAAGCCCTCGTCCAGGAGCAGCTCGCGGTTGCCCAGGCCCACGAGGAAGAGCGGGTGGTGCGCGGCCTCCAGTCGCCGCAGCGTGGGCAGGTCCAGGTGGTCGTAGTGGTTGTGGCTCACCACCACGACGTCGATGGGCGGCAGGTCCTCGAAGCGGATGCCCGGGGGCCGCACGCGCCTGGGGCCCACGAAGGACACGGGGCTCGCCCGCTCCGAATAGATGGGGTCCGTCAGCACGTTCACCCCGTCCGCCTGGAGCAGCACCGTGGCGTGGTTGATGAACGTCACGCGCAGCCCGCCCGGGCCCACGCGCTCCGGCGGCTTCGGGCCCGAGGGCTCCTCCGCGTAGTCGCGCCAGGGGCCGCGCCGCTCCTCCATCACGGCCCCTATCAGCGTGAGCGGGGACAGCTTCGGCGCGTCGCCGATGTTCTGGAAGGACGCTCCGTCGAAGTGGTCCGTCACCGGGCCCCGGTGCACGGTGCCGGCGAAGCAGCCCGTGAACAGCGACAGGGCCAGCGCGGGCCACAGTCGCGTCACTTGATGACGATGGTCCAGTCGCATTCGAAGGGCTCTCCGTCGAGGGTGGGCAGCACGTAGCGCGAAGCCTGGATGCTGGCGAGCGCCTGCGCCAGCAGGTCCGGCGGCAACGTCGCTTCCCGCACCTCGCACCGCTGGGGCACGCCGCCCTGCACCAGCCGGCACGTCACGCGCACGTGGTGCTTGCGGCCTTCGCGCCAGTGCTCGAAGGCCTCCTGGAACACGGGGTCGTCCGGAGGACCGCCGCGCACGCGCCGGGGCTCCTTCACGTGCTGGGACAGCCAGGAGCAGGCGTCCTTCACCTGTCCGTCACAGGCCTTGCCCATCAGCGACAGCGCGCGCAGCCGCTCCGGGCCTCGCGCGTTCGTGGCCAGCAGCGTGAGCGCCTGGTCGAAGCACTGCTTCGCCGTGCGCACCGTGCAGTCCTCCGAGGAGACCGGAGGGGTGCCCGCGGCGAAGGCGCCCACGGGCGCGGGGCGCATCAGGTCCTCCGCCACGCGCGCGGGGTCGCTGCGTCGCTGACCGCATGCGGACAGCAGCAACAGTGAGAGGACGAGGGAGCGCCAGGCCATGGCGCCATCGTAGACGGCCTGTGTCCGGGAAGGGATGTGCGTGGAGCGGAGCGATGGCAAGGGCACACACCCGCCACGTGTCCCGCCTGCCCGGCATCGTGTTCAGGGCAGGCCGTCGCTCATCGGGGAGGTCCTATCGGGAAGGACGGCGGCCGCGGCGCGCGGCTTCGAGTGCCTGGGCCAGGGTCCGTGTCCCGGCGCGCATGCCTTCCGGGCGCACGCCGCCGAAGCCGAAGATGAGGCCGGACTCACGGCGTCTGCCGAGGAAATAGTCGGAGAGGGCAGCAACCTCCACGCCACGCCGGGCGGCTTCATCCCGGACGCGCAGGTCGGACAGCGGCGTGGCCAGGGACGCGCACACCTGCATGCCGGTGTCACAGGGGCGGGGCGTGAGGAAGCCCGAGCAGTCGGCGTTCAGGGCTTCGAGCAGGGCCTCACCGCGCTCCCGATAGGCCGCGCGCATGCGGCGCAGGTGGCGGGCGAAGTGGCCCTCCGCGAGGAACACGGCGAGCGCGGCCTGCTCCAGCGTGGAGGCGGGCGCGGCGGCGCGCGAGGCGGAGAAGACGTCCACGAGCGAGGGCGGCACGACGAGGAAGCCCAGGCGCAGGCCGGGGAACATCGACTTGCTGAACGTGCCCACGTAGACCACGCAGCCAGCGTCATCGAGTCCCTGGAGCGCGGTGAGGGGGCGGCCGCGGTGGCGGAACTCGCTGTCGTAATCGTCCTCGATGATCAGCGAGCGGGTGCGTTCGGCCCACTGGAGCAGCGCCATGCGTCGCGCCAGGCTCAGCGTGACGCCCACCGGGTATTGGTGCGAAGGAGCCACCAGCGCGACCCGGGCCCGAGGCGCGCGAGTCAGGCCCGCGCCCACGTCGAGTCCGTCTCCATCCACGGGGATGGGCACCGGACGGCCTCCGGCGGAGAGCACGGCGCGACGGACGCCGGGATAGCCCGGGTCCTCCACCCAGACGGGGTCCCCCGGGTTCAGCGCGAGCCGGAGCACTTCATCGAAGGCCTGCTGGGTGCCGGCCGTGATGAAGACCTGCTCCGGGGAGCAGCGCACGCCCCGCGACACGGACACATGGATGGCGATGGCTTCACGCAGCGGCGCATGGCCCGAAGGGTCACCGCCATCGAGCAGGCCCGTGCTCGCGCGAGCATGGACGCGAGACACCGTGCGGGCCCAGAGCGCGGTGGGGAACAGGTCCAGCGCGGGCACACCGGGCCGGAACGCGCGAGGCGCGGCCCCGAGGCGCGGAGCCCCCACAGGTGTGAACTTCAGCGTCCGCACGGAGGCAGCAAGTCGAGGCCCTCGCGAGGCACCCTGCCTCCGCGCCCCGGAGCCTGGCGTCTGTGCGGCAGTGGAGAAGCGGGACCCGCGTGAAGCACCGGGCCCCCTGCCCAGGTCCCGCTCCCCTGTGAGCGACGTGCGTGCGGCAACAGGGAGCGCGGGCTCACGGCTCCGGTCCCCGGCGAGGATGGGCAACTCGGGCGCGACGCGCGTGCAGGAGCCCGCACGGGCCACGAGGTAGCCCTCCGCCGTGAGCGCGTCCAGCGCCTGGAGGACGGTGCTGCGGGCCACCACCATCTCGGTGGCGAGCTGACGGGAGGACGGAAGCCGCAGCCCGGGTGCCAGCGCCCCCGCGAGGATGCGCGCACGAATCCCCTCGAAGAGCTGCTCATGGAGCGGCGTGGGACTCCGCGAATCGAGCCGCAGGAGGAGCGAGGAGGCGACGCCGTGGGAGGTCTTCAAACTGGTATGGCCGATTCTGGCGGAAGTGGTCTTCATGACCCTACCAGTTCCCTGGCAAGGATGGCCTCCGCCCCCGCACCCCGGAAGCCCCTCATGCCGTCCTCTTGTTGCTCAGTCCTCGAACTGCGCCAGTACACGCTGCATCCCGGTCAGCGGGACGTCCTCATCTCGCTGTTCGACCGGGCCTTCATCGAGTCGCAGGAAGCCACCGGCATGCACCTCATCGGTCAGTTCCGCGACGAGGACCGCCCGGACCGGTTCGTGTGGCTGCGAGGCTTCCGCGACATGGCCTCACGGCGCGAGGCGCTGAGCGCGTTCTACGGCGGCCCGGTGTGGAAGGAGCACCGGAGCGCCGCGAACGTGACCATGCAGGACTCCGACAACGTCCTGCTCCTGCGGCCGGTGCGCTCGGACACGGGCCTCGCGCATCCAGGCACGCCTCGACCCGCGCCGGAGACGGACACGCGTCCGGATTCCCGGGTGGAGGTGACGGTCTGCTACCTGAAGGCTCCCGCGGAGAACACGTTCCCGGCCCTGCCCGTGCGCACGGGCGAGCACGTCTTCGCGTGGCTCACCGTGTTCCCGGACACGGTGCACCACCGCGAACACCTTCGACGCCGGGCCGCCGCGAAGAACTGGTCGGAGCCACTCCAACCGTGGCTGAGCGCGCCGGTTGAACACCTGACGCTGTCCCCCACCGCGCGCTCCGAGCTGCGCTGAAAGGCTCCACCCCATGAAGCCCCTTCCCCCCTTGCCCACGGGCGACGTGCACGACTTCGACTTCCTCATGGGCGAATGGACGTGCATGAACCGGAAGCTCAAGCAACGGCTGACAGGCAGCGACGACTGGGACGTGTTCACGTCCAGGATGCGCTGCCAGCCCCACCTGGGCGGCCTGTCCAACGTCGAGGAGACCGTCTTCGAGCGGGGCTTCTCCGGCATGGCGCTGCGCCTGTTCGACGTGCGCGAGCGCCGCTGGTCCATCCACTGGATCGACAGCCGCCACGCGGTGCTCCAGCCCCCCGTGCACGGAGGTTTCACCGGCGACCACGGCCGCTTCTACGGCGAGGACACCGAAGGAGGCCGCCCGGTCCAGGTCATGTTCAATTGGACCCGCCTGGGCAACGACCGTGCCCGGTGGGAGCAGGCCTTCTCGCTCGACGGAGAGACCTGGGAGACCAACTGGGTGATGGAGTTCACCCGGACGACGGCCACCGGCTGAACACCTCCGTGGCTGGACCTCCCACACGCACGTCCGCTTGAATGCATTCATGCGCCGACTGATTGCCGCTGTCCCGCTGCTCGCCCTGGCTGGCTGTTCCTACGTGGGAGTCAGCACGACGCCCAGGAGCCGGTTCTCCGCCGCGCCCGCTGTCTCCAGGCCCGTGGTCATCCAGGTGGGCAAGTCAGAGTCCCCTCCCCTCGAAGCCCCCAAGGCGGAGGAGGAGAAGCCCTCCACCGCCGAGGCCTCCGACGACCCCGGCGCGACGCAGTAGCGGCTCGCGGGATTGTGAACGGACCGGCGCGGAATCGGTTCGACAGGCCTTGGCGCCTCGGGAACCATCCGCGCTCCGCCCGTGCTCCGGAGCCTCCCGATGAAGCCCCACGTCATCTGCCACATGGTCTCGTCCATCGACGGGCGCATCGTCGTCAAGCACTGGCCCGACCCGGCGTCGCTGCGCGGTGAATACGAGCGCACCGCCGACACCTTCGACGCGGACGCCTGGATGTGCGGCCGCATCACCATGGAGGACTTCGCCGCGGAAGGCGCCGTGTCCAAGCCCGCTCCGGCTACTCCCCTGCCCCGCACGGACTTCGTCGCTCGCAAGGACGCGGAGTCCTACGCCATCGCCCTGGATGCCCACGGCAAGCTGAGCTGGGAGTCCGGCGCCATCGACGAGGACCACCTCGTCGTCGTGCTCACCGAGTCCGTCTCCGACGCGCACCTCGCCCACCTGCACGAGCGTGGCGTCTCCTATGTCTTCGGCGGCACGCAGGACATCGACTTCGCCCGCGTGCTGGAGAAGCTCGGAGACACCTTCGGCATCCAGACCGTGCTGCTGGAGGGCGGCGGCGGCATCAATGGCGCGTTCCTCGCCGCGGGCCTCATCGACGAGGTGAGCCTCCTCGTGCACCCCACCGCCGACGGCCTGCCCGGCACTCCGACCGTCTTCGACCGCCCCCAGGGCTCCACCGGCGCGGGCGCCGCGCTGGAGCTCACCCACGTGGAGCGCCGCGACTCCGGCATCGTGTGGCTCCGGTACCGCGTGCGGCGCTGAGCCTCTTCCCCGTGCCCCCGCGGCCCTGACAACGGCTCAGGGCGCGCGCAGCAGCGTGGCGGACTCGTAGAGGCTCTGCTGCTGGAAGACGCCCGCGGCGGAGGTGTCCTTCTCCAGCTTGTCCTGCACGCCCTTCGGCAACTGCGCGTAGAGGTCCTGGCCCAGCAATCCTTCCAACTGGTCCACCGGCACGCGCGACTGCTGGAGCAGCGGGAGGATGTCCTCCTTCTTGGACGGGCCCTCCTTCGCGTTGGGCACCATGTACGCGAACATCGACAGGTTGCCGTTGGGCAGCTCCAGCAGGACCGTCTTGAAGTTGTGCGTGGGGACCGCGATCTGCCGGTCGGCCTTCGAGCCCGTCGTCTGGATGGACTCCGGCGGCAGCGGCTTGCCCTTGTCGTCCAGGTACAGGTTGCCCGTAACGATGTAGGCCTTGCCGCCGGTCTCCTTCACCATCTCGGACACGCCGCGCTCCAGCGTGCGCCACACCTGCTGGTTGTGGTTGCCGTGCTGGGGCGCGATGTTGCTCATGTAGTGGCTCTCGTTCATCGCCGCCTGCGTGGGCGAGTCCTCGGCCGGCTTCATGTGCCCCCGGTCGAAACCGGTGTTGTTGTAGTCGGAGTCCACCACGCCGCCCTGCTTCAGCTCCGGGTCGCGCACGAAGGTGCTGTCCAGCCGGCTGACGTCCGCGGGCGTCTCCTTCACGTCCGCCGCGGACAGCAGGTAGCTCACGAACGTGGGCACGTTCTTGTCCGTGTCCATCAGCGTGCGCGAGTACTCCTTCACCATGTTCAGGCCGGGCGTCGCGCCGCTGCCGCCCACGCCCTGGAGCGGATCCACCTCGCCGGCCACTTCCGCCACGCGGCTCTGGAAGACGGCCATCTGCTGGTCGGGCACCCACTGCGTGTTCGCGGCCGTGCCCGTGCCCTTGGCCTGGTTCGCCTTGGACGCGTTGATGTAGGCCGTCAGCTCGTCCGCGGAGAGCTCCCCGTCGCCGTTGCCGCCCAGGAGGTCCGCGCGCTTCGCCACGGACTGCTGCCAGGGGCTGTCGAAGCTGTCCACCTTCGCGGACTGCGCGCCGCCCTGGAGCTTCGCGTCGAGCGCCGCGCGCTGCTGCTGGAGCGCCGTGGACGTGAGGAACTGCGCGTCCGCGGGCGCGGAGAGGTACGACTCCAGCTCCGCCGCGGACACCTGGCCGTTCGAGGCCCGGCTCCCGTCAGCGCCCTCGTCCGCCGCGTGCAGCAGGCGCCCCTGCCAGCTCTCATCCGTCCAGCCGAACTTCTGCTGGAGGTCGGAGATGGCCACCTCCTTGGTGGCGGAGCGCTTCCAACTGCCCCCCGTGGGCGCCACGACGTTGGAGGCGGGCGCATTGACGGGGAGGTCCGCCCCGGCGGGCACCGCGGTGTTCGCGGGCGCGGCGGTGGGGGCGGCGGCATTCGCGGGCGTGGGACGCGGGGTGGAGATTCCCGTCGGGATTCGCAGCGACATGCGGTGAAAGTCCTCGGAGCCGGCGGGGGAGACGATCAGGGAGGGCCCCTCCCCTCCATCGTCGGAGTGACCCGGCGCCCGGTTGCGTCACCCCGCCTTTTTTCTCAGGGAGCAGGGCGTTTTTCGGTCCGGCTGGACCCGGCTGTCACTTAATGCCGGACTTGGAGGGGGGCGGAGGGTGGTGTCCGTCGGGCCGGGCGTGCTGGACGGCGTGGACGATGCGGGCTTCGGCCTGGAGTTTTTCGACCACGGCGGCAGGCAGGCGGGCGCGCTCGGCGGCGACGGCGAGGGTGATCAGGAAGGCCTCGCTGACGGGCCCCTGCGTGGAGGCGTTGCGCGCGGCGGGGGTGAAGGCGTGGGCGTCCACGACGGTGCCGGAGGCGGTGCGCACCTTCACCGGGCGCTCCTCGGTGGCCAGGGCGAGCGCGGTCTCCAGGCGGGCGAGGACGGGCCAGGACTCGGTGGCGACGGGGCGCAGGCGCCCGGACAGCCGGTGTCCGGGAGCATCCACCAGGCGTGCGACCCGGCCGCCCCAGTTGGGCACGTGCACGTCGTAGACGACGTCCACGTCCAGGGCCTCGGCGAGCTCGCCCTCGGGGAAGTCGGGCACGGGGGGCAGGCCGTGCAGGTGCCGGCTCGCCGCGGCCGGAGCCAGGTCGAGGGAGAACGCGAACCAGGGACGTGAAGCCGCGGGGCCAGATGCCATGGGGACGAGTGTCCCCGGCGCGCGGCGGTGGAACAAGGGCCAGGCCGTGCGGATCCGCGTCCGGGTCAGCTCACCACGGCGGCGAGGATGCACTCGAAGAGCCAGGGGGCGCGGCCCAGGAGGCGCACCACGGGCCTGCGCAGACGCGGGCGGCGCGCGAGCATCAGCAGGCCGTGCGTGGTCCAGGAGTACTTGCGGAACACCTGCTGGAAGGTGCGCTCGTAGGGCAGCAGCGTGTCGCGGCCCGCGCCCTTCGCCAGAGCGTCCGGGAGCAGCGCGCCCAGGGACTCCGCGCAGGCGAAGGCGAGCGTGAGCCCTTCGCCGGTCAGCGCGTCCACGTAGCCGGCGGCATCACCGACGAGGGCGAAGCGATCCGCGATGCGCGTGCGGGCCACGCGGGCCAGGGGGCCAGCGCCGCGCGGCTGGGAGTCCGGCTCCGCGCCGGTGAGCTGTTCCGCCAGCCGGGGGAAGCGCTCCAGCATCGCGTCGAAGCCCACGCGGCCCGGCACCGTGCCGTCCTCCCAGAGGAACGCGATGCCCACGCGCTCCGCTCCGGCGGGCGTCACGTACGCCTCGACGCCGGAGGCGAAGTGCACCTCCACGTAGGGGGTCCACGGCGCGCGCCGGAAGTGGCGACGCAGCCCGTAGCGCCGGGGCATGTCCTGCTCGACGTCCAGGCCCTCGGCCTTGCGCAGCGGTGAGTTCAAGCCGTCCGCCGCGACGAGGAAGCGCGCGGACACGCGGCCCACGGGCGTCTCCAGCGTGACGCCGTCCGGCGTGCGCACGTGCGACACGACATGCGTGTGCTCGCGCAGGTCCACGCCCACTTCGCGCGCGCGGGTCGCCAGCGCATTCGACAGGGCCAGCCTGCGGACGCCCAGCCCACCGGGCGCGGGCAGTTTTCCCTCCGCCGTGCTGCCGTCCTCCTGCACGTAGCGGATGCCCACGAAGGGCGAACTGTCGCTCCGGTCCAGGTGCGCGAGCGCGCCCATCCGCTCCAGCGCCGCGAGGCCGGAGGGCATCAGGCCCTCACCGCACGCCTTGTCCACGGGCGTGGATGCGCGCTCCACCACCACCGTGTCCAGCCCGCGCCGGGCCGCCGTGATGGCCACCGCGAGCCCGGCCGGACCTCCGCCCACCACGACCACGTCGTGCTGCTTCACGTGTTCGGACCTCGTCCGTGCCAAGGGCACGGCCAGCGAGGACCCGCCCCGCGCAGCATTGGAGCCACGGGCCCCATCCCACTCCGAGCGGTCCGGGCTCCACGCACCGACGCGGTCACGCGAGCACCGCCACGCTCACGAGTCGTGCTCCGCGCGCACCATCGCCAGCGCGCTCTTCGCCATCTCCACCGCGAGCCCCACCGCGCCCACCTTCTTCGGCGCCGTCAGCTCTCCGGCCAGATAGCGCCGCAACGCCTCGCGCCTGCGCAGCTTGCCGCTGGACGTGCGCGGCAGCGTTCCCGGCTCCAGCAGCCTCACCGTGTGCGGCTGCACGCCCGTCGCCTCCACCACCGCGGCGCGGATGTCCGCCTCCACCGACGCCACGTCCGCGCCCCGCTCCGCGCGCTCGGCCAGGATGAGCAACGCCTCGTCCTGGCCTCCTTCGGGCGTGAAGCCCAGCGCCACCGCGCAGCCCGTGCGCACGCCTTCCACCTTGAGCAGCGGATCCTCGAAGGCCTGCGGCGCGTGGTTCGCGCCCCGGATGATGACCAGGTCCTTCGCGCGGCCCGTCAGGTACAGCTCCCCGTCCGCGCTGAAGCCCAGGTCTCCCGTGTCCAGCCAGCCCTCGGCCACCAGCGCCCGCGACGTCGCCTCCGCGTCCTCGAAGTAGCCGTGCATCACCGACGGCCCCTTCGCGAACACGCGCCCCACCTGACGCTCCGGCAGCACCGCGCCGTCCTCACCGCGCACCTGCACCTCGAAGCCCGCCACCGGCGCGCCCACGCTCACCAGCGTCCGCGCCCCGTCACGCGCCTGCCCCTCGCGCGCCAGCACGTCCGCGTCCACGCCCAGCTCGCGCGGCCCCCGGCCCGCGGGCGGGAACGTCACCGCCAGCGCCGCCTCCGACAGGCCATACACCGGCCGCAGCGCCCTCGCGGAGAAGCCCCACTTCTCGAACCGCTCCGCGAAGCGGCGCAGCGTGTCCGCGGACACCGGCTCCGCGCCGTTGAGCGCGTGCAGCCACCCGGACAGGTCCACGCCCTGCAGGTCCGCGTCCTTCACCCGCTTCAAGCACAACCCGTAGGCGAAGTTCGGCGCGGGCGACACGAAGCCCCGGTGCCGCGACAGCGCGCGCAGCCACAGCGCCGGCTTCACCAGAAATGTCTCCGGCGGAATCAGCACCAGGCTGCCCGGGTAGTACAGCGCCGCGAGCACACAGCCGATGAGCCCCATGTCGTGGTACAGCGGCAGCCAGCTCACGCCCACCGGCATCACGCCCGGCGCCAACGGCATCGCCGCCTCCAGCGCCGCCACCTGCGCCACCAGCGCCCCGTGCGTCAGCGCCACCGGCTTCGGCTCCACCGTGGAGCCGGAGGAGAACTGGATGAGCCCCAGCGCGTCGGGCTCCACCTCCACCTCCAGGTCCTCGTCGCCGTGCAGCACCGCGTCCACCGTGTGACAGCCCAGCCTCGGCCGCGCCAGCGCCATGCTCGGGCCCAGGAGCAGCCGCACGCGCGTGTCCGTCAGCACCACCACCGCGCCCGTCAACTGGAGCATCCGCGCCGTCGAGCGGTGGTACTCGTCCAGCCGCCCCAGCCGCACCGGCGGATACAGCGGCACCGGCACCGCGCCCGCCAGGAGCGCGCCGAAGTACGCATCCATGAACGCGGGCGACGTGGGCAACAACACCGCCACCCGGTCCCCCGGGCGCACGCCCAGCCGCGCCAGCCCCGCCGCCGCGCGCTTCGCCCGCCGGTAGACCTGGGCCCACGGCAGGGACGTCTCGTGCTCGGCGGCGTCCACGAACACCAGCCCCAGCGACGTGCGCGACGTCGCCTTCAGCATCGCGTTCACCGTGGCGTGCTTCAGCGCCGGCAGCGGCGGCCCCTTCACGGGTGCGCTCCCGCGTCCGGCTTCGCGGCCTCGACCCGCGCCGCCACCAGCCGCGCCAGGTCCTCCACCGTCCGCACGCCCTGCGCGTCCTCCTCCGACAGGAGCACCCGGAAGCGGTTCTCCAGCCCCACCGCCAGCACCGTCAGCCCCAGGCTGTCCAGTTGCAGGTCCCGGAGCAGGTCGTGCGCGGGCTCCACCGCGCCCTCGAACTCCAGCTCCTCGCGGGCGATGCGGCGGATCTCCGCCACCGCCTCCGTCACGATGTCAGCCACGGCGAACCTCCGGAATGAAGCGGGGACGGTGGGCGAAGGCCTCGGAGTACATCGCCCCGAGCGCCGCCTCCTCCGCGCGGATGCGCACATAGAGCAGCGCCGCGTTGCCCACCGTGAACACCACCGCCGTCACCCACGCTCCGTGGATGAGCGGCACGCAGAACAGCTCCAACACCACCGCCACGTAGTTCGGATGCCGCAGGAACCGGTACGGCCCGCCCGTCACCGGCGCCAGCCCCGGCACCACGATGATGCGCGAGTTCCACCGGTCGCCCAGCGTCCCGATGGCCCAGTACCGCAGCCCCTGCGCCACCGCCGCGCCCACCAGCGCCGCCCAGCTCCACGCGCCCCAGAAGGGCCGCTGGAGGCCGAACACCTCCGCGACGCACGCGACGAGGAACAGCGTGTGGAACACCACCATGAACCGGTAGTGCCCCTGCCCCGTCTCCACCCCGCCCCGCGCGAAGGCCCGCGCCGCGTTGCGCTTGGAGAGCACCAGCTCCAGCAGCCGCTCCGCGACGAGCAGCCCCATGAAGCCCGCGAACAACGCCTGCGTCCCGGTCACCATCGCACCAGCACCATCTCCGCGCAGAAGCCCGGACCCATGGCCATCACCACGCCCCAGTCGCCCGGCTTCGCGTCCACCTCCTCCAGCGTCTCCCCCAGCACGAAGAGCACCGACGCGCTGGACAGGTTGCCCACCTGCTTGAGCGACCGCCACGAGCGCTCCAGCGCGCCGGGCGCCAGCTCCAGCGCGGACTCGAAGCCCTCCAGCACCTTGGGGCCGCCGGTGTGCGCCACCCAGTGCTTCACGTCCTTGAGGCCGAGCCCGTGCTCCGCGAGGAAGCCCTCCACGTTGCCCCGGATGTGCTCCTTCACCAACTGCGGCACCTTCGCGGACAGCACCACCTTGAAGCCCGTGTCCACCACGTCCCAGCCCATCACCCGCTCGGTGTCCGGGTAGAACACCGACCGCGAGCCCACCACACGAGGACCCGTGGCTGGTGCCTCCGCGCCCCGCAGCACCACGCACGCCGCGCCGTCACCGAAGAGGCCGGAGGCGATGATGTTGGGGATGGACAGGTCCTCGCGCTGGAGCGTGAGCGAGCACAGCTCCGTGGCGATGAGCAGCGCCGTCTGCTTCGGGAACGCGCGCAGGTAGTCCGCCGCGCGCGCCAGGCCCGCCGCGCCCGCCACGCAGCCCAGGCCGAAGAGGGGCGTGCGCTTCACGTCCTCGCGCAGGCCCATCCGGTTGACCAGCCTCGCGTCCACGCTGGGCGTGGCGATGCCCGTCACCGTGACGAAGAAGACGTGGTCCACGTCCTTCGGCGTGAGCCCCGCGCGCGACAGCGCCTCGCGCGCCACCTTCTCCGACAGCTCCGTGGCCACGCGGATCCACGCGTCGTTGCGCTGCTGGAACGTCGTGAGCGCCGGGTACTCCTCCAAGGGCAGCGCCAGGTGCCGGCCGCCCACCTGCACGTTGCGGTGCAGGTCCTCCAGTCGCTCCAGGTTGAAGTGCTTCGTCGCCCACAGGTCGCGCAGCGCCGCGATGAGCTGCTCCTGGCTGGCGTAGTGCGGGGGGAGCGCGCGTCCCACCGCGCTCAACGAAGGGGATGGCGCGGGGTCGTGACGGGTCGTGCTGGGCATGAAGTCCTGGAGGGTCCCACCCGGGGAGCCGGTTCCCCAGGCTTAATCCCCCGCAGGGCCAGATGCGATGGAGTATCGCCGGACCTGCACGCCCTTGAACCCCGCCGGCGGCCCACACTGTTGCACACGCGACGCCACGCCCCGGGCGCTCAGGCGATGGAGTCCACCACGCCCCCGTCGACCCGCAGCGCGGCGCCGGTGGTGGCGGAGGCCTGGGGCGACGCGACGTAGACAATCATGTTCGCCACCTCCTCCACGCTGGACGGGCGGCGGAGGAGGGAGCTGGGCCGGCTCGCCTGGATGAAGTCCACGGCGAGGTCCTCGAAGGACCGGCCCGACTTCTCGTGCTCCTCGCGGAACATCTCCCGGACGCCCTCGGAGAGGGTGGGGCCCGGCAGCACGGAGTTGACCGTGACGCCCGTCCCCGCCATGCGCTTGGCCAGGCCGCGCGCGACGGCCAACTGCGCCGTCTTGGTGACGCCGTAGTGGATCATCTCCGTGGGGATGTTCAGCGCGGACTCGGACGACACGAACACCACGCGGCCCCAGCCCTGCTGCCGCATCCCCGGCAGGTACGCGCGCGACAGCCGCACGCCGGACAGCACGTTCGACTCGAAGAAGTGGCTCCAGTCCTCGTCGGACACGTCGAAGAAGTCCTTCGGCCCGAAGATGCCCAGGTTGTTGATGAGGATGTCGCAGTGGGGGTGCGCCGCGACCAGCGCCGCGCAGGCCTCCGCCGTGCCCAGGTCGCCCGCGAAGCCCTTCACCGTGGCGCCCGGGGCCGCCTCGCGCACCGCCGCGATGGCCCGGTCCACCGACGCTTGCGTGCGGCCGTTGACGATGACTGCGGCGCCCGCCGCCGCCAGCCCCTTCGCCGTGGCCAGGCCGATGCCGGCCGTGGAGCCGGTGACGAGGGCGGTCCTTCCAGTGAGTTCGATGCGCATGGCGTGTCCCGGGAAAAGAGGAGTACGGCCTTCCGGCCCGTGGGGATGCGGCCCGCGAGCCTCCGAGACAATGGCCACGCCGCGCAAACCCGAATCCAGGCGCCGGGCGCGAAATGGGACACCCGCTGGCGTTCCTCGCTGAACACCTGCCCCCGTCCGCGGGGCCCGGCGGCGCGAGGGCCGGAGCCGCTGAAGCCTCTCATCCCCTCTTCTGTCCTGCCAGCAACGACAGACAGCGCTTCCGACCAGCGTCGATTCCCCTGGCTGGCCGGTAGCATCCGGGTCGTTCGCGCGCTGGGGGGATTCGATGAAGATGGTCTGTGTTGGCGGTGGCCCTGCCGGGCTCTATTTCTCGATCCTGGCGAAGCTGTCCAACCCGAAGCACGACATCACCGTCCTCGAGCGCAACCCCGCGGGCGTGACGTATGGCTGGGGCGTGGTGTTCTGGGATGACCTGCTGGACGACCTCTACCGGAACGACCCGGTGAGCGCGCAGCGGATCGCCCTGTCCGCGGCGCGCTGGGACACGCAGGAGGTGCACCTGCGCGGCCGGTACGCGACGCACATCGGCGGTTATGGCTTCGCGCTGGGACGCGACCGGCTGCTGGACATCCTCATCCGGCGGGCGCGGGGGCTGGGCGTGGACGTCCGCTTCGAGCACGACGTCACGGACCCCTCCGCGTTCATGGACGCGGACCTCGTCGTCGCCTGCGATGGCGTCAACAGCCGGCTGCGCCAGCGCCACGCCCATCACTTCCAGACCCACATGGAGGAGGGGCGCAACAAGTACATCTGGCTGGGCACCAACCAGGTGTTCGACGCCTTCACCTTCGCCTTCGAGGAGACGCCCGCCGGCTGGCTCTGGTTCCACGGCTACCGCTTCAACAGCGAGACCAGCACCTGCATCGTGGAGTGCCAGGAGGCGACCTGGAGGGCCCTGGGCTTCGACACGATGGGGCCGGATGCGACGCTCCGGAAGCTGGAGGGCATCTTCCACAGCCGGCTCCAGGGCAGGTCGCTGTTCAACCAGTTGAAGGGCATGGGCCGGGCGCCGTGGCTCAACTTCAAGCGCATCACCAACGAGCGCTGGTACCACGACAACCTGGTGCTGATGGGCGACGCCGCGCACACCACGCACTTCTCCATCGGCTCCGGGACGAAGCTGGCCATGCAGGACGCCATCGGGCTGGCGCGGCAACTGCGAGAGCAGCCGGACGTGCCCACGGCGCTGGAGGCCTATGACGAGGAGCGCAGGGCCTCCCTGCTGGCCATCCAGTTGGCGGCGCGCAGCAGCTCCGAGTGGTTCGAGAACGTCCCCAGCTACGTGGACCAGGACGCGACGCGGTTCGCCTACTCGCTGCTGAACCGCCGGGGCAGCTCCGTGTGGAGCTACCTGCTGCTCATGGCCAGCCAGCAGCCCTCGCTCCAGGGGATGCTGCGGAAGATCCACCACTCCAAACAATGGGTCCGCGAGCAGCGCCGGGGCCGAGGCACCGTGGCCCTGAGCCTCCCGCCGCCTCCGGCCTAGGGAGACGTCGCGGCGTGCCGCGACAGCTCTTGCGACCGACCTCCCAATTCCACGGGAGACGGAGCGCCCCACGACGCTCCGCCTCCGGCGGGAAGCTGGGAGCTACTCGATGACGCCGATGGTCTCCGAGCGGTCCACGGCCTCACCCCTGGTGGTGTAGCCGGAGTACCAGCCGGTCAGGTTGCTGCCGGACTGGTCATACTGCACGTGGACGTGGGGCCCCGTGGCGTTGCCCGTACCGCCCTCGTTGCCCACCTGGCAGCGGTTGCACGTGCGGTCATACGAATCCGACGTCTTGATGAAGTGCCACAGGCGGAACGTCCGGCCGTTGGCGAAGGCGTGCTTCGCCTCGTTCTGCGTGCCGCTGCCCGTGCCGTTGCAATAGACGCCCGAGGTGCGGATGGTCACGTTCCAGGACAGGGACGCCATCACGCCCGTCTCCACGCCCCAGTAGTTGCAGCGGCCGCTGGAGATGTCCAACGCGCCGTGGAAGCTGCCGCTGGAGTAGTACGTCGTCGCCGTCACCGTGCCCGGAAAGGGCGACTTCACCGTGTACGAGTACGCCGCCGCGACGGAGGGGACCGCGAGGGCCAGGACGGCCGCGAAGACCTTCTTCTTCATGTGACGCATCGGGGGTGTTCCTTTCGGGCCGGCGGGTCCGGCCCCATGAGGGTGCCGCTCAACGGACCTGTTGCAGCCGCTGCTTCTCTCTCAGGAGCAGGCCCCACTCCTGAACTCCTGATTCCAAGGCGCGGATCCACGCGTCGATCTCCGGCGCCATGGCGGGGTCCATGCTCCGCAGCTTGCGCAGCTCCGGCACGGCGTCCGCGAAGCCCAGCTCCGCGAGGCTTTGCACCAGCGCCTTGCGCACCCCCACGTCCCGCTCGCCCCGGTACATGCCCACCAGCGCCTCGCGCGCGGGCCCCATCTGCGCCGCCGGCGCGCTGCCCAGCGCGAGCGCCGCCGAGCGCCGCACGTCCGCGCTCTCGTGGCCCAGCATCCCCAGCAGCTTCTGCCCCGCCTCCGGCCCCATCCTGCGCGTGTCCAGGGACTCCAGAATCGTCGCCGTCACCTTCGGGTCCGTGGACACCGCCGCCGCGTTCACCGCCGTGTCCGTGGCCGGGCCGTGGTAGCCGGAGTAGACGTGCGCGTTGTCCTCCACGAGGTTCTTCGCCGCCTCCATGCGGACCTCCGGCGAGCCGTCCCGCATGAGCCGCTCGTACATGTCCCCCGTCTTCTCCAGCGCGCCCGTGCGGCGCATGGCGCGCACGGTGGCGGCGCGGACGGAGGGGTCGCGGTCCTCCAGCGCGCGGCGGGCCACGGCCTGGATGGCGTCCTTCTCCGCCTCGCGCTCGCTGCGCGCCACCAGCGCCGCGGCCAACTGCTCCACCATCGCCGGGTCCGTCTCGCGGTCGAACGCCGCGTGCAGCTCGCCCGAAGGCAGCGACACGGCCGCCTCGCGCAGCACCGCCTGGAGATAGTCGCGGTAGGCCTTGGAGCTGGAGCCCAATCCCTGGCGGAGCTGATCCATCAGCCCCTGGACCGAACAGCTCTCCCCCCGCAGCGCGGGCTTCGCGGTGGAGGGCGTGGACTGGGCGGTGACGACCGGGGACGCGAGCATCAGCGTCAGGCCCCCGAGCGCGCGAAGACCTTGGAGGTAGCGGGGCATGGGGCAGGGCTCCTAGGTGTGGCGGTCCATGCAGCCGAAGGGGTTCTGGTCCGGCAGCTCGTTCCAGACGCGGATGAAGTCGACGTGGCCCTGGGCGTAGAGCGTCTCGAAGATGCCGTAGAGCGGCTGGAAGCGCGGATCCACGGTCGCCATGTTCGCCATCACCGGCAGGGCGTCCCGGCCCGCGACGCGCGCGGAGAAGCGGAACAGCGCCCAGCGCACGCACACGGACTGCTCGCGCTGGAAGGCGTCCGTGAACATCTCCAGCACGTGCTCCTTGTCGGAGGACATGGCCAGCACCTGCGCCGCCGCGTCGCGGCCGTCCTCGTTGCCCTCGCTGCGCAGGATGCGCTCGAAGCGGGCCGTGGTCTTCGCGTCCAGCACGGGCGAGTTGTGCAGCGGCGCCGTCTGCGCCAGGTGGCGGATCTGCTCGTCCGGCGCGTCCGTGGCGATGGTGAGGAGCCGGTCGAGGTACGGCGACGCGTCCCCCAGGTTCTCCGACTCGCGCGCCATCACGCGGCCCAGCGTGCGCGTGGCCGCCCAGCCCGCCTCGGTGGACGCCGGGTCGCGCGCGAAGTCCGCCATCCGGTCCATCGCGTCCGGCGTCAGGTGCTTCTGCGTGTCGAGCGCGGACAGCATGCCCGCTCGCCGCGCGATGGACAGGCCCTTGTCCATCCCCGCCTCCAGCAGCCGCGCGGCGACCTGCGGCTTCTGCACCGCGTCCGACCCGCGCAGCCCGGACAGCAGCACCTGGAACTCCGCCCCCTGCGCGTCCCGGGCCCAGTCCACCACCTGCCCCGCCTTCTTCGCGTCGTCGCCAATCAGCTCCGCGAGCTTCGCCTTCAGGTAGTCGCGGACGAGCGGGTCCTTCGACGCGAGCAGCGGCGCGGCCCAGTCGCGGAACGACTCCATCGTCACGCCGTCGTTGAAGCGCGCCAGCTCCGGGAAGCACGTCTGGTCCGAGAAGCGGCGCTCCGCGGCCTCCGCCTCCGCCGCGCCAGCAGGCGCCGCCGCCGCCGCCGCGCCCCCACCGCCGCCATGCGCCCCGCCCGGCTGTGTGCCTTTGACGGGGGCCGCCACCGCGGACGGCGCCCGGGCGTCGTCACCGCCACGCCACACCAGACCCACGGCCGCCAGAACGGCCACCAGCCCCGCGCCCGCCAGGACCCAGGGGACACGCCGTGCTCGCGGAGGACCGGATGCGGGCGTCTCGGTCGGAGTGGAAGGAACCATGGGAATCAAAATAACCATGGATTCCCTGTTTCAATCAAGGAAAACAGATTGATTGGATTTTTACTGAAACCCGCCCTCCTCCCCTCTTGAGATGGCATCCGCTGACCGCGCGCGTCACAGGAAAAGTCCCCACGTTATGGAACGGCGCACGGAGCCGACACACTTCGTGTCGCAGCGGCGCAATGACTCTCCGCGCGCGTGTGCCCTCCTGACCCCCAAGGTCAAAACAGACACGCCTGTGACAGCGGGGGCGTGGAGTGTCCGCGATTCAGTGACCGTGTATGATTACGACACGTGGTGGCAGGGCCGGGGGGCTGTAGCCAGCGCATGGCTGCACCGGGCGGAGGTGCCCGGGTCGCGCCATGGCTGTGAATGCGTCGCGGGAAAAGTGGCCGGACATGATGAAGAACGAAGCAGGTGCCGTGCGGCGGGAGCCCCCCGCGGTGGGCGTGACGGGTGTGTCCTCGGACCTCGCGGACCGGACCCAGGCCGCGGACATGGAGTCGCTCCTGGGGGTCGCTCCCGCGCCCGTGGAGCCTCCGTCCCGCTCCAACACGGGTTCGTCCACGTGGGACGGGCCGTCGCGTCCGGGCACGGGTGGCACCGGTGACACCGGCAACAACACGAGCCCCTCCATCCAGGGCCACGCGCTGCGCCCGGGCATGCGCCTGCAGCACTACGAGCTCATCCGCGAGCTGGGCTCCGGCGGCATGGGCACGGTGTTCCTGGCGCGCGACGTGCGGCTGGGGCGCCGGGTGGCCATCAAGTTCCTGCACAGCGAGGACGCCGACATCACCCGGCGCTTCATCCTGGAGGCGCGGGCCACGGCGCGGTGCAGCCACGAGAACATCGTCATCATCTACGAGGTCGGCGAGTTCACCGGCGGCCCGTTCATGGTGCTGGAGTACCTGCAGGGCAAGCCGCTGACGAAGGTGCTGGGCACCCAGCGCCTGCCGCCCGCGCGCGCGGTGGAGCTGATGGTGCCGGTGGTGAAGGCGCTGGTGTGCGCCCACGAGCAGGGCATCGTCCACCGCGACCTGAAGCCGGAGAACATCGTGGTGACGGACTCGGGCGCCATCAAGGTGCTCGACTTCGGCATCGCCAAGGTGCTCCAGGGGGACGAGCCCGCGGAAGCAGCCCCGGGCGGCCCGCAGGTCCAGCCGCGGCTGCACTCGGTGGAGGGCATGGGCGAGGACGTGTCCAACCTCACCCGCAAGGGCGCCATCATGGGCACCATGGCCTTCATGTCCCCGGAGCAGTGGGGCATCGGCGTGGCCGTGGACAACCGCACGGACATCTGGGCTGTTGGATTGATGCTCTTCCGCATGCTCGCGGGCAAGCACCCGTTGGATCCGCTGCGCGGCCCGCAGTTGATGGTCACGGGCATGCTGGACGAGCCCATGCCGCTGCTCAGGACAATGGCGCCGGACGTGCCGCAGGAGCTGGCGGCCGTCGTGGACCGCTGCCTGCTCAAGCGCAAGGAGGAGCGCTATCCGGACGCGGCGTCGCTCTTGCGTGCGCTGGAGCCCTTCCTGCCCGGCCGCATGAGCCGCGAGCTGCGCGTGGACGAGAGCCCCTACGCGGGCCTCAGCTCCTTCCAGGAGGCGGACGCGGACCGCTTCTTCGGCCGCACCCGTGAAATCGCCGCGCTGGTGAACCGCATCAACGACCGGCCGCTGCTGGCCGTGGTGGGCCCGTCCGGCACGGGCAAGTCGTCGTTCGTGCGCGCGGGCCTGGTGCCCGTGCTCAAGCGGTCCGGCACGCCGTGGGAGGCGCTGGTCATCCGCCCCGGCAGAAGCCCCCTGTCGGCGCTGGCCAGCATCGTCACGCCGCTGATGAGCTCGTCCACCACCATCGAGGACGACCTGGTGGAGCAGCAGCGGGTGGTGGAGCGGCTGCGCGCGGAGCCCGGCTACGTGGGCAACGTGCTGCGCAGCCGCGCGCGGCGGGAGAAGCGGCGCATCCTGCTCTTCGTCGACCAGTTCGAGGAGCTCTACACGCTGGTGCCGGACGCCCAGGAGCGGCTGGCCTTCACCGCGTGCCTGTCCGGCATCGCGGACGACGCGACCACGCCCATCCGCGTCATCCTCTCCATCCGCTCGGACTTCCTGGACCGCGTGCCGGAGGACGAGCGCTTCATGGCGGAGCTCAGCCAGGGGCTCTACTTCCTCACCGCGCCCGCCCGCGAAGGCCTGAAGGACGCGCTGGTGCAGCCGGCGGAGCGCGCGGGCTACCAGTTCGAGAGCCCCGCCATGGTGGCCAGCATGCTGGAGCACCTGGACGCGTCCCAGGGCGCGCTGCCCCTGTTGCAGTTCGCGGCCACGCAGTTGTGGGAGGCGCGAGACGTCACCCACCGGCTGCTCACGGAGGGCGCCTACCAGGCCATGGGCGGCATCGCCGGCGCGCTGGCGAGCCACGCGGACAGCGTGCTGGAGAGCCTGTCCACGCAGGAGCGCACGCTGGTGCGCGCGCTCTTCCTGCGGCTGGTCACCCCCGAGCGCACGCGCGCCATCGTGTCCCTGGACGAGCTGCGCGAGCTGACCAAGGACACGGGGGAGATGCAGCGCCTCATCGACCATCTGGTGCAGGCGCGCCTGCTGGTGGTGCAGACCGGCGGCGGCGCCACGGGCGCCACGGTGGAGATCGTCCACGAGTCGCTCCTGCATAGCTGGCCCACGCTGCGGCGCTGGCTGGACGAGGGCCAGGAGGACTCCGCGTTCCTGGAGCAACTGCGCAACGCCGCCCGGCAGTGGCAGGGCAAGAACTTCGACGCGCACCTCCTGTGGCGCGGCGAGCTGGTGGAGGAGGCCCAGCGCTTCCAGCGGCGCTACCGGGGAGAGCTGCCCCGGCTGCAGCAGGACTTCCTCACGGCGGTGTTCGCGCAGGCGAAGAAGGGGCGCCGGCTGAAGCGGGCGCTGCTCATCGGCAGCGCGACGTTCCTGGGGCTCCTGGTGGTGGCGGCGGTGGTAGCGCTCGTGGTCATCCGCAACGCGCAGCAGGAGGCCGAGAAGCAGGCCCAGGCGGCCCAGGCGGCCGAAATCATCGCGCGCGCCGCCGAGACCAACGCCCGCGGCGCGGAGGCCGAGGCCAAGCAGCGGCTGGCCGAGGTGCAGGCCAAGGAGCTGGAACGCCAGAAGGCGCAGCAGGCGGCGGAGTCCGCCAACGCGCAGGTGGCGCTGGCCAACCAGGAGCTGCTCAGCAAGAACGACGAACTGGTGTCCGCGCTGAAGCGCGCCCAGGAAGCGCAACTGCGCGCCCGGAGCGCCAAGAAGCGCGCCGAGGAGAGCGCCGAGTCCGCGCGCGACGCCCGCGAGAAGGCCCTCCGCGCGGCGGAAGAACTCTCCACGTTGCTCAAGCGGGAGAAGGAGCGCGTCTCCCGTCTGCAATCCCAGCTCGGCAGTCCGGTCATCGAGGTCCTGAAGTGAGAAGCGTCTTGAACAGGGTGATGAGCAGGTCCGCGGTCGCGTTGTCGCTGCTGCTGGCGCTGGAGTCCGTGCCCGCGTGGGCCCGGGAGCCGGCGCCACGGACAGGCACCGCGAAGACGTCCCGGGGCGCGAAGAAGAAGCCCACCGCGTCGAAGGCCACGGGCAAGACGAAGCTGTCCGGCGCCGGCGCCTCGAAGCGCAAGCGCAAGCCCACCGCCGCCGAGGCCGCGCAGGCCCCCTCGGACGCGCCCCTCTCCACGTCCCTTCCCATGCCCCCGCCGCCCACGCCCAGGGCCGTGGAGCCCCAGCAGGAGCAGGCCAGCAGCACGCTGGAGGGCTCGCCCTCCGGCGCGGAAGAGCGCCCCTGGGCGCAGGGCATCTCCAAGGCGGACCAGGACGCGTCGCTCGCGCTGTTCGGCGAAGGCAACGTGCTCCTGAAGGAGTCCATCTTCGTGCGGGCGGTGGAGAAGTACCGCCAGGCGCTGGCGCGCTGGGACCACCCGGCCATCCACTACAACCTCGCGCTGGCGCTGATGAACCTGGACCAGCCCGTGGAGGTGCACGAGCACCTGGTGGCGGCGCTGCGCTTCGGACCGGCGCCGCTGGAGAAGGAGAAGTACGAGTACGCCCGCAACTACAAGACGCTGGTGGAGAAGCAGTTGGCGCGCGTGGACATCACCTGCGCCACGCCCGGCGCCACGGTGACCCTGGACGGCCAGACGCTGTTCGTGGCCCCCGGCCGCTACGAGGCGCTGGTGCGCCCCGGCGCGCACAGCATCGTCGCGACGATGGCGGGCTACGTGCCCAGCGACCAGAGCCGCACGCTGCTGCCCGGTGAGACGACGGCGCTGGACCTGAAGCTCTTCACCTCCGACGACCTCATCCGCTACAAGCGCCGCTGGTCCGCCGCGATGCCCTGGCTGGTGATGGGCGCGGGCGTGGCCGTGGCGGGCGGCAGCACCTTCCTGCACCTCCAGTCCCGCGACCACTTCCGCGCCTTCGAGTCCGGCATCACCCAATGCGGAGGCTGCGTGCCGCCCGCCGCCGTCGCCGACGAGCGCTCCCAGGGCAACCTGATGCAGACCGGCGCCATCGCCGGGTACGCCGTAGGCGGCGCCGTCATCGTCACCGGCGCGGTGCTCGCCGTCCTCAACCAACCCAAGCCGTACCGCATCGAACCGGGTCAGGAGGCGGCGGCCGTGCAGGTCACGCCGCTCCTCGGCGCGGGGTCGGGCGGTGCCGTGGCCACGTTCCGCTTCTAGAGGTCCTCGCATGACACGCGTCTCCCCCTCTTCCATGGCGCGCGCCCTGCTGCTCCTGGCCGCGCCGCTCCTGCTCCTCTCCTCCTGCTTCCAGCCCACCACGGTGGACTGCCCCGCCGGCCTGGTGTGCCCGGACGGCCTGAAGTGCGCCGCGAACCAGTCCATCTGCATCTCCACGGACTGCGGCGACGGCGTCGTCCAGCCCCACGAGCAGTGTGACGACGGCAACGTCGTGGACGGCGACGGCTGTAGCCGCGACTGCAGGTCCAACGAGACCTGCGGCAACGGCGTCCCGGACACGACCGTGGGCGAGAAGTGCGACGACGGCAACACCGAGGACGGCGACGGCTGCAGCTCGGACTGTCTGTCCAACGAACTGTGCGGCAACGGCGTGGTGGACACGGCCGTGGGCGAGCGGTGCGACGACGGCAACAACGCCAGCGGCGACGGCTGCAGCGCGGACTGTCTGTCCAACGAGACGTGCGGCAACGGCTACACCGACCCCACGAAGGAGGAGCGCTGCGACGACGGCAACACCGTCAGCGGCGACGGGTGCAGCGCGGACTGCCGCTCCCAGGAGAGCTGCGGCAACGGCTACGTGGACGTGGCCAAGGGTGAGAAGTGCGACGACGGCAACAACGTCAACGGCGACGGGTGCAGCTCCGACTGCAAGTCCAACGAGACGTGCGGCAACGGCGTCCTGGACACCATCAAGGGTGAAATCTGCGACGACGGCAACAACGTCAGCGAGGACGGCTGCAGCGCGGACTGCCGGTCCGCGGAAGGCTGCGGCAACGGCGTCCGCGACGGCGAGGAGCAGTGCGACGACAAGGGCGAGTCCGCCACCTGCAACCTCAACTGCACCGTGCGCGTCTGCGGTGACGGCATCGTCAACCGGACCGCGGGCGAGCAGTGCGACGACAAGGGCGAGTCCGCCTACTGCAACGCCAACTGCACGCTGCGCGCCTGCGGCGACGGCGTGGTAAACACGTCCTCCGGCGAGCAGTGCGACAACCCCGGCCCCGTCAACAGCCCCGCCTGCGACGCGGACTGCACCATCGCCTTCTGCGGCGACGGCTTCACCAACCTCACGCGCGGCGAGCTGTGCGACACGGCGGGCGACTCCCGCACCTGCAACGCGGACTGCACGCCCGCGGCCTGCGGCGACCGGTACCTCAACACCGCGGCGGGCGAGCAGTGCGACGACGGGCCCAGCTCCGCCATCTGCGACGTGGACTGCACCCCCGTGGCCTGCGGCGACGGCGTCACCAACACGGCGGCGAAGGAGCAGTGCGACGACGGCAACACCCGCGACGACGACGACTGCCTGGGCACCTGCAAGCCGAACATCTGCGGCGACAGCGTGGTCAACGTCAACGGACCGGACCGCCCGGAGTCCTGCGACGACGGCAACACCAAGACGGAGGTCGCGTGCGACTACGGCACCGCCACCTGCGAGGCGTGCAGCGGCGACTGCAAGGCGCGGCTGGACCTGAAAGGCAACGTCTGCGGCGACAACGTGAAGGACGCCACGAACGAGGCCTGTGACGACGGCAACACCGACACGGAGGACGCCTGCCCCTACGGCACCGCCAGTTGCAAGGTGTGCCGCTTCGACTGCAAGGAGAGCCTGTCGCGCACGGGCAACATCTGCGGCGACAGCGTGAAGGACCCGGACCACGAGTCCTGCGACGACGGCAACACGAAGACGGAGACCGCGTGCGACTACGGCGTGGCCACCTGCCAGAAGTGCAGCGGCGACTGCCAGCAGCCCCTGTCGCTCACGGGCAACGTCTGCGGCGACAAGGTGAAGGACCCCACCTTCGAGGCCTGCGACGACGGCAACACCACCACGGAGACCTCCTGCCCCTACGGCGTGGCCAACTGCCAGACGTGCAGCGGCGACTGCAAGCAGTTGCTGCCGGTGACGGGCAACGTCTGCGGGGACGGCGTGGCGGACCCCATCCACGAGGCCTGTGACGACGGCAACACCACCACGGAGACCTCCTGCCCCTACGGCCAGGCGAACTGCCAGACGTGCAGCGACGACTGCCAGCGGGTCCTGACGCTCACGGGCAACGTCTGCGGCGACGGCAAGCAGGACCCCAGCGCCTCCAACGAGGTCTGCGACGACGGCAACACGCAGACGGAGTCCTCGTGCCCCTACGGGCAGGCGAGCTGCCAGGTGTGCCGCGGCGACTGCAAGGAGCGGGTCCCCGTCACGGGCAACGTCTGCGGCGACGGCGTGAAGGACCCGGACCACGAGGCCTGCGACGACGGCAACACCACCACGGAGTCCACCTGCCTGTACGGCACGGCGAGCTGCCAGCAGTGCAGCAATGACTGCCAGCAGGTGCTCTCGCTCTCCGGCAACGTCTGCGGCGACGGCGTGAAGGACGCCACGAACGAGGCCTGCGACGACGGCAACACCCTCACCTGCGGCTCGTGCAGCGCCAACTGCAAGACGCAGACGCTCCAGGCGGCGACCGGCACCATCACGGCGACGTCGAGCGCGAACCTGTCCGACCAGGAGACGTTCACCCTCAGCGACGGCATCAACACCCCGGTCACCTTCGAGTTCGACCGCGACAACAGCCTCAAGAACCCCGCCAACCAGCGGGTGGTCCTGGCGAGCGGCACGCCCGCGGCGCAGATTGCCCTCGTCATCCGGGACGCCATCAACGCGGTGGAGGAGCCGTTCGAAATCGAGGCGTCGGTCGTCACCGGCTCCATCACCGTGAACGTCACCCACAAGCTGAAGGGCTCCATCGGCAACCAGGCCATGACGGAGAAGGTCGCCAACAACAACTTCAAGGTGAGCGGGATGAACGGCGGCAGCGGCTACGACTGCCCCCAGGGCACCCGGTGCGTGGGCAACGAGGACTGCGCGCTCGACCTGGTGTGTGGGGCCAGCAAGACCTGCGTCACCCCACCCGCCCCCGTGCCTTGACGCACCGGGCCATGTCTTGCGTCACACGCGAGCGGACCCGGGGGTGGGAGTGGGGGAACGTGCGGTTGACTTCACAGTCGTGGGGGTGGTGAACCGGACGGGCCCCGGGTAGTCGCGGGCCCGGTGGCCATGCAGCGGTCGTGAACCTCGCTTGCCGCGTCTGGAGCCACATCCATGATGACCCCTCCCCGTCGCCACCGCCGGAGCCCCTGGCTCTCGCGGTGGCATCCCCTTGTCGCCGCGGGCTTCGCCTCGGCGCTGGTCTCCTGCGCCTCCCCGGAAGCCCCCGCCGACACGCCCGCGCCTGCCACGCCCGCCGTGGAGGACATCGCGCAGCGTGAGCAGGAGCTGCTCAGTTGGACCCTGGGCGCGAAGTACGACGCCACGCAGGCGAACATCACCTTCAACGTGTACTCGTCGCGCGCCACGCGCATCGAGGTGTGGATCTACAAGACGGCCCAGGGCGCGCAGGAGGCCGTCAGCTACGTGATGACGAAGAACACGACGACCAACGTCTGGTCGAAGACCGTCTCCGTCTCCACGCTGAAGAACAGCTACGGCGTCACCGGCACCGTCTACTACGGCTACCGCGCGTGGGGCCCCAACTGGCCGTACAACTCCACCTGGACCAAGACGAACAACGCGGTGGGCTTCATCGCGGACGTGGACTCCGCGGGCAACCGCTTCAACCCGAACAAGCTCCTGTGGGACCCGTACGCGCTGGAGCTGTCGCACGACCCGGTGAACCCCAGCAACACGGACGCCACGGTGTTCGCGTCCGGCCCGCTGCACCGCTACAAGGACAGCGGCCCGTTCGCGCCCAAGGGCATCGTGCTGCCGCCGGACGCCACGGCCACGGGCACCAAGCCCACGCGCGCCTTCAAGGACGACATCGTCTATGAGGTGCACCTGCGCGGCCTGACGAAACAGGACACCGGCTCCGGGTTGGACGCCGCCTGTCTGGGCACCTACAAGACGGCGGGCCAGAAGGCGGCGCAGTTGGCGGCGCTGGGCGTGACGGCGGTGGAGTTCCTGCCGCTGCACGAGACGGACAACGGCAACAACGACACCGTCATGAGCACCGCGGGCGACAACTACTGGGGTTACATGAACCTCAGCTACTTCGCGCCGGACCGCCGCTACGCGTGCGACCAGACGCCGGGCGGGCCCACGCGCGAGTTCAAGACCATGGTGAAGGCGTTCCACGACGCCGGCATCAAGGTGCTGGTGGACGTGGTCTACAACCACACCGGCGAGGGCGGCGCGTGGATCAACGGCGACCCGACCACGTACAACGTCATGTCGTACCGGGGCCTGGACAACCCCACGTACTACAGCCTGACGAAGGACATGAAGTTCAACTGGGACAACACGGGCGTGGGCGGCAACTTCAACACGTTCAACCCCACGGCCCGCAACGTCATCCTGCATTCGCTGTCCTACTGGAAGGACACGCTGGGCGTGGACGGCTTCCGGTTCGACCTGGCGTCCGTGCTGGGCAATGTCTACGAACACCAGACGGACACCCACGACGGCTACTTCTACGACCGGGACAACCCGAACACCGCGCTCAATCAAATCACCACGCAGTTGGACCCGCGCCCGGAGGCGGGCGGCGCGGGCACGGACTTCATCGCGGAGCCGTGGGCCATTGGCGGCAATTCCTACCAGGTGGGCAACTTCCCGGCGAAGTGGCGGGAGTGGAACGGCGCGTTCCGCGACACGTTCCGCAAGGACCAGAACCAGTTGGGCGTGGAGAGCGTGACGCCGGCGCAACTGGCCACGCGCTTCGCGGGCTCGTCGGACCTGTACTCGGATGACGGCCGCAAGCCGGCCGCGTCCGTGAACTTCATGGTGGCCCACGACGGCCTCACCTTGAAGGACCTGTACTCGTGCAACAGCAAGAACAACAGCCAGCCGTGGCCCTACGGCCCGTCCGACGGCGGCGAGGACAGCAACCACAGTTGGGACCAGGGCGGCAGCGCGGCGCTCCAGCGGCAGGCGGCGCGCAACGGCCTGGCGTTCATGATGCTGAGCGCGGGCGTGCCCATGCTGACGGGGGGTGACGAGTTCCTGCGCACGCAGTACTGCAACAACAACGTCTACAACCTGGACTCGAACAAGAACTGGCTGGACTACGCGTGGAGCGCGGACCAGTCCAACTTCCGCCTGTTCGCCAAGAACCTCATCGCATTCCGCAAGGCGCACCCCGCGCTCCGTCCGGCGGACTTCTACAAGACGAACGACAACAACGGGAACGTGATGGAGCAGCACCGCTGGTTCAAGCCGGACGGCCTGGTCCCGGACGCGGCGTACTTCAACAGCGCGAGCAACCACGCGCTGGCGTACCGCATCGACGCGACGGAGTTCTCCGGCGAGACGGTGAGCGCCATCTACGTCGCCTACAACGGCTGGTCCGCCAGCGTGAACTTCCTGCTGCCGTGGCCGGGCAGCGGCAAGCAGTGGTACCGGGTGACGGACACCTGCTCGTGGATTGAGAGCCGGGGCGCGGATCAGGTGCTGCTCAACCCGGGCAGCGCGGACCTGATTGGCGGCGAGGCCGCGAGCTACGGCCTGTGCGGCCGCGGCGTGCTGGTGCTGGTGGCCAAGTAGCGTGAAGGCCGTGGAGGGCCCGGCGCTTTTCCTGGGGCCGGGCCCTTCGCGATAAGGCAGGCACTTCACCCCGCGCATGCGTGGCGGCGAGCCGGTATAAGGCAGCCATGGCCCAGAATGACAGCGCGGTGGCGAAGCGGCTTCAGCAGGAGGACTCGTTCGAAAAGGAGACGTTCGAGGGGTTGGACCTCCAGGGCGTCGACCTGGGTGACAAGGAATTCTACCAGTGCACCTTCCTGAACTGTGAATTGCAGGAGGGCCGGTGGAAGGACACGCTGCTGGAGGCGTGTGTGTTCCGGGGCTGCAACCTGACGCGCGCGAACTTCAATGGCATCCGTCTGAGGGACGTGCGCTTCGAGGGTTCGAAGCTGATGGGCATTGATTGGACGGGCGTGGCGCCGAACCCGGAGGTGAACTTCGAGGAGTGCGGCCTGCCCTACAGCTCGTTCGTGGCGCTGAGTTTTCGCCAGACGTCCTTCGTGCGCTGCGTGGCGAGGGAAGCGAACTTCTTCGACATGGACCTGACGGACGCGGACTTCACGGGCGCGGACCTCACCGGCAGCAACTTCCGCGGCTGCACGCTGACCCGGACGGACTTCTCCGGGGCCACGGGCCTGATGCTCGACCCCGCGCACAACAAGCTGAAGGAGACGCGCATCCCGCAGGACACGGCGATGTCCGTGGTCCACGAGTTGGGCATGCGCGTGGAGGGCTACCACGCGAAGGCGGGTGGACGCGGCGGGGCGAAGAAGACCGGGTCGAAGCGGTGAAGGACGGCACCCCGTTCGACCTGGTCTCCGTCGTGCGAATCGGCGTGATGGTGGAGATGGGGCTCGTCGGGCTCAAGCAGATCATCGCCTGGGCGGATGCCTGGGTGATGAAGCTGGATGACCCACCGCCCTGGTTGTTGGAAATGTGCACTGCGCCAGATGCCGACACAGCGCTGGGGCTGATCCGCGACATTCCGATGCTTCCGTTTCCAGCCACTCCCGAGGAAATCCGCGAGGAGAATGCGGACCACCTGGCGAGCCTGTTCCTCCGCTATCGAAACGGGGCGCTCTCCTGGGGGGACTTCCTCTTTCAGGCAGGTCAGTATCTGGATCGCGCGCTCAGGGCCGACCAGTGCGAGCGGTTCTTCATGCAGTTGAACCTGCTGGAGCGCACGGGCTTTCCGGAAGACCTGGTGCAGGCCCAGCGGGAGGACATCGAGCGCGATCTCGTGGACGCGCTGGCACGGATGGAGTCCGCCCATCGGCGGTTCGAGGCGGAGGCGCGCGGGCACTGAAGCCCCGGTAATCCGAGCACGACACAGGTGGCCCCAGGGCATGGACCATGAAGCGCCAGAGTCGCGCAATCCACCCGCCCAGGCGGCCCCCTGTCTCCTGCGGCAGTCCAATCCGATGGTCGGACGAGGTCTCCGAGGCCGCGGCCTGCTCGTCCGCCCCGGTGCCATCACCCACGAACTCGTTGAGAACGGGCCTTGGAACGGTTGGCGGCGGCAGCGCCCCACACTCCAGCTCCAGGTGGAGGGCCTCCGCCTGGGGACAGGATGCGCCCCCGAGCGCTCCGATATCCTCCGCGGCTGGCACACGCGGGCCAAGGTCTCTCTCGTCCACGTCAGGCCGTGCCTTCGGCGCGGGAGCTGACGCGGAGGCGCTGAGCGGCGCTTCCTGAGAGCACGCGGCTTCGGAGGAGACCGGCTCCTGGAGGACGGGAGCGAAGGCCTCCAGCATGCGATCATCGCGCGCCTTCAGCAGCGCCGGCAGTTCGTGCTGAAGCCTCCGCGCGTCGCGCTCATCCAGCGCCCCCACTGCGCGCCAGGCCCACTCGCGCAGCAACTCTCCCCCCATGAAAGGCTGCAGCCGGTCCGCGCCTCCCAGGAAGGCCCGTTGCAGGGACTGAACGAGGAGCACATGCCCGGGCCGCTCGGCCACCCGGGCTGCCAGCCGTAGCAACTCGAATTCCGCCTGGGCGCAAGCTGTACCCGACTCCCAGCGCGCCGCGTCCTGGAGCCGGAAGCACGCGCTCCCCAGCCGGTCCAGGT
>NZ_JAIQDD010000043.1:0-52786 GCF_020036995.1 Corallococcus sp. AS-1-12 | reverse complement strand
GGGCCTGCCTGCTCGGCTGCACCTATGTCTTTGATTCTGCTTTGCTTTTCGCCGCCGCGTTAAACGGACGCGGATGGTCGCAGAACAGAGCAAGGTGAGCCGAGCGAGCGAATCACCGGAAAGCATCGACGATGAACGCGGCTGCGACGGAGCCATCAAGAATCGCGGTTCCAGGCTTGGATTCGGGCAGCTTCCTCATCTGGTCATGGCCGAGCCGCGCCACTGCGCAGATGGGAACTTTTTCTCCGTGTAGTGACTGCGCCTCGTAGTACCGGATGACAACCTGCGGGCCGCTCGTCCAGACCTGCCCGTACAAGCGGCTCGTCGCACCGAGCGGGCCGAACTCTTCTCTCGTGACACTCTCAATCGGTCCGTCATAGAGCGTGATGCGCCGACTCTCGGTTTGGTTCGCGTCGAGATCCACCAACACGCTGTCGCCAACGCGCAGCCCCATGTAGCGAATCGCCTTCTTTGATTCTTCCGGGCACTCCTGCGGACCTGGACTACCGTCGGGACGCAACGAGACACCGCTCCCTGTGCAGCCGGGCGACGTAGCGAGCAGGACGACAGAGCTGAACAGGAGGGCCTTGGGGGTCTGCATGAACGGCACTTCTACTTCTGAACGATGGTGCGTTCCAGCTTCACGACCACTTGGAGGAGACCGTCTCCGCGGAAGATTTGGAGCGCGAGATCAGTGAGCCGCCCGTCGTCCGTCAGGAAGGCGCTCCTGTCCACTACGACCGCGATCCGACCCGTCTCCCCCGGAACGATCGTGGCCCGGTCCATGCGAAGCGCGAAGGGTCGAGCCGTGTAGTGGGTGAAATCACGGCTCAGATAGGCACCGTCAAACTCCCAGGGCCCGCCGTAGTAGGTGTTCTGCAAGGTGACGAGCGCTGCCGCTTTGCCGGGGCCTTCGAAGACTTCGACGACCATGTCCATGTCCTCATTCCTCGGCCGGTAGACGAACCTGCGGCGGAATGGTGTTTTCTTCCGCTGTCCGTTTACGAGAAGCGTCGCGTAGGCGTGATCGACGGAGTTCTCCTCCTTGCGGTAGCGCTCATTCTCTTCAACGAGAGTGTCGTTCTGCTTGAGCGCGTCCATCAGCGCCGCGTGCATGGACGCATAACTCTCCCGGTCATTGAACACGTCTACCTGTTGGTCGAGAATCGGCGACCACCCTCCGTCCCTCTTGCTCCATGGTGGCTTTACGAGGAACGGGATTTCGGTCCCATCAGCCAGCGTCACGACAAGGGGAATGCCCTCGTCCCTGTTGAGGTCATGGATGGGCTCAAGGATCACCTTGTTCCGGACCACGGCCAGCGGTTCGAGTCGGCCCTCCCAACCGATCATCCTCGTCTTGCTCGCGTCTACAAGCTGCTCGAACCGCAGTGTCGTGACGACTTTCCCCTTCACATAGACGGAGTGAGTGCCATCGTTCGGGTGCTCAGAGAGCATGATGAGGCGCCCCCTCGGCTTATCGCGCTCGTCGCGGGCTTGAGAGGCTGATGACGCCACGAGGATAGCAATCAGGCCACACCCGAAAGTCTGGAGAGTACGCATAGTCATTCCAACCTAGCAAGGCGGGTCCGAGCGCAGCAACCTGCTGCGCCTCGCCTGTAGTCTGCCGAGCATCGCCCCTGCTTGGGCGTACCAAGAATCACCGGACCCAAGGCACCAGCCCCCAACGAAATGCCATTGATTGCCACGATAGACAGCCCACCTCTCCCAGAGGCCACTTCGTCCCGCGCACAGAGCGGCTGGCGTCAGGGGCATGCCTCCGGTCCGGAGACCTCGCTACTCCTGCCGGCGCCGTCCCACCACGAACGCACACTCATCTGGGGTAACGAGGTGGGCGGAGACACCCATGTCGCAGGGAACCAGCGGCGACGAGGCGGGGACCAAGACGGGCTGCTCGGCCGTCCTGCCTGACCTGACCTCACCTTCTGACACCACGCGCGAACGCGACGTGACGCAGGGCGTCTGGGTTCATGGGGCCAGACGCCCTTTGCGATTGGCTCGCGCGCCCATGGCCAGCCCGTTAGCTTGCGCGCCCATGTACTTCGAGACCTTTTCGCAGATGAAGAAGCAGTTGGGGCAGTTGGGCAAGTGGCTGGACACGGCCGCGGCCCACGCCAAGGCGAAGCCCTTCGACCCGAACCTCTACCTGAACTTCCGGCTGGCGCCGGACCAGCTCCCGTTCGTACGGCAGGTGCAGATTGCCTGTGACGCCGCGAAGCTGGCGGCCTCGCGCTTGTCGGGCAAGGCCGCGCCGTCGCACCCGGACACGGAGCAGACGCTGGAGGAGCTCAGCGCCCGCGTCCAGTCCACCATCGCGTACCTGGACACGTTCACCGCGAAGGACTTCGAGGGCGCCGCCGCACGCGTCGTCACCCACCCCCGGTGGGAGGGCAAGGTGATGAACGGCGCGGACTACTTCCTGGAGAACGCGCTCCCCAACTTCTACTTCCACGTCACCCACGCGTACGCGCTGCTGCGTCACAACGGCGTCAACCTGGGCAAGGCGGACTACCTGGGGTCGCAGAGCCTTCGCGCGCCTTGAAGTCCAGGGGCTGCCGCTCCGCGAGCGCCAGCGCCCACAGCGGGAAGATGCGCAGGTACGCGTCGTAGTGGATGCCGCAGGTGCGGCTGAACACGCCGGCCAGGGGCTCCGGTGGCCACTGGCCCCGCGCCTCCTGCCTCTCGCGGAGCCACGCCACACCCCGTCGCGTGGCCTCGGCGTGTGACTCTCCCGCCGCGACCAATGCCATCACGGCCCAGGACGTCGTCACCGCGTGGCCCGTGCGCCCCTCCACCCAGCGGCGCTCGCGGCAGGACTGGAGGGTCTCGCTCCAGGCGCCGTCCTCGCGCTGGTGGGCCTTCAGGAACGTGACGGCCCGGCGCAGCGCGGGGTCCGCGGGGCCCGCGCCCGAGGCCACCAGGCCGGTGACGCCGAACCACGTGCCGTAGCTGAAGCACACGCCCCAGGAGCCCTCCCAGCCGCCGTCCGGGCGCTGCTGGCGGCGCAGGAAGTCCGCGCCCCGCGCGATGGCCCGGCCCACCGGCGCCTCCGGGGACGCGGCGCGCCACGCGGCCAGCGCCTGGATGCAGGCCGACGTGCACTCCACGTAGCTGGGGTCCACCATGATGCCGGCGAAGACGTCCGAGGGATTGAAGCGCTCCAGCCAGCGCGGCCCCCGCTGCCGCTCGTAGGTGGCCCAGCCGCCGTCCCGGTTCTGCAGGGACAGGATGAACGCCACGGCCTGCTCCAGGCGCTGGCGCGGCACGCGGTTGAGCCCGAGCGGCTCCAACAACAGACACGCCTTCAGCGCCTCCGCCGTGCAATCGCTGATGGGCCAGCCGTGCGCGCGCGTGCTGAAGGGCCACCCTCCCCGGCTGGGATGCCGGTGGTGTCTGGCGGCGTCTGGCGAATCCTCCAGCACCTGCTGCGCCTCCAGGAAGCGGCCCGCGCGCGCCAGCGTGTCCCGCGCCCACGCGGACTCTCCGGAGGCCACCAGCGCCTGCACCGCGAAGGCGGTGTCCCAGAGCTGCGAGGAGTTGTAGCCGTTGACCGTGACGCCCTGCCGCGTCCGCTGGAGGTAGTCCGGCAGGCGCTCCAGGTGGGCCCGCACCTCCGGACCGTCTGGCCGCGCCACGTGCCACACCACCATGTCGAGCACCTTGTTGATGGGCCCGATGCAGACGAAGTGCGTCGCCGCGTCCTCGCCGCGAATCAACGCCAGGGATTCCTCCAGCGCGCGCTCCCGCAGCCGCCTTGAATGGAACCGCTCATACAGGCCCAGCGCGCGGTGCACGGCGCGCAATCCCAAACCGTGGGGGCTGTAGGCGTCCGTGCCCGCCACGCGTCCGCGCGCCGCCTCCCAGTCCACGTCAGCGTAGGGTTGGGGGTACAGCTCGCGCCGCAGCTCGGCCAATAGCGGGGACTCCATGGCGCGGACCCGGCGGCCGTAGAGCCAGCCCATGGGCAGGTACACCATGCGGCAGTGGCACCAGAGCCGGGAGGGGTGGAACGGCAGGGCTCGCGGCAACAGCCAGAGCTCGGGAGGCACGGGCGCCAGGCCCTGGTACTCGTAGAGCCCCAGCAGGGCGAGGACGAACTTCCCCCAGGACGCGCTGCCCAGGGGGCCGCCTCGGGGAAGGAACCACGCCCTCGCGCGGACGAGCCCCGGGTCCTCCGCGCCGACGCCCAGCAGCCGCTGCGCGACGTAGTTGAGCACCGAGGTGAAGACGAGGCTGGGCGACTCCACGTCCAGCCCCCAGCCTCCATCCGGGTTCTGGTGCCCGCGCATGTGGGCGACCATCCCTTCGCGGACGGACGCCTCCGGCGCGCGGCCCATCACGTACAGCCCGGCCACGTACACCGGGCCCAGGAACAACGGGCCGCTGTAGTCCCCCTTCCAGGAGCCATCCGCCGCCTGGGTCCCGGCCAGCAGGTCTCGGGCCCGCCGCATCAGCTCCAGGCCTCCACGACGTCCCGGGACGCCCGCGAGGAACGGGCGTAGAGCTCCCGCAGCGCTTCATCCGAGCCCACCCGCTCCTGCGTCAGCCGCATCAGCGCCGCCACCGTCTCCCGGGGAATCTTCACCGGCTCGGGTTCGAACACCGCGGGGTTGCCCTCCACCGCGTCGAGCGTCGCGGCGGCGAAGAAGAGCGGATAGAGGCAGAACAGCCGCAGGCCGGGCTCCTCCACGGGCAGCGCCAGCGAGTATTCGAGCGCGACGTCCAGCTCGCGCCGGGCCACCGCCACCAGCTCCTCCATCAGCGCCACGGCGCTCGCGCGGAGCGAAGGCAGGGCCAGCGTGGCGGGCGTGAGGCCATGCGCGGCCATGCGGTCCCTGGGCAGCCAGCAGGTTCCCCGGTCCAGGTCCTCGCGCACGTCCTTGAGGATGTTGGTGAGCTGCAGGGCCCGGCCAAAGGCAGGCGCCCGCGTCATCAGCCGCTGCTCGCGCCAGGAGACCCGGGGGGAGCTGGCGACGAAGAGGCCGGTCAGCATCTCACCCACGACGCCCGCCACGTAATAGCAATACATGAACGTCGCCTGGAGGTCGGGCAGCCCCATGACCTGCCCGCTCCCTCCATGCATCCGCTGTATCTGTTTCATGCCGCCGGTCATCGTGCGCACGCAGCGCGCGATGGGCGGGTGGACCCAGGAGGGAAGCGAGGCCAGGGTCTCGAGCACGGTCGGTGTCCCGGAAACCAGCTCGGCCTCCGCGGGGGGCGCCTCGTCCCGCAGGGCGAGCCGCGCCCTTCGCGCGAAGGAGCGGGCACGGGCCTCCCAGCCCGGCTCCAGCGACACGAGGTCCCCCAGTTCGTCGAGCAACGCACCGGGGAGCGCCCCGGGGGCCTCGTCCTCCAGCGTGTCCGCGATGCGGCACAGCAGGTAGGCCGCCGTCACCGCCAGGTCCAGGGGCTCCGGCAAGAGCGGGATGTTGAGCGCGAAGGTCCGGGAGACCCGGGGCAATTGCGTGCGACAGAATGATGCACCCTGCACTTTCATGCCTGCCTCCTCCGCGTGCGGCGCCGCGCATCAATGGATAAGTCGTCAATGCCAGACATCGTGTCTGCGAACCGAGCGGGGGCCACGTGGGGGACACCGAGGTGGTGATAGCCGGGGGCGGACCCGCGGGCTGCGCGGTGGCGGCGGCGCTCTCCGACCTGGGGTGGTCCGTCCTGCTGCTGGACGCGGGCGTGGACCGGCACAAGCAGCTCGCGGGCGAGCTGCTCCACCCGCCCGGGGTGAGGGATTTGCGCGCGCTGGGCTTCGGGGACGTCGTGGATGGCTGGGCGGCCCATCCCGTGAGGGGCTTCGCGGTGCGCTTCCATGCCCCCGCCCGCACGCTCGTCCTGCCCTACGGTCGCGGCGTCACGGGGCTGTCGCTCGAACACGCCGCGCTCACCGTGCCCCTGCAGGAGTCGGTGTCGCGGCGGCGCGGCGTCACCGTGCTCACCCGGGCCCGCGTGACGGCCGTGGAGCACAACTGCGAGCGCGGCGTGCGCCTGCGCTATTCGCACGCGGGCGCCGAGCACACCGTGCACGCCCGGCTGCTGGTGGCCGCGGACGGGCGCGCGTCCCCCGTGCGGCGGATGCTGGGCATCGCCGAGCACCACCAGCGCCTCTCCACCATGCTGGGCGTGACGGTGGACAGCGACTGCCTCACCCACCCGGAGCACGGCCACCAGTTCGTGGGCGGCGCCGTGCACGCGCTGGCGTACACCATCCAGCCCGGCGTGGCGCGCGTGATGGTGGACCTGCCCCTGGGCAGCACGGCCCAGACGCTGAAGGAGCAACCGGAGCTGCTGCTCGCCCTGCCCTCGCGGCTGAGGGAGGCCGTCTGGCGGGCGCTGGAGCAGCGGCCCGCGGTGCGCATGGCCTCCAACGACGACTGGCTGGCGGAGACCGTCTGGATGGGGAGCGCCGTGCTCGTGGGCGACGCCGCCGCGTGCTGCCACCCGCTCACGGCCAGCGGCATGGCGTCGTGCTTCCACGACGCCCGCGCCCTCCAGGAGTCGCTGGACCGCCACCCGGGCCACGTCGCCCGCGCGCTGGAGCAGTACGCGCACGCGCGGAGGCCCGCGCAGCGCACCCGCGTCGCGCTCGCCACCGCGCTCTACAGCGCCTTCGCCAGGCAGGACGAGGGCATGCGCGCGCTGCGCATGGGCCTGTTGCACTACTGGGAGCACAGCCCCGGCGGCGCGCGCGCCTCCATGGCCCTGCTGTCCTCCGAGGAGCCCCGCATGCGGGTGATGGCCCGCGAGTACCTGCGCGTCGTCGTCCATGCCTTCGCCGCGATGCTGTCCCCGAACGGCCCCGGGGGCAGCCTGCGCTCCGCCGCGCCGCTGCTGCGCTCCGCCGGGCCGCCCTTGCGAGGCACCGTGGCGAGCGCGGTGGAACAGGTGGGGAGCTGGCTCCATCGTCGCGTCCGCCGTCCCGTCTACACGCTGGCCCGGGCCGGTTGGGCTTCACCCAGGCGCGCCTTCGCGTCCAAGCGGTAGCCCCGGCCGCGCCAGTCCACGTCGCGAGACAGCCGCGCGGACAGCGCCACGCCGGCCCCCAGGAGCGGCAGGACCGCCGGCACCCAGTAGTGCCGGGGCGCGATTCCCGGCCCGTGGCCGGCCCGCTGGAGCCGCAACTGGCTCCACACGGAGAAGCCGATGGGCGCGGCAGACAGGAGCGCCGGGCCCCAGGCCCTTCGCGCCACCGCCGTCGCCAGTGAACCCCACGCCAGCCAGCTCACCGCGCCCCGCACCCAGTGGGGCCGCGCGAAGGTCCCGGGGATGCCCGCCTCCGAGAAGAGGAGCCACCGCCTGAAGATGCGCAGGAAGGCGCCCAGCCCCAGGTGCCCCGTGACGACGCGCAGGGGCACGTGGACGACGCGGTTCTTCCACCCGGCCTGGTGCAGGCGGCGCCCCAGGTACATGTCATCCACGAACTGCCCGGCGGCGCAGCCCACGCCCCCGATGGCCTCGAGCGCCCGGCGCCGGAACACCATCAACTGCCCCATGATGAAGGGCAGCGCGCCATCCGGCTCCGCGGTGCTCGCCACGGACGCGCCGTACCACGCGTTCACCAGCAGCCCGTAGCCCACGTCGCCCGCCAGGGGCGCGTCCGCCGCCGCGTAGATGGGCGCGAACGTGGCGCCTGTCGCGCCGTCCTCCAGCAGCGCGCCCACCAGCGCCGTGAGCACCCCGGGCGAGGGCCGCGTGTCCGAATCACTGAAGGCCAGCAGCGCTCCCCGTGCGTGGGCCACGCCCACCTGCATCGCGTTGAGCTTGCCCGTCATGTCCACCGGGGGCTCGCCCGCGATGAGCAGCTCCACCCGCTTCGCGCGCGTCGGGCGGGCGGCCACCTCCTCGCGGGTGGGGAGGAACGCCGGGTCGTCCTCGCTGTCGAAGACGAAGAGCACCTCCCACTCGCCGGGATAGTCCAGGTCCAGCAGCGCGCGCACGTTCTCGCGCGCGTCCATGTCCAGGCCCCGGATGGGCCGGATGACCGTCACGGAAGGGGGCTCGAAGCGCCTTGGGGGTGGCGCCGCGCGCCGCCGCAGGCCGGACATCAGCTCGCGGTGCCCGTGCGCGAGCACGCCGAGCGCCGCCGCTCCCGCCGCCGTCCAGGCGAGCTCCCGCGCGTTCATGGCCGCACCTCCGTCCCCTGCGCCCGCGCGTGCGAGCGCCTCCAGTGGCCGGGGCCCCACCAGTTGAAGTCCCCCATCAGGCGCATCATCGCGGGCACGATGAGCACCCGGACGAGCGTCGCATCCAGCGCGACCGCGAAGGCCATGCC
This sequence comes from Corallococcus sp. AS-1-12, assembly GCF_020036995.1. Lineage (NCBI taxonomy): Bacteria > Pseudomonadati > Myxococcota > Myxococcia > Myxococcales > Myxococcaceae > Corallococcus > Corallococcus sp. AS-1-12. Next base: position 44,487 of record NZ_JAIQDD010000043.1, on the reverse strand, counting down.
CAGGCCCATGGCCTTCACCACCACCACCGACGCCAGCGTGAAGGCCGCGAACACGGCCACCATGATGGCCGCCGCGCTGGTGATGAGGCCGCCGGTCCGCTCCAGCCCCTCGGCCACCGCGTGGGTGTTGTCGCCCGTGCGCAGGTACTCCTCGCGGATGCGGCTGAGCAGCAGCACCTCGTAGTCCATGGACAGGCCGAACAGCGCGCAGAACAACAGGATGGGCAGCGACGGTTCGATGGGCCCGGGTTCGAAGCGCAGCAGCCGGTGCAGGTGCCCCTCCTGGAAGATCCACACCAGGGCGCCGAACGAGCCGGCCAGGGACAGCAGGTTCATCAGGAGCGCCTTCAAGGGCAGCACCACGGAGCGCAGGAGCACGAAGAGGACGATGCACGTCATCCCCATCACGAACCCCACCGCCGCGGGCGTGTGGTGCTTCACGAAGGCCGCCGCGTCCACGTCCGTCGCGGTCTGCCCGCCCACCCACCACCGGCCGTCGCCCACCGCGCGGTCCTCGCGCAGCGCGCGGACCAGGTCGCGCGCCTCCACGCTGCTGGGCGCGGAGGACGTCAGCACCTGCATCACCGCCACGTTGCCGGTGACGTACGCGGCCCGCGCGGCCTGGAGCTCCGGCGGGAGGAGCTGGGGGGGCGCGGCGGCCATCCGCTGGACGGTCGCCCGGTCCATGCCGGGGCCCAGGTCCACCGAGCTCTCCACGCCGACCACGCCGGGCATCGACGCCACCCGGCGGCTGGCGTCGTAGAGGGCGCCCGCGCGCTCCGGCGTGAGGGGACTGCCGCCAGGGAACTCCACCGCCACCAGGACGCGGGTGGCGGCCTCGCGGGGGAACAGGCGGGCCAGGGTCTCCGCGCCCTGGCGCGCCTCGGTGCCCTCGGGCAGCGCGGTGATGTCCGTGGCCGCCAGTTGCAGCCGCCGGAACGGCAGCCCCATGGCCAGGAGCAGCGCCAGCGTGGGCAGCAGCACCCACCAGGGATGCCGCATCACCCAGGTGGCCAGCGCATGCCATGCGCCGCCGCGCCCCTCCTTGCGAGCGAAGGGCAGACGTCCCCGGTCCACGCGCGGCCCCAGCCACGCGAGCAGCGCGGGCAGCACGGTGAGCGCGAAGAGGACCGCGAAGGCCACCACCAGGGCGCCTCCCAGCCCCATGGCGCTCAGGTATGAGCCGCGGAAGAAGAGCAGACCTCCCAGCCCCACCGTGACGGCCAGCCCCGAGAACGCCACCGCCCGCCCGGCGGTGTCCAGCGTGCGCGTCAGCGCGTGCTCCGTGGAGAGGCCCAGGGCGAGCTCGGAGCGGAAGCGGCTCACGATGAAGAGCGAGTAGTCGATGGCCACGCCCAGCCCGATGAGCGACACCACGTTGAGCGTGTACTGGGCCATGTTCGTGACGTGGGACAGCAGCATCACGCCCGCCACGCCGCAGAGCACCGCCAGCCCGCCCACCACCAGGGGCAGCATGGCCGCCACCACGGTGCGGAAGACCCACAGCAGGACCACCAGCGCCAGCGGGAAGGACAGCAGCTCCGCGCGCAGCAGGTCGTGCGCCAGCAACTCATTGAGCGCGGCCAGGAAGGCCACCTTGCCGGTGAGCGTCGTCCGGAGGTCCGGGTCCTCCAGCGCCGCGCGCACGGCGGGGAACGCGGCGGTGGCCTCGCTCTCCCCCCCCTTGAGCCGCACCAGCGCCAGCAGGTCGTGGCCCGTCCGTGCCACGAAGCGGGCCCGGAAGGCCTCGGGCGCACCGATGGGTGACACCACGGAGGCGACCTCCGGCAGCCGCTCCACGCGGGCCAGCGCGGACGTCACGGCCTGGGCGAAGCGCGGCTCGTCCGTGCGCCAGGCGTCGTGGTGGAAGATGACGGCCAGGGTCTGGTCGTTCGACCCGGCGGCGGCACCGCGCGCGAGCGCTTCGGCCCTCGCGGATTCGATGCCCTCGATGGTGCCGGTGGTGAGGTTCCCGCCCCGGAGCAGCGCCCACACCGCCGCGGCGAGGAGGAGCAGCGCGCCCACCAGCACCGGCCCCCGGTGCCGGAACACGCCCACCGCCAGCCGGGCGAACAGGGACGGCCCGCCCCTCGCCGGTGAGTCGCCCCCCTGCCCCGCCATGCACGCCCCCGTTCGCACGTCCCGCCCGTCACCAGGGAACTGGTGACGGAGGGAGCGCTTGGGCAGGGGCTTCATCCCCTGGGGCAATCCGGGAGTGGACCGGCCTACGGGAAGGTCACCTCGCCGTCCCGCTGGTGACACGGGTGCGGGCCCGCGCGGCGCCAAGAGCTCCGGGTCATTCAGGCACGGGCATGCGCACGCCCGTGAGCTTCCGGTCCACCACCACGGAATGCAGCGCATGGATGCGCCCGCTGGCGTCCACCTCCGCGCGAAGCACGGTGCGCAGGGACAGGAGCGGATCCCTTCCTGGATGGAACACCGCCACCACGGCGGGCAGGCCATTGAGCATCCGCGCCTCCCACGCCACGGGTGGGCCCCGCATCTCCATCAGCCGTCTCATGAAGAGGACGACGCGCTGGGGGCCCACGATGGGCACCAGGGCCGCGCGCACCTTGCCGCCTCCGTCCGTCAGCGCACGGACATCCGAGGCCAGCAGTGCCTCCGCGGTGGCCACGTCTCCCGCCACCAGGGCGCCCAGGAAGGCCTCCAGCGCGGCCCGAGTGCGAGCCTGCACGTCGCGAGTAGGCACGCAACGTGCCTGGTCATACGCGGCCATGGCCGCCCGAGCGCGGTGGTGCACGACCTTCACGTTCGCCTCGCTCATGCGCAGCGCCTCGGCCACCTCCGGCACCGAGTAATCGAAGACATCGCGCAGCAGCAGCACCGCTCGCTGCTTGGGAGACAGGGCCTCCAGCGCCAGGAGGAAGGCGAAGGAGACGCTCTCCAGCAATTCATAGCGCTCCTCCGTCGAGCCGCCGTCCGGGAGCCTCGCCTCCACCGAGGGGGGGACCTCCTCGTCGCCGGTCTCCACCGGTGAAGGCAGCCAGGGGCCGACATAGCCCTCGCGGCGGCGCCGTCGCAGGAGGTCTCGGGACAGGTTCACCGCCACGCGGGTCAACCAGGGGCGCAGCATGTCCAGGTGCTCCGGAGGCGTCGCGAGCGCGCGAGCATAGACGTCCTGCACCAGGTCATCCGCGTCCGCCGCCACGCCGGTCATCCGGTAGCAGAGCCCCCACAGGAAGCGCTCGTGCTCGCGTGCGGCCTGCCCCAATGCGCCTCGCGCCTGTGAATCCATCCGGTTCAAGCCCTCACGTTCCAGCAATCCCTGCGCCACTCCGGGGCGTCACGATGCCAGGTGAAACAAAGCCCCCCAGCCTGCCCCCGCCCGGCGGGACCGCAAAACCTGTCCGACTGTCGGACAGGATGCCGCTGCCCGAATGAAGGGGGAGCCCCAAGCCAGCGCGCAAAACCTGTCCGACTGTCGGACTGGCTTTCACCGCCCGGGTAGGTCGCGGGGGCCCCCATGCCACGGGCCTCCAAACCTGTCCTACAGGTTTCCGGCGCACGGATGGGGCAGGAGCCGCTGGGGCCACGGGCCTCCAAACCTGTCCGACTGTCCGACAGGTTTCCGCAGGCCGGATGGAGCGGGAGGCCCATGCCGTGGTCCTTCAAACCTGTCCGACTGTCGGACTGGCTTCCTCCGCCCCGGTGGCGAGGGAGCCGCTGGGGCCGTGGTCCTCCAAACCTGTCCGACTGTCGGACTGGTTTCCGGCGCTCGGATGGGGCGGGGCCCCATTCCGTGGCCATTCACACTGGTCCGACTGTCGGACTGGTTTCCTCCGCCCCGGTGGCTCGGGAGCCGCTGGGCAGCAGTCCTCAAAATGGGTCCGACTTCCGGACTGGGTTCTGCTGCTTGGATGGGCTGAGAGCCGTCGGGCAGTGGTCGCCCAAACTTGTCCGACTGTCGGACAGGTTCGTGCGCGGCGCCTCGAAGGTGCACGCTGGGCTGATCCATCGCAGGGTTCTCACGTTCTCATTCATGGGGACGGCGCTCATGGCTGATGGATTGGGGCCTCTGCGTTCAATTCCTTCAGGCTTGCACCGTGTGGCTCCGGTGCTCCTCCGGTCCGTGAGTCCGTGCCGGGCGGCGCTCGCGGTTCAGAGATGGCACCTTGCGCGGTGCCCTTTCGTCCGTGGTCCCTTTCAGCTCATGCTCCCGCGGTGCGGCGTTGAGGCTCCTTGGCGCGTTGTGCCAGGGCTCGCTCCACGGCCTCGGCGCTTGCCAGGGATGCGTCCGCGAGCATGCCCTCCGCTCCCACCCAATCGCCCACCCGGTACAGCCCGCTCACGTGTGGCACCTCCACCGATGGGCGTCCTGACAGTCCGCCGTTCGTGGCTCGGGGCAGCCCGGCGCTGACGGTGAGCGATGGACGGAACCGCCGCGCGACCACCTTCTCCCGCCAGCCCGGCTGGAGCGCGTCCATCACGGCTTCCAACGACGCCTCGCTCGCCTCCGTGTCCGCGCCGCCCAGGTACTTCGCCACGTGCACCATCGCGCCCCCCTCCGGGGCCAGCTTCGCGGAGGCCGAGTGCACCGACGCGTACCAGGGCCCATCCAGTCCCAGCGCGAACAACGCATCCGGCCTCGGCAGGGCCGACAGCCCCAGCTCCAGCGTCGCCGCCTGGATGGGCACCGCCTCCCTCGCCTCCCGCGCGAGCACCGCGTCCCCCGGCACCAGCGCCGCCACGTCCGCGGGGCTCCCCGCCATCACCACCGCGTCCGCGCGGTGCACCGTGCCGTCCGCGAGCCGCACACCTTCGACCCGCTTGCCGCCTTGCTGGAGGACGACGGCCTCCACCCGCGCGGACAGCTCCAGCCGGGCCCCTGCCTCGCGGCACAGCCGCTCCACCGCATCCACCAACGTGCTCCACCCTCCGTCCACGTACAGCACGTTCGCGGCGGTCGCGCACTGGAGCTGCTTCAGCCCCGCCTCCGCGCTGAGCGCCTCGAAGTCCGCGCAGTACGAGGACACGCGGATCAGCGCCCCGACGAGTGCCCGACCGTCCTTTCGCGTCAGGCGCGTCTCCAACCACTCCCGCATCGACATGGCGCCCAACGGCCGCGTGTCGATTCGAGCCAGCCCCGCCAACAGCTTCGCCACCTCCAGCTTCGAGGCGACCGACAGCACGTCCGTCGTCATCAGCGTCACGGCGCCCCGAGGCAGCGTGTGCAGGCGGCCGGCGACCAGCGCATGGGAGCCCGTCTGATTCGGAACGCCTCCCGTGGGCCTCACCCCCAGGCGCTCCAGCACCCGAAACGCCGCGCCCGCCCGGTACAGGGCATGCGGGCCCAGGTTGAAGCGGAAGCCGTCCACCTCCGTCGTCCGCGCCCGCCCTCCCAGGTGCTTGGAGCGCTCGTACACCGTCACCTCACAGCCGCCTCGCGCGAGCAGCGCCGCCGCCGTGAGGCCGCCCAGCCCCCCGCCCACCACGGCCACCTTCTTCGCCTGCATGTCCGTCCTCCATCCCGGCGCCCGGCACATTCCGGGCATCCAACGGCCACCACGAACGAGGACGAAGAAAGGTTACAGCCCCGGCCTCATCCCGACGCCCGGCGCATTCCGGGCATCCAACGGCCACCACGAACGAGGACGAATAATGGTTACAGCGCCGGCCTCATCCCGGCGCCCGGCGCATTCCGGGCATCCAACGGCCACCACGAACGAGGACGAATAATGGTTACAGCGTCGGCCTCATCCCAGCGCCCGGCGCATTCCGGGCATCCAACGGCCACCACGAACGAGGACGAATAATGGTTACAGCGCCGGCCTCATCCCGACGCCCGGCGCATTCCGGGCATCCAACGGCCACCACGAACGAGGACGAATAGAGAACGAATAAAGGTTACAGCGCCGGCCTCATCCCGACGCCCCAGTTGGCCGGGAGCCACCAGCGCGCGAAGGAGCCCCTCGGCGTCTCGATGCGGCTCGCCTCCGGACGGCTGGCGTTCTGGACCGCCGTGCATTGCGCTGGAGTGCCTCCCAGGGTTCGCCCGTGGCCTTCCGGGCTCCTTGCGCCCGACACTCGCTCGCAGCCAGAAGGCAGCGACGGCCACTCCGGGGGATTTCCTTGGGCAACACCGTCGACCCGAGCCTCGACGGCCGGATGCGCGAGCGCGACTTCGCGCCCATACACTGGGGACCATGATCGATCACACCGGCATTGGCGTCGCGGACGTCGCCCGCTCGGCGGTCTTCTACGACGCGGCGTTGGGAGCGCTCGGACTCCGCCGCGCCATGCAGCTCCCCGAGGACACCGGGGCGGACGGCGTTGGCTATGGCCGCGACTACCCCATCTTCTGGATCGACCGCTTCCACCCCCACGGCGTGAAGCAACACACGGCCTTCGCCGCCACGAGCCGCGCCCAGGTCGACGCCTTCCACGCGGCCGCGGTGGCGGCGGGCGGAACCGACAACGGGGCGCCCGGGCTGCGCGGCGTCGAGACGGGCCATCCCGCCGGCTACTACGCCGCCTTCGTGCTGGACCCGGACGGCAACAACATCGAAGCGGTCTTCCGGGAGCCCTCCTGAGAGGGCCACACCCTGGCGGACTCAGTGCACGGCGCGCGCGAACTGCCCCGGCGTGATTCCGACGATGCGCTTGAAGTGCCGGTTGAGCTGACTCTGGTCACAGAGCCCGACCTGGAGGGCGACCTCCGCGGGCGCCAGCCCCTGTGACAACAACCGCTGAGCTCGCGAGACACGCAGGTGGGTGAGGTACGCGTGCGGAGGCATGCCCAGCGCCTCGCGGAAGGCCCTGCACAGGTGGAACCGGTTCCAGCCCACCTGATGGGCCAGCGACTCCAGGGTGATGCCCCCTGGAATGGCTTCGTGCAGCGCCTCCACCACGCGCCGGATGGGCCAGCGGTAGCGCCGCTCCGACGCGCCTGAACGCTCCAGACACCCGACCAACGAGGAGAGCGCTTCGGCCAGGGCCGTCTGGAGCGCGAGGGCGCTGGCGCGTCCCTCCAGGCCCGCATCCAGCACGGCGTGGAGGCGCACGAAGCCGGCCGCCTCGGGCTGTGTCGTTTCGAGCTGGAGCTGGCGAAGCCGGGCGGAGGCCGGCGCGCCCAACGCCTCGCGGGCCCCGGTGACGAGCGGCTCGTCGAAGGCGATGACCTGGAACCGGGCGGGTCCGTCGCGGCGCAGGTCCCGGTGCACCTCGCCCATCTGCTTGAGGTCGACCGTCCGGGGCGAGGAGGCGTGGACCCGGCCCCGCCCCCACCACTCCGCGTGCCCCCGCTGCGTCAGCATCACGGAGAACCGCTCCTTCACGGAGCGCAGCAGCCGCCCGTCGGTCCGGTAGCGCACCAGCCGCAGGCCCGGCAGTTCCGGGAACAGGAAGGTCTGGATGGACAGGGGACCATCCACGACGGCGTGAGGGAGCGCGGTCACGGCTGGAGTCTAGGGACGGGACTTCCCCCCGGCTTGGGCGAAATTGACCTGCACGGCATGCCAACAACGCCCAAGCCCGGAGCGCCTTGGCATGGCTACGTCTTGCATCGCAGGCCCGGCCCTCCCCTCTCCCCTGGCCGGGCAGGAGGGCGTCATGTCAGGCATCCAGGACAAGGTCATCGCCATCACCGGAGCCAGCAGCGGCATTGGCGAAGCGGCGGCGCTGCTGCTCGCCGGGCGTGGAGCGAAGGTCATCCTCGGCGCGCGGCGGCTGGAGCGGCTGGGACCGGTGGTGGAGCGCATCACGAAGGCGGGAGGCGAGGCCCTCTCCGCGCGGATCGACGTGAGACGGCGCGAGGACGTCTCCGGGCTCGTCCGCCTGGCGTGCGAGCGGTTCGGCAGGCTGGACGTGCTCATCAACAACGCGGGCAGCCTGGCGACCTCTCCGCTGGACGACCTGCGCGTCGACGACTGGGAGGAGCTGATCGACACCAACATCAAGGGCGTGCTGTACGGCATCGCCGCGGCGCTGCCCGTCTTCCGCGAGCAGGGCTTCGGGCACTTCATCAACACCGCGTCGACGTCCGCGCACCGGATCGTCCCCGGTCAGGCGGTCTACGCCGGGACGAAGTTCGCCGTGCGCGCCATCTCCGAAGGGCTGCGCCAGGAGGCGGGCCCCAGGCTGCGGGTGACGGTCATCTCCCCCGGGATGACCCGGACGAACTTCCTGGAGCACGTGAAGAATCCAGAGCTCCGGACCCGGTTCGAGGAGGTCCGGGACAGGCTCGCGATCCCTCCGGATGCGATTGCCCGGGCCATGGCCTACGCCATCGAGCAGCCCGCCGACGTGGACGTGGGCGAGGTGATTGTCCGTCCCACGGCGCAGGACTGAGCGGGCGAGGCGCCGAGTCCCTCGCAGGGCGTGTCCGGCGCACGCCCCGGCCCGCGCGAGCAACGCGGTTCCACCCCGGGGGAACGGCGGCTCGGGGCTCGCGTGTTTCACGGGCTGGAGGGACCGTGGCTCGCATGGAGTGCACGCGCGCAGGGCCGAACACGGATGTGCTCTTCCGCTTCCTGGTCCAGAGCGCGAAGGACCGCGCCATCTTCGGCATCGACCTGCAAGGACACATCCTCAGTTGGAACCCGGGCGCCGAGCACATCAAGGGCTGGCGCGCCGAGGAGGTCATGGGCCAGCACTTCCGCATGCTCTTCCCCGAGGAGTACCGCCAACTGGGGCGCCCGGAAGAGGAGCTGAGGGAGGCCTTCGAGACAGGGCACTACCAGGGCGAGGAGCCCCGGCAGCGCAAGGACGGGAGCCTCTTCATCGCGGAGATCGACCTGTGGCTCCTGCGCAACGACGCGGGCCTGCCCTGCGGGTTCGTGAAGGTCACGCAGGACGTCACCGGGCGCAAGCTGGCGGAGGAGGAGCGCGAGGCGCTGCTTGCCCGGGAGCGGGCAGCGCACGCGGAAGCGGAGAAGGAGCGCCGCAAGCTCTACGCCATCTTCGAGAAGGCCCCGGTGGGCATCGCCATCTTCCGGGGCCCCCACCACGTCATCCAGTTCGCCAACCCCGTCCAGTGCCACTTCTGGGAGCGCGGGAGCGAGGAGGTGCTCGGCAGACCCCTGGTCGACGTGCTGCCGGAGGCCTGGGGGCCGTCCATCATCGCGAAGGCCTGCGACCCCGTCTTCCAGAAGGGAGAGCCCCGCGTCTTCACGGAGGAGCGCTTCGAGTTCTCCTGTCCGGACACGGGCGAGCGGGTGGAGCGCTACTTCAACTTCACTCACGTGCCCATGCGGGACCCGGACGGCGCCGTCGAGGGGTTCATGGGCGTGTCCTGGGACGCCACGGACGAGGTGAAGGCACACCAGCGCGCGGCCGTCCTGACCCGGCAGCTCCAGGACCGCGTCGACTTCGAGCAGCAGCTCATCGGCATCGTCAGCCATGACCTGCGCACCCCGCTCAACGCCATCCACCTGACGGTGGGCGCCATGGCCCGCCGCGACGAACTCGACGCGCGCACCGCCCAGTCCGTGCTGCGCATCCAGGCCGCCGTGCACCGCGCGGTGCGGCTCGTGGGAGACCTGCTCGACTTCACCCAGGCCCGGCTGGGCGCGGGCATCCCCATCGCGCCCCGGGCGTCGGACCTGCACCAGGTGGCCCGGCAGGTGTTGGACCAGGTGGATGCGGCGCATCCCGGCCGCACCCTGCGGGTGCAGGCGCGGGGCGACGCGACGGGAGTGTGGGACTCCGAGCGGATGGCCCAGGTGGTGCAGAACCTGGTCACCAACGCCCTCAAGTACAGCCCCGAGGCCAGCCCGGTGCAGGTGACGACCCGGGGCGAGGACGGGTGGGTGTCCCTGTCCGTCCACAACCAGGGCCCGCCCATCCCGCCGGAGAAGCTGCCCGGCATCTTCGAGCCCCTGAAGCGCGCGACGTCGGAGGTGGACTCCACCGGCCGCAGCGTGGGCCTGGGGCTCTACATCGTGAAGCAACTGGTGGAGGCCCACGGAGGCACCGTCGAGGTCACCTCCACCGTCAGGGCAGGCACCACCTTCACCGTGCGCCTGCCCCGGCACGGGGCTTCACGCGGGCAGTGACCCCAGGAACGCCAGCAGGGCGGCGTTCACCTCCTCGGGGCGCTCCTGTTGGATCCAGTGGCCCGCGCCCGGAATGACGAGCACGTCCTGGAGCCGCGGCACCAGGGCCTTCATGGCGTCCAGCGGAGCGAAGGCGCGGCCGGGGTCCTTCTCCCCGGTGATGAAGAGGGCGGGCTGTGGGATGACGGCCGTCGCCAGTTCGGGCAACTCCTCCCAGTCGCGGTCCATGTTGCGGTAGCGATTGAGCCCGCCGCGAAAGCCGCTGTGCTCCAGCTCCTTCGCGTAGTGCGCGAGGTCCGCCTCCGTGAGCCACGAGGGCAGCGCGTCCGGCGCCTGGAGGCCGGTGAGGAAGCCGTCGCCCTTGTGGCGCGACTTCACGGCCTCCTCCTGCGTGTCGAAGCCGGCGGTGCCGCCCAGGGTGATGCGCAGCGTCCTCGGGATGTCCGCTTCGAGCTCCGCCTCGGCGACGCCCGGCTGTTGGAAGTAGAGGATGTAGAACCACGTGTCCCCGAACACGCGCCGGAAGAGCTGGGTGGGCGGCAGGGGCGTGCGGCCCAGGTGCGGCACGCTCATGCCCACGACGGCGCGGAAGCGGTCCGGGTGCAGCGCGGCGCAGTTCCACGCCATCGCCGAGCCCCAGTCGTGGCCCACCACCACCGCGGTCCTCTCCCCCAGCGCATCCAGCAGCCCCACGAAGTCCGCCAGAAGCTGCTTCATGCTGTAGGCCTCGATGGGCTCGGGCCGGTCGCTCTGGCCGTAGCCGCGAACGTCGGGCGCGACCGCGTGGTAGCCGGCGTCCGCGAGCGCGCGGAGCTGGTGGCGCCACGAGTACCCGGACTCCGGCCAGCCATGAAGGAGCAGGACCAGCGGGCCCTGGCCGGCCTCGGCGACGTGCAGGTGGATGCCATTCGTCGGGACGGTGCGGTGGGTGATGTCGGCCATGGGAGCGTTCTGCACGACGCTCCGCCCCCCTGCCATGCCCCGGGTGACGGTGGGTTCGGATGATGACGAAGGGCATCGGGGCGGTGACGGGAGTCACCAGGCCCGGGCCCCGGCGGCCCTTCGTGTTGCCCGTGAAATCCAGCGGTTGCCCGCGTCCGTCGGGCCGCTGGGGGCTGGCACACCGGCTGCTATGGGGTCCCGCATCGCTTCAACGAAATCCCCATCCCCTTCGAGGTCCCCCGCCATGGCCATCTCGCCCCTCCGCAGCCCCTCCGCTTCCATGTTCCGCATGCCGGTGCAGGACGCCGCCGCCCCTCGCGCCGCGGGCCGTCCGGGGGGCGTGGATGGGTTCTCCTCCGGCCAGAAGCCGGGCTCGCCGGGGCTCGCGGCGCTCCAGCAGGACGGCTTCGACGCCGGCTCCGGCAACGGCGCGCAGTTGGGCAAGCTGCTGCAGGACACGCTGACGGTGCTGTCCTCCGTGGTGCATTTGGTGGCGCAGGCCGTGCCGGGCGCCGCGCAGGGGCTCCAGGGTGAGCAGGGCGCCCCGCGAAACAGGTGCGGCGCGGGTCCGCAGCCCTTCTCCGACAGCAGCTTCACGCCGCAGGACTCCAGCCGTCCTCCCGTGGCGCTCAACGGCAACACCGGCGTCGTGGGGCCCATGACTTCGTCCTCGAGCGGCGGTTCGAAGCTGGGCGGCAACCTGCCCCCGGGGCTGGAGAAGTTCCGGGGCGCCATCGAGTCCGCGTCCGCCAAGACGGGCGTGCCGGCGGAGATGCTGGCCGCGCAAATCTGGCAGGAGTCGCGCGGCAACCTGGAGGCCGTCTCCACCAACGGCGGCAACGGCCTGACGGACACCGGCCTGATGCAGGTCAACCCCAACACCTACGGGGAGCTGCAGGCGAAGCACCCGGAGCTCCAGGGCAAGGACCTCTCCGACCCGGAGACCAACATCCTGGCGGGCGCCTTCTACATGAAGGACATGAAGGAGCAGTTCGGCAGCGATGAGCTGGCCCTGCGCGCCTACAACTCCGGCCCCAACGGCGTGGACCGGAGCAACCCGGACGCCATCCCCGCCGGCACCGGCGACGCCACCTACGTGCAGAAGGTGAAGTCCTTCATGAACACGCTGGCCACCGGCCAGGGCACGCTGCCCGCGTAGGGCGCCGCGCCCATGACACAGCCGTGACGGAAGGATGGACTCCCCCGGGGGAAAGCGGCGGAGCCTGCGTCTAGCTTTCCCCTCATGACCTCTTCCTCCTTCCGTCCGTTCGTGTTGGCCGCTGTCACCTCCTCCGCGCTGGTCCTGGGCGCGTGCGCGGGAGGCACCGCCGCGACCCGCCCCGCGGAGTCCCTCTCCGTCCGGGAGCTGAACGTCGTCGACGAGCACGGCCAGACGCGCATCCGCATCGCGGCGCCGATGCCCGACCCCCAGGGCCTGAAGCGCGCCGTCACCGCCTACGGCCTCCAGTTCCTCAGTCCCACCGGGCAGGAGATTGGAGGACTGGCGATGATCGACTCCATTGACTTCCGCGGGCTCTGCTTCGACAGCACGGAGAGCTACGAGGCCATGTGCATGGGCCTGGAGAAGGAAAATCCCACCGTCACCTTCCGGAAGGACTGGAAGGAGCGCATCACGATGGGCGTGGTGGACGGCGTGGCGAGCATCGTCATCCACGACGCCCAGGGCACCCCGCGCCTCAAGCTGGAGGTGGACAAGGACGGCAAGACGCGGACCGTCGGCGTGACGCCCGCGCCGGCCGCGCCCTGAGCCCCGTCAGCGCGGCTGCGTCCCCGGGGCCGCTGGCAGGTGCACGCTGAAGCGCGCGCCGCCCAGCGGCCCGTCCTCCACCTGGAGGGTGCCGCCGTGCTGGGTGACGATGGCGTGCACGATGGAGAGCCCCAGCCCGCTGCCGCTCGCCTTCGTCGTGAAGAAGGGCTCGAAGAGCCTCCCCCGCGCCTCCAGCGGCACGCCGGGCCCGCTGTCGTCCACGAAGAGGGCCACCTCTTCGCCGCGCACGCTCGCGCTGAAGCGCACCCGGCCTCCCGAGGGCGTCGCCTCCAGCGCGTTGAGCGCCAGGTTCAGCAGCACCTGGCGCAGGCGCTCCTCCTCGCCCCACACGTCCAACGCGCCCGGCGGCTCCACCTCCAGCGTCACGCCGCGCTGCTCGGCCTGCCAGGACAGGAGGCTGGCCACCCGCTCGAACAGCGGCGCCACCGCCACGACGTCCGACCTGAACTCGCGGGGACGGGCGAACTGGAGGAAGTCCTCGAGGATGTGGTCCAGGCGGCGGATCTCATCCCGCACCAGCAGCAGCGGCTCCAGGAGCGGCCCCTGGACGGCCTCCTCCAGCCTGCGCACGCGCCGCTCCAGGACGGTGAGCTGCAGGGTGGCGGCGTTGAGGGGGTTGCGGATTTCATGCGTCAGGCCCGCGGTCAGCGTGCCCACCGCGGCCAGCTTCTCCGACACCTGCGCGCGCCGGGCCAGCGCCCGCTTCTCGCGGTGCAGCCGCACCTGGCGCAGCGCCTGCTCCAGGGTCACCAGCAGCTCCGGCGTGGCGCAGGGCTTGAGCAGGTACGCGCACGCGCCCGCGTGCACCGCGGCCACCGCCGCCTCCAGCATGCCCAGGCCCGTGAGCAGCACCACCTCTCCGTCCGGCACCAGCGCCTTGAGCCGGGGGGCCAGCCACGAGCCCTCTCCGTCCGGCAGCCGGACGTCCACCAGCGCCACGTCGAAGCCCGCCGGCGCCCGCTCCAGCGCCCCCGCGCAGCTCGTCGCGCTGGAGACGACGTAGCCCTGGTCCTCCAGCAGCTCCTTCATGTTGTCCAGGAACGCCGCGTTGTCATCCACCACCAGCACCCGGGGACGCTCCCCCGCGCTCCCCGTCCCCGTCACGCGCGGTCTCCGTGCACGTGCTCCAGCGCGGCGAGCAGCGCCCCGGTGTCGAAGGGCTTGCGCACCCACCGGCCCTCGAAGTCCGGGGGCAGCGCTTCAGGGAAGGCCGTGACGACGAACGGGGTGGTGCCAGGGAAGCGCTCCCGCACACGGCGCAGCGCCTCGCCGTCGGGGCCGCCCGGCACGCGCAGGTCCACGAGCGCCGCGAAGGGGCGGACGGCCGCCAGCCCCGCCACGTCCGGCACCGAGCGCGCGACCACGGCCGTGAAGCCGCGCTCGCGCAGCACCTCCGTGAGGTTGTCCGCCAGGTGGACGTCGTCCTCCACCAGCATGACGAGCCCGTCGCGGCGGGCCCGCGTGAGCAGCTCCATCAGCGCGGGCACCGGCACCGGCTTGGGCAGCACCGCGAGCACGCCCTCCGCGCGCGCCCACGCGAGCTCGGCCTCCCCGGGGTGCGCGGTGACGACGATGGCCGCGAGCCCCGGGTCCCGCTGACGCAGGTGGTGCACCAGCGCGGCGCCGCTCATCCCGGCCATGCACATGTCGGTGATGAGCACGTCGTAGCGCACCTCGCGCGCGGCCTGGAGCGCGGCCTCGCCCCGGTCCACCACGGTGGCCTGGTGGCCTTCGTCCTCCAGGATCTCCGCCAGGTTCTCCGCGAAGGCCCGGTTGTCATCCACCAACAGGAAGCGGCGCATCAGGACGGCTCCGGCGTCAGGGGAAGCTCCACCACGAAGCGGGCCCCTCCCGGCCCGGCTCCGGCTTCGGCGGGAGCGTACGCGATGCCGCCTCCATGCCGTTCGAGGATGCGCCGCACGAGCGCCAGGCCCAGCCCCAGCCCGCGCGCCTTCGTGGTCATCAGCGGCTCGAAGACGCGCGCGCGGATGGCCGGATCCAGGCCCGGGCCGCTGTCCTCCAGCACCAGGCGGACCCGGCGCGCCCCGTCCTCCGGGACGTCCGCCGTCAGCCGCACCTCGCCTTCGCGCTCACCCAGGGCCTGCACCGCGTTCTGCAGCAGGTTCACGAAGACCTGCCGCAGTTGCACCGCGTCCCCCTCCAGCGGGGGCAGGGCCTCCAGCCCCTCCTCGCGCACGCGCACCCGCGGGGGCGGCGCGACGGCCTCCAGCGCGGAGGCCCAGACCTCCGCGAGCCGCAGCGGCGCGCGGACCAGCGGGCGGGAGCGGATCATGTCCAGCAGGCTGGTGAGGATGTGGTTGGCGACCTCCACCTGCTCCCCGATGCGCTCCAGGTGCTTGGTCACGCGCGCGTCGTCCTTCGCGGCGGGGCGGCCCTTGAGGATGAAGAGCGACGTCTCGATGACGCCCAGGGGGTTGCGCAGCTCGTGGCCGATGGAGCCCACGAGCTGCCCGAACGTCGCCAGCCGCTCGGCCCGGGCGGCCTGGGCCAGCAGGTCCTCGCGGTACGTGTGCAGCATGATGGCGATCTCCAGGTCGAGGATCTTCCCCAGCGCCCGGCCCAGGCGGGAGGCCCGGGCGGGGTCGCCGCGCAGCGCCTCCTCCATCACCGCCGTCAGCTCCTGGCGCAGCAGGTTCATGGCGCCGAACATGTAGTGCTGCGGCAGGTGGATGCGCACGTGCACCCGGCCGATGCGGCAACGGCGCTCGAAGTAGGCCGCGTCCCACGGCCCCAGCAGCAGCGACCCCATCCAGTCCTGGAGCGTCACCTTGAGGTGCCCCACCCGGCTCTCGCCGCCCTCCAGCGCCTCGCGCGCCCCCGGGTGTTCCAGGATGCGCCGGTAGAAGACGTCCGCGATGCGCTCGAAGTGCGCGCAGGCGATGGGGTGCAGCTCCCGCAGGGCCTCCCCGTCGCTGGCGGTGAACCCCACGTAGTGCTGGAGCTCCTCCAGGATGTCTTCCGTCTCGCCTCCAGGTCCGGCTTCCATGGCGAATCCCTTCCCCGTGCGCGCGCCTACGACGCGGCCGGCTCCTCGTCCGGGCCGGCGCCACCGCCGCCGTATTCCTTGAGCTTGTATTGGATCTTCCGCACGCTGATGCCCAGCACCTCCGCGGCGCGCGTGGTGGAGCCCTGCACCATCTCCAGCGTGCGGAGGATGGCCTCGCGCTCGATGGCGGCGAGCGTCGCGCCGGGGATGAGCCGGTCGCCGCCCCCGGCGCTGGGGCGGGGGCCGCGCAGCACGGGCGGCAGGTCGTCCGCCGTGAGCTCTTCTCCCCGCGCGAGCACCACCGCGCGCTCCACCGCGTTCTCCAGCTCGCGGATGTTGCCCGGCCAGTCGTGGCTCATCAGCGCCTCCAGGGTGCCGGGCGCCAGCCCCTTCACGGCCTTGCCGTGGACCCCGTTGCAGCGCTCGATGAAGTGGCTCACCAGCGCGGGGATGTCCGCCTTGCGCCGGCGCAGGGGCGGCAGCGTCACCGCCACCACGTTGAGGCGGTAGTAGAGGTCCTCGCGGAAGCGGCCCGCCTTCACCTCCGCCTCCAGGTCGCGGTGGGTGGCCGCCACGATGCGCACGTCCACCTTCAACGTCTGCGTGCCGCCCACGCGCTCGAACTCGCGGCCCTGCAGCACGCGCAGGAGCTTCACCTGCACGGCCGGGGAGATTTCGCCAATCTCGTCCAGGAACAGGGTGCCCCCGTCCGCCAGCTCGAAGCGGCCCTCCTTGCGCGCCTGGGCGCCGGTGAAGGCCCCCCGCTCGTGGCCGAACAGCTCGCTCTCCAGCAGGCCCTCGCTGAGCGCCGCGCAGTGCACCTTGATGAAGGGGCGCGCCTTGCGCGGGCTGAGCTCATGCAGCGCCTGGGCCACCAGCTCCTTGCCCGTGCCGCTCTCCCCCAGGATGAGCACCGTGGCCCGCGTGGGGGCCGCCTGGTGGATGAGGGAGTAGACGCCCTGGAGCTCGGGCGCGTCCCCGATGATGCTGCCCACGCGGAAGCGCTCCGCCACCCGCTCGCGCAGGTGCCGGGTCTCCTGCTTCAGCCGGCGCGTCTCCAGCGCCTTGCCCAGCACGACGAGCACGGCGTTCAAGTCCAGCGGCTTGGTGAGGTAGCTCTCCGCGCCCAGGCGCATGGCCTCCACCGCCGCCTCCACCGTGGCGAACGCCGTCATCATCACGAAGGCCGCGTCGCTGCCGTCCTCCTTCGCGCGGCGCAGCAGGGTGACGCCGTCCATGCGCGGCATCCGCACGTCGGTGAGCACCAGCGCGGGTGAGAAGTCCGGGAGCGCGGCGAGCGCCTCCGCGCCGTCCGCGGCCTCCCGGACCTCGTACCCTTCCTCCGAGAGGAGGGTGGCCAGGGCGCGCCGCGCGTTCACCTCGTCATCCACGACCAGGATGCGTTCTGGGGCCATGCCTCTGCTTACCAGACCTGGACCCGGGGTCTTCACGCGTTCACGTCCCGGGCCCGCGCGTCCGCGCATGCCAGGCAGCAGCGCGCCTCCGGGACGGCGAGCAGCCGCTGCCGGCCGATGGCGCCCCCGCACCGCTCGCAGCCGCCGAAGCGGCCCTGCGCGATGCGCTCGAGCGCCGCCTCCACCTCCTCCAGCTCGCGCGGTGGGAGGCCTGCTCCCCGCGCGGGCGGCCGGGCAGCCACCGCCGCGCGCGCTGCACGCAGCGCGTCCCGGCGGGAGAGGAGCATCCGCAGCGCCAGGGTCGTGATGGGGTCGACGGGCATGGGGTCCTCGTGCGCGCGGGCTTCAGGAGGCCGGGGGAAGGGACACGGAGGCGGAGCGCTTGCGCCGCGCCGCGAGCACGCCCGGCAGCGCGAGCACCGCGACGGCCACCGTCACCAGCCCGGCGCCCGCCAGCTCCCGGGCGCCCACGCCGGGCAGCCCCAGCCACGCGGAGAGCACGGCCGTCGCGCCCACGCCCGCGAACACGCTGGAGGCGCGGTTGATGGGCACGGTGAAGGTGTTCTCCCGCGCATCCAGCAGCACCAGCCCCCCGAAGATGCCGCTGCCCTGGGAGAAGAGCCCCACGGCCAGCTCCACGGCCAGCGTGGGCCGCGTGAACATGCCGGTGAAGCCCTCGCGCAGTTGCTCCGCCGCGCCCCCCACGCCCGCGAAGGCCCACAGCGCCAGCAGGACGACGAGCGCGGGCGCGGCCACCATCTGCTCCTCCACGAAGTAGCGCTCGCGCGCGCCGGGCACGTGGTTCTTCGCCAGCCGGCTCATGAAGCGCAGCCGCACGAAGTAGCTGACGACGTAGACCGCCCAGTCCAGCCCCGCCACCAGGGAGAGGCGCGGCTCCGCGCCCGGCCCCGTCGCGACGAGCAGCGCGGCCAGGCTCAGCCCCAGCGCGACCCGGGAGGGCCACGCCACGCTCCGGCCGCTCACCGCGTCCACCAGCGGCGCGAGCACCAGCACGCCGCCGCGCATCAGCAGCATCATGAAGACGATGGACGTCCCGTCGAAGGTGTACGCCAGCGTGGTGGTGGCGATGATGCCCGTGGTGCACAGGCCCGACAGGAAGGTCCAGCGCCCCGGCCAGGGCAGGCTCACCGGCCCGAAGCGCCGCCGCCCCGCGTGCTGGAAGGCGCCGCTCCACGTCAGGTACGCGAACATCCCCGCGAGCGTGGCCAGCGACGTGGAGGGCAGCAGCACGAAGCCCGGCAGCCCCGCGCTCATCCCCGGCAGGGCGCCCAGGCTCAGCGCCTTCGTCAGCGCGCTGTAGGGCAGGTAGCAGGCGAAGTACCCCAGCGCGAACCACCCGATGGCGACCGGAGCCTTGGGCGACGGGCTCATCGTCCGCCCGCCGCGCACCAGGGGCAGCACCGGGCCTCGGGCAGGACCTGGAGCCGCTCGGGCTCGATGAGGGCGCCGCAGGCCTCGCACCGGGGCCGGCCGTCCTGAGGAAGGTGCGCCAGCGCGCGCTCCAGCGCCTCCAGGGTCCGGGCCTCGCGAGCGTCGAGCGCGTCGAGCAGCCGCGTCTCCTCCAGGGCCACCGCGCGGTCCACCCACTCCGGGGCCCCGGTGCCGGTGACCTCGCGCAAGAGCTCCCGGTGCTTGCGCCTCAGCTCCAGCAGGGCCCGCCACCGCTGGCGCAACCGCCGGCCCGCCTCGTCATGCGTGGCATTCATCGAGCGTCCTCCGTCTCCCGTATCGCGTCCCGGGCCCCCCACGCCGCGCGGCCCACCCCCAGCGCTTTACAGGATGCATGCCAGCCTTGTCCCGGGCCGTGCGCGCGGGGCCCCGCAGGAGTTGCACCCCGGCCCCCGTGCACCGCGCAACGCTTGCGCCCCACCCGTCCCCGGGGCCGGTGTCCCCGCCGAGCATGGCGGATGCAGAGTCCGCCGGGAATCCGCGGCCGCCTTCGCCGCGCCGCCAGGGGACACGCCCATGCGCATCGCCTTCTTCGACACCCACCGCTTCGACCGCGCCGCCTTCGAGGAGGCCAACGCCGGATTCGGCCACGCGCTCACCTGGTTCGAGCCCCGCCTGACGCTCCAGACGGTGGGGCTGGCGGCGGGCTTCCCCGGGGTGTGCTCCTTCGTGAATGACCGGCTGGACGGCCCGTGCCTCCAGGCGCTGGCGGCAGGGGGCACGCGGCTGGTGGCGCTGCGCTCGGCGGGCTTCAACCACGTGGACCTGGCGGAGGCCGCCCGGCTGGGGCTGACCGTCGTGCGAGTGCCCGAGTACTCACCGCAGGCCGTGGCCGAGCACACCGCGGCGCTCGTGCTCGCGCTCAACCGCAAGGTGCACCGCGCCTACGCGCGGGTGCGCGAGTGGAACTTCTCGCTGGACGGGCTGGTGGGGTTCGACCTGCACGGCAAGACGGTGGCGCTGGTGGGGCTGGGGCGCATCGGCCGCGCCACCGCCCGCATCTTCCACGGCTTCGGCTGCCGGCTGCTCGCGGTGGACCCCCAGTTGAAGGAAGAGGACGCGCGGGGGCTGCACCTGGAGCCCGTGGCGCTCCCGGAGGCCCTGGCCCGGGCGGACATCCTCTCCCTGCACGTGCCCCTCACGCCCGGCACGCGCCACCTCATCGACGCGGCGGCGCTCGCGCGGATGAAGCCCGGGGCCATGCTCATCAACACCGGCCGAGGGGCGCTCATCGACAGCCAGGCCCTGCTGGCGGCGCTCAAGTCGGGCCACCTGGGGGCCGCCGGGCTGGACGTGTACGAAGAAGAGGAGGGCGTCTTCTTCCAGGACCTCTCCGGCCAGGTGCTCCAGGACGACGTGCTCGCGCGGCTGCTCACCTTCCCCAACGTGCTCATCACCGCGCACCAGGCCTTCCTCACCCGTGAAGCCCTGGGCGCCATCGCCCGCACCACGCTCGAAAGCATCCGCCGCTTCGAGCGGGGCGAGCCCCTGGACGCGACGGAGGTCCGGGCCGAGCAGGTGCTCCCGCGCTGACAAGGCCCGGCCGCCGCTGCGGCGGGCCTGGCTACTCCAGCGTCACGCGCTCTCCATCGCGCGCCACCCGCACGCGCCACCCCATCCGCTCGCGGATGCTCTTCGCCAGCGCCTCGCTGGCGGCGGGCTCCCCGTGGACGAGCCAGGTCTCGCGCGGCGGGCGCGGGAAGGTGCGCAGCCAGTCGAGCAGTTCCTCCCGGTCCGCGTGCGCCGACAGGCCGTCCACGGTCTCCACCCCCGCCCGCACGGGGACGTCCTGCCCGTGGATGCGCACCGTGGCCGCGCCATCCTGGAGCGCGCGCCCCCGGGTGCCCGCGGCCTGATAGCCCGCGAAGACGACGGTGTTGCGCGGGTCCGGCAGCAGGCGCTTCAGGTGGTGCAGCACCCGGCCGCCGGTGGCCATGCCGCTGGCCGCGAGGATGACCCGGGGGTCCGTCCTCTCCAGGAGCGCCCGGGACGCCTCCGCCGTGCGCACCCAGTGGTGCTCCGAGGCGCACAGCGGGCAGCGCGCCTGCGCGACGAGCCGCTGCATGTCCACGTCATGGTCCTCCGGGTGCAGGCAGTAGAGCGCCGTCACGTCCTGCGCCATGGGGCTGTCCAGGAACACGGAGACGCTCGGCAGACGCTGCGCGTCCCTCAGGCGGTGCAGCGTCCAGAGCAGCTCCTGCGCGCGCCCCACCGCGAAGACGGGGATGACCACCACGCCGCCCTGGTGGACCGTGCGCGTGATGACGCGCGCCAGGTGCTCTTCCGGGAAGGCCGCGTGCACGCGGTCGCCATAGGTGGACTCCAGGAGCAGCACGTCCGCCCCGGGCACCGGCTCCGGGTCGCGCAGGATGGGGCGGCCCGGACGCCCCAGGTCGCCGGAGAAGACCAGGTGGCGCGCGGCGCCCCCCCGCCCCCACGCGACGTCCACCGTGGCCGAGCCGAGGATGTGGCCCGCGCGCCGGAAGGTCACCTCCAGCCCCTCCCCCACGGCGAAGGGCGTGCCGTAGGGGTGCGTGCGCACGAGCGCGAGCGCGCGCCGCGCGTCCTCCACCGTGAAGAGCGGCAGCGCGGGCTGATGCCGCGAGTAGCCGTGGCGGTTGGCCCGCTCCGCGTCCTCCTCCTGGAGGTACGCGGCGTCGAGCAGCAGCGGCTCCAGCAGGTCCGCCGTGCCCGGCGTGCAGTGGACGGGGCCGCGAAAGCCCCCCCGGGCCAGCAGCGGCAGGGCGCCCGAGTGGTCCAGGTGGGCGTGGCTGAGGACCACGGCGTCCACCGTCACCGGGTCGAACGGCGGCGGCGCCCAGTTGCGCTGGCGCAGGCCCTTGAGACCCTGGAACAGGCCGCAGTCGAGCAGCACCCGGCACCGCCCACGGCCCTCCCGCTCCAGCAGGAACCTGGAGCCGGTGACCGTGCCCGCCGCCCCCAGGAACCGCAGCGAGGTCGTGGTCTGCGCCTCATCCGTCACGTGCATGCCCCTCTCCTTCGCGTCACGAGGACTCCGCCATCCGCCGCCACGCCTCAGCCGTTCGGCGTCGCCACCGCGCGGCCCGCGATGGCGCCCGCGCGCAGGCGCCGGTAGGCGTCCTCCACCTGCTCCAGGGGGACCAGCTCCACCTCCGTGCGGATCCGCCCCGCCTCCGCCAGCGCCACGACCTCCATCAGCTCCGGGATGGAGCCCCAGTACGTCGTCGCCACGGAGCACTCGTAGGGGACGCGGAAGAAGCCCACCGGCAGGGTGCCCCCGCCCAGCCCCACGAGCGTGAGGTGCCCCAGCGTGCGCGCCATCCCGGCCGCCAGTTGGAGCGTGCCCTCGGTGCCCACCATGTCCACGACCAGCTCCGCCCCCTTGCCGTGGGTGAGCTCCCGCACGCGCTCGACGGCCGCGTCGGAGAGCACGGCCTCGTCCGCGCCGTCGCGGCGGGCGATCTCCAGCTTGCGGGGGGACGTGTCCACCGCCACCACCCGGGCGCCCGTGAGCGCGTGCAGCACCTGCACCCCCATCTGCCCCAGCCCGCCCACGCCAATGACGACCGCCGTGGAGCCCGCGCCCAGCAGCGGCAGCGAGCGCTTGATGGCGTGGTACGACGTGAGGGCCGCGTCCGCGAGCGGGGCGGCCTGGCGCGGATCCAACCCCTCCAGCGGCACGAGCAGGCGCGAGGACGGCACGAGCAGGTAGGGCGCGAGGCCCCCGTCGCGCCCCAGGCCTCCGCCGGCGTACGGCATCTGGCCCTGGCGCTCACAGTAGTTCTCCATCCCCTGCCGGCACCGGTGGCACCGGCCGCAGCCCCAGTGGCCCGCGACCAGCACCGGATCCCCCGCGCGCAGGCCCGTCACCCCCGCGCCCGTCTTCTCCACCCAGCCCGCGTTCTCATGGCCGAGCGTGAAGGGCAGCCGGTAGTCCAGCGTCCCCGCCTCCCAGTCCATCAGGTGCAGATCCGAGTGGCACAGGCCCGCGCCTCCCACCTTGATCAACACCTCGCCGGGGCCCGGCTCCGGCACCTCCACCTCCCGGAAGGCGGCCGGCTGCCGCCACTGCATGAGCGAATAGGCCTTCATGGTTGGCTCCTTGGATGGGGCGCCCCATCCCATGGGGTGACGTCAAACCTGGGCATCGGTCCGGCCACGGCTCCACGCCCTGCCGCGCGGCACCAGCTTGCGCAGCTCCAGCACGCTCACCGGGATGAGCCCCAGGCCCAGGGCGCCCACGAGGTGCGCGGCGGTGAGCGGGACGAGCGAGAAGAACGCGGCGAGCATGGGCACCTCCGGCAGGGCGACCTGGAGGGCCAGCGTGCCGGCGGCCACCGCGAGCAGGGCCCGGTTGGTGAACGACCCGACCTCCCAGTGGAGCATCCCGGCGCTGCGCGCGGCGAAGGCGCGAAGCACCTGGCAGAACACCAGCACGGTGAACGTCAGGGTGCGCGCCTCCTCCAGCGACAGGTGCTCGAGCGCCCAGAGGAAGGTGCCCAGCGTGACGGTGGCGTCCAGCAGGCCGGTGGCCAGCACCGCCGCCCACTCCCGCCGGCCCAGCATGGGCTCCTCCGGCCGCCGGGGCGGCCGCCGCATGACGTCCGGCGGGGCGGGGTCCATGACCAGCGCCAGGGCCGGCAGTCCGTCGGTGACGAGGTTCACCCAGAGCAGGTGCAGCGGCAGCAGCGGCAGGGGCAGCCCCAGCAGCGACGCGCCGAGCATCAGCACCAGCTCGCCGGCGTTGCCCGCCAGCAGGTAGACGAGCGTCTTGCGGATGTTCTCGTAGATGCCGCGCCCCTCGCGCACGGCCGCCACGATGCTCGCGAAGTTGTCGTCCGTGAGGATGAGGTCGGACGCCTCGCGGGTGACCTCCGCGCCGGTGCGGCCCATGGCGATGCCGATGTGCGCCTCGCGCAGGGCGGGCGCGTCGTTCACGCCGTCGCCCGTCATGGCGACCACCTCTCCGCGCGCCTTCCACCCGCGCACGATGTGGAGCTTCTCCTCCGCGGTCGCCCGCGCGTGCACGGTGCCCTCCGGCGACTCGCCCTCGCGCAAGAGGCCCAGCTCCCTCGCGATGGCCAGGGCCGTGGCGGGGTGGTCGCCGGTGATCATGACCGTGCGCACCCCGGCCTCGCGCGCCGCGCGCACGGCCTCCACCGCTTCGGGCCGGGGCGGATCCGCGAGCCCCACCAGCCCCACCAGCGTGAGGTCCCGCTCGTCCGGCCCCCGCCCCTCCGCCACGGCCAGCACGCGCAGGGCGCGCCCCGCCAGCGCGGCCAGGGCCTCCGCCACGCCCGGAGGCACCTGCCGGCATAGCGGGAGGAGCGCCTCCAGCGCGCCCTTCACGTAGAGCACGCCGTCCGAGCGCAGGACGCTCATGCGCCGCCGCTCCGAATCAAAGGGCTGCTCCGACACCCGGGGGCGCTCGCGCTCCACGTCCGAACGCTCCACGCCCCGGGCTCGCGCCGCCGCGAGCAGCGCCAGCTCCGTGGGGTCCCCGGCGCCGGCCTCCTTCCCCTGCCCCAGCTCCGCGTCACAGCACGCCGCCGCCACCTCCAGCACGCGCTGCGTGGACTCCGGGGGCCACACCTCGCGCACCTCCATGATTCCCTGGGTGAGCGTGCCCGTCTTGTCCGTGCAGATGACGGTGGCGGCCCCCAGCGCCTCCACCGCCTGCATCCGCCGCACGAGCACGTGCCCCTTCACCATCCGCTGCACGCCCACGGCGAGCGCGAGCGTCACCACGGTGGGCAGGCCCTCCGGCACCGCCGCGACCGCGAGCGCCACCGCCGCGAGCAACAGCTCCACCCCCGCCTGTCCCCGCGCCAGCCCCAGGCCCGCCACCAGCGCGCCCACGGCCACGCACAGCACCAGCAGCATGCGGGTGACGCCCTCCAGGCGCTGTTGCAGCGGCGTCTGGGGCTCCTGCGCCGTGCGCACCAGGTGCGCGATGCGGCCCAGCTCCGTGTCCATGCCGGTGGCCGTCACCTCGGCCACCGCCGTGCCCGCCGCCACGGAGGTCCCCATGAAGACGCGGTCCTTGCGCTCGGCCAGCGGGGTGAAGTCCGGCAGCGCGCCCACCTGCTTGTCCACCGGGGTGCTCTCCCCCGTGAGCGCCGCCTCCAGCGTGAGCAGCGCATGCGCGGAGAGCAGCCGCGCGTCCGCCGCCACCACGTCCCCCGCCTCCAGCACCAGCGCGTCCCCCGGCACCACCTGGGACGCCGGAATGACGGCGCTCACCCCGTCGCGCAGCACCCGCGCGCTGGGAGCGGTGAGGGCGCGCAGGGCCAGCACGGCGCGGTCCGCGCGGTACTCCTGGAGGAAGCCCACCAGCGCGTTGAGCACCACGATGGTGGCGATGGCCACCGCGTCCGCGCCCTCGCCCAGGAGCGCCGCCACGCCGCACGCGCCCAGCAGCAGCCACACCATGCCGGAGCGGAACTGGCGGCCCAGGAAGAGCCAGGCGGAGCGGGGCTGCTCGCGCGTCAGGGTGTTGGGCCCGTACCGGCGCAGGCGCGCCTCGGCCTCCCGCCGGTCCAGGCCCCAGCGCGGCTCCGGAGTCACCACCACCGCCGCCGCCGCCGCGCCATCCACCGCGCTCATCGGGACACCGCCCGCGCGCCACGGCGCGTTACGCGGTGGCCACAGGCGCCATGCCCACCACGGCCCCCTACGCGGTGGCCACACGCGCCACGGCGCGTTACGCGGTGGCCTCGCTCGGGGTCCAGCCAACCATGGAGGGTCATGACAGTTGCTCCTGCGCCAGGGATGCGCCACCGGGTTGCGAAGCCCATGCCGTCAAGGGAGACGTGGGCCGGGTCCCCCGGGAGGCGCAGCTTTTGCGCCCGCGCCTCCGGGCGCCGCAACCCTTGCGCGGGCCGGGCCGGGGACGCCAGAGGGAAACGGCACGGCACGCATCCTGAAGAGGCCTGGAGCCCACAGCGGGTCGCGCTCCCAGCGCGAGCCTCCCACCGGAACGCCCCGGTGTGGCGCCTTCCCCCCGTCCGGAGCCCAGCCATGGCCATCCTCTGCGCAACCGACCTCTCCGAAGGTTCCCGTCAGGCCGCGGAGGTCGCCGCGCGCATCGCCGCCCGCCGCGGCCAGCCGCTCTGGCTCGTCCACCAGGTCCACCCGGATCAGCTCCGGGTCGCGGCCGAGCCCGTGCGCGAAGGCCTGCGGGCGCTGCTGCGCGAGGAGACCCGGCGCCTGGAGCCGCTGGGGGCGCGGGTGGAGTCCTCCCTGCTGGAGAGCGGCTCCTCGCGAGCCCTGGCCGTCTTCTGCGACGCGCACGAGGCGCGGCTGCTGGTGGTGGGGACGCCCCGCGACGAGCCCGCCGGCCTGGGGTCGGGCGTCAGCCTGGAGCGCATCGCGCGCAACTGCTCGGTGCCGCTCCTGCGGGTGCGTGACGCCGCCCCCTTCAAGGCCTGGCTCCAGGGGGAGCGCCCCCTGCGCGTGATGTTCGGGGTGGACCGCTCACGCGGCAGCGAGGCCGCCCGGCGCTGGCTGGAGGAGCTGGGCGCGGACGGCCCCATCGAGCTGCTGGCGGGGCATGTCTATTACGCCTTCGAGCAGTGCCGGCGCCTGGGCCTGCCCACCCCCATGAACCTGGACGAGGTGGCCCCCCGCATCGAGGCCGTGCTCCACCGCGAGGTGGCCGCGCTGGCGGACACGGGCCACGGCACCGCGCCGCGCGTGCACCTGCGCATGGCGGCGGGCCGCGCCGCGGACCACCTGGTGGACCTGGCCCGCGAGCAGGAGGTGGACCTGCTCGTGGTGGGCACGCACCCGCACAACGCCCTGGGCAACCTGGCCTCGGTGGCGCACCACGCCCTGCGGCTCGCGCCCATGTCCGCGGCGGTGGTGCCGGTGAGCCCCGCGGCCTCCCGGGGCGAGGTCCCGCTGCCCCAGGTGCGGCGGCTGCTGGTGGCCACGGACCTGTCGCCGCTCGCGGACGAGGCCATCCCCTTCGCCTTCGCGCTGGCGCCCGCGGGCGCGGAGGTGCACCTGGTGACGGTGATCCCCGAGCGCGCGGGGGCGGACCTCCACCGCGACCTGAAGCAGCGCCTGATGGAGCGCGTCCCCAGGGGACTGGATGCCCGGGACGTCACCACCCGGCTGGAGGTCCTCCACGGCGAGGACGTGGCGCTCGCGCTCGTGCAGGCCGCGGAGCGGATGGACGCGGAGCTGCTCTGCCTGGGCTCGCGCGGCCACGGAGGTGTCAGGGAGGCCGTGCTCGGGTCGGTGGCGCGCAAGGTGCTCTCCCTGAGCCGCCGGCCCGTGCTCGTGCTGCGCCCCCCGCTGCGCTGAGCGCGCAACCCGCTCCGGTCAGCGCGCGGCGGGCGCCCCGCCGCCCTGGCTGTAGCTGTCACAGAGCGCCATGTACTCGTCGCTGTCCATGGCGAGCGCGGCGACCCGCAGCTTCTTCACGCGGGGCTTCGCGAGCGTGGTCTTGATCTGCACCATCTTGAGGATGGGCAGGCCCATGTAGGACTGGGAGTAATAGACGTTCTCCTGCATGTCCCCCCAGGCGATGAGCACGCCATCCGGGAAGCGGATGCCGTCCCGGCCGATGAGCAGCACCGGGCGGTCCAGCCTCCCCAGCCCGCGGATGCAGTTGAACAGCATCCACGCCGCGGCCAGGGTGATGAGCGCGACGGCGATCCACAGGTTGCTCACCGGGAGCGCGCGCACGGTGAGCGCGCCGAAGCCGGCCGTGGCCAGCACCCAGATGACCACGCCCGCGATGAGCTTGCCCCGCGAGTAGTAGATGGCGCGCGGCTTCTCCGCCTGCTTCTTGGACTGGGGGGAGCGGTAGATTTCCATGTCGGGATGTCCGTGGGTGCGTCAGCCGGCCAGCCGGTCTGACAGGTAGGCCAGCAGGACTGGCGCGTTGATGACCTTCGCTTCGTCGAACTTCCGGGGCCGGCCCTGGGCGACGATGATCAGCTCGCGGGACGCGTGCCCCTGGTCCACCTCGTCCTGGAGGCGGATGCTCTCGATGTCGTCCCAGCGCCACAGCTTCCTGCGGTGGATGAGCCCCACGTCGCTGAGCACGAGCGGTCCGAAGCGCACCGGCTTCCCCGCGGAGACCTGGTGGCTCACCCGCGCCAGCAGCCGCGACACGACCTGCTCCAGCACCGCGTCGTGCAGGACGTCCGGGTCGCTCCACAGGTACAGCCGCAGCCGCAGCGTCCCCCCCGCGTGGCGCAGGATGACGCGGTCGTCCGCGTAGACCTCGGTGATCTCCCGCACGTCCCGCCACCGGATCCGCGTGCCGCCGACGCGCAGGCCCTCGTCGTCCACCGTCAGGGTGTGCGGCGCCATCAGCCAGACGAAGAGGTCGTTGGCCCGCCAGCCCAGGACCCAGATGCAGCAGGGGATGCCCACGAGCAGCAGGGAGAAGCCGAACCCGCTCCGGAGCACGTCCTGGCCCCACGGGCGCGGAAGCAGGGGCACGCCCAGGGGCTCCAGGAGCGCCGCCGCCTCCACGTAGAGCAAGGCCAGGCCCGCCAGGAACCAATACACCGAGTGAGTTGGAAGGATCTTGTGGTGCGCGTGCTTCAGTGCTGCCTCCAGACGGGCCTGGGCGAAGCGTCTATAGACAATCACTCCTGTCTCCGCGACGTGTTTCGCCCCTCGGAGCTGCGTTCTCGCTGCCTGGGAAAAACACGCTCGCGAGCTGAGACGGCGCTGTCTGGCTTTGCATGGAATCTCCCTCTACAAAAATAGACACGGCACCGGTGTTTCACGGCGGGTCCCGTGAGGGCCCGAGGCGCAATCGCAGACACCGGAGGTCCCCCGGGGCACCGCCCGGATCCACAAGCGGCGCGGCGAGGCTAGAGTCGCGGTCCATGCACGTCCTGCATCGCGGTCAGGCCCCCCAGAAGCCCCTCCTGCTGCGCCCCCTGTTCGGCGGGGTGCAGCGCATCGGCATGCGGTCGGAGACCACCACCACGCTTCGCGACGCGGGCCGGAGCAAGCCCGGCCCCGCGATGCCGGGGGTGCAGATGGTGATGGCCGTGGAGGTGCTTCGCGTGCTCCCGGACGGCAGCGCGCGCTACCGCTTCACGCTGGAGGAGGTGGACCTGCTCGTCGCCGCGCGCACGCCCGCGCGCACCGTGGAGGCGGCGCGCGCGCAGTTGTCTCCCCTGCCCGGCCTGAAGGGCGAAGGCCAGGTGGCCCCCAACGGACGCTCCAGCGGCTTCGAGTGGAAGCTGCCCGCGGACCTCGCCGCGCCCGTGCGCGGCCAGATGCAGCAGATGGCGGGGCTGCTCAAGGACCTGGGCACCTTCCTGCCCGCCGAACCCGTGGGCGTCGGCGCCCGCTGGGAGGAGAAGGGCGCGGGGAGCGGCGCCCTCACCGGCGCGAACACGCGCGTGGAGCTGCGCACCCTGGAGGGCCAGTCCGTGGGCCTGCGCCTCCAGATGGAGACGCCGCGCACGCCCCAGCCCGTCCCCGCCTCGCTCCGCCCGCCTCCGGGAGAGAAGGGCGAAACCTCCATGCACACCGAGGCGAAGGGCCACGGCGGCTGCCTGCTCTCCCTGGACCGGCTGTGGCCCGTCCGCATGGAGCTGGACGTGGAGTCCCACGTCGCCGTCCGCGCCGGCACGCCGGACGCCCCCAAGCGCCTCGACGGCTTCACCACCTCCCGGCTCCAGGTCCGCGAGCTGTCCTTCACCCCGCCCCGCCTGCGCGCCACCCGCACAGTGTAGGCCAATGCCTACCTGAAATTCCGGTCCGCCTGGGTCATCAGGCAACCCGCGGCGGGTTGATGCGATAATGGGGGAAAGGATTGCACCCGGTGGCGGGGGACGCCGCGGTTCCAGGGCGCCAGTATTGGACCCACCGAGGGCATGGAAGTCTTCGGAGACAGACGATGGCGATCGACGGACCTCGCAACAACGGCCTCCCGCGCACGCTCCCGCAGCAGCCGCCGGCCCCCAAGCCCCCTCCTCCGCCGCCGCCTCCTCCCACGCCCAAGCCCAAGCCCGCGCCTCGCGACCGCTCCAGCTTCGAGGGCACGCAGGCCCGGACCGGACCGTCTCTGGGGACGGCGGCCGCCGCCGCCGCCACGGCCGCGGTAGCGAACGCCGCGACGGCGCGCAACACCGTCGCCGGCCCGCCCGCACCGCCCGCCCCCCAGGCCCCCGCGCCCGCCCCGGCCGCGCCCGCGTACACGCAGGCCCAGGCGGACAAGGACGCCAGCGCCCTGCGCGAGGCCATGGACGGCGGCCTCACCGGGTGGGGCACCGACGAGGACAAGATCTTCAAGACGCTCGAGGGCAAGACGCCCGAGCAGATCGCGATGATCCGCCAGTCGTACCAGGACCACTACGGCAAGAACCTGGACGCGAAGATCCGGGACGAACTGGGGGGCTCCGACCTGCAGCGCGCGGAGGGCCTGCTCCAGGGCAACGGCGCCAAGAGCGACGCGGTCAACCTCCAGTCCGAGATGGACAGCGTCTTCGGCTCCAACGAGGACATGCTGAAGATCCTGGAGAAGCGCTCGCCCGCGGAGCGCCACGCCATCGCGCAGCAGTACGCGGACATGCACGGCGGCACCCCGGCGGGTCAGAAGCCCGAGGACGTGCTGCTGGCCCGCATGAGCCGGGAGATGAACGGCGCGCAGTTGGAGCGCGCCCGGAGCATGCTCGACGCGGGCCAGGCCTCCACGCCCGCGGAGGCCACCGCGCTGGAGACCCGGGCGCTCAAGGCCGGCCTGGAAGAGGACATGGCCGGCTGGGGCACCGACGAGGGCCGCATCTTCGAGCGCCTGGAGCGGGCCACGCCGGAGCAGCGCGCCCTGCTGGCGCAGGACGAGGGCCTGAAGGCGAAGCTCAAGGACGAGCTGTCCACCGAGGAGTACGACCGCGCCGTCGGCCTGATGCAGGGCAACCCCGCGCAGGCGGACGCGGCCCGGCTGCGCGAGGCCATGGGCGGCTTCTTCGGCGCGGACGAGAGCGGCGTGCGCGACATCCTCCAGGGCAAGACGCCGGAGCAGGTCAACGCCATCAAGGCCGAGTACCAGAAGCAGACGGGCCAGTCGCTGGACGCCCAGGTGCGCAAGTGGGACGGCGGCGACCGGGACGTCACGCTGCGCATGCTCAACCCGCCCGCCGCGGACGACGCGAAGGGGCAGGCGGAGGCCTCCGCGGAGCGGCTGTTCCTGGCCATGGACGGCATGGGCACGGACGAGGACGCCATCCGCTCCGAGCTGAGCGGCAAGTCCAAGGCGGAGCTGGACACCATCGCCGCCGCCTACCAGCAGAAGTACGGCAAGGACCTGCGCGCGGAGCTGGACGGCGAGCTGGACGGCCGCGACGAGTTGGAGCTGCTCAAGCAGGACTACGACCTGGGCGCCATCGACCCCAACGACCCCCACGCCGCGCAGGAGCGCGTGCGGCGGCTGCGCGAGGTCCAGGCGAACGAGTCCGGCTTCGGCGTGGACCTGCTGGACGGCATCCAGCACCTCACCAAGGGCGAGTCGGACAACGACATCCTCGACCGCAACCTGGGCCGCGCCGACCAGGCCATCGCGACGGGTGACACCCAGCGCGCGAACACGCTGACGGGCTACGCCACGGAGGACGTGAAGGCGCTCCAGTCCGCCAAGGACTCGCTGGCGGAGACCTCGGCCACCGTGGCCGTCGTCGCCGCGACCACCGTGGCCGTCGTCGCCACGGGCGGCGCGGCCACGCCGCTGGCCATCGCCGGGTACGCGGCGGTGGGCGCCACCACCCGCGCGGTGACGTACGCCGCCATCCAGGGTGACGCCGCCGGGGCGCAGGACCTGAGCCGCCAGGCGCTCATCGGCGCCGTGGAGGGCGGCACGGCGGTCATCCCCGTGGGCAAGGGCGCCACCGCCGTCGCGGGCGGCACGCGCGTGGCGGCCACCCAGGCCACGGAGGCCGTGGCCCGCACGGCCGTGCGCGAGACCGCGGAAGGCACCGTGCGCACCGCCATCAAGCAGGGCATCAAGGAAGGCGCCTACGGCGGCGCGGCCGGCGGCGCCATGGACGCGGCCACCCAGTCCGAGACGTGGAAGGACGGCGCGCTCACGGGCGTCAGCCGCGTGGCCACCCGCGCGGTGACGGACGGCACCGTGGGCGCGGTGACGGGCGGCGTCGTCAGCGGCGGCCTGGCCAAGGGCGCGGACCTCATCAAGCCGCGCGAAATCCCGGTCATCCACAACCCGGACCTGCCGGGCAACACCACGAAGGTGCGCTACGACAACGGCCAGGTGCGCATCGAGGCGGGGCCGCACGCCACGCCCGCGGACATCGCCGCGCACCAGGAGACGGCGCGCCTGCTCCAGAAGTACGAGGGGCCCACCGGGCAGATCCGCCAGCTCAAGGACCGCGTCCAGCAGGCCCTCACCCGCACGCCGGGCTACGGCACGCAGGGCTTCGAGTCCAAGCTGGAGGTGCAGAAGCTCAAGAACATCCTGGGCGGCCTGGAGGCGGCGCAGAAGCGCATCGACGACAGCATCGCGGGCATGAGCGGCAAGCCCACCGCGGCCACCGTCGCCGAGCGCGCGGCGCTCCAGCGCGACATCGCCAACGTGGAGTTCCAGATTGAATTCCACGCCAAGCGGCTGGACTCGCTGACGCCGGGCACGGGCTCCGTGGCCATGCACGGCGCGCCGGGCGCCACCACGCCGGACTGGGCGGGCGTGGGCACGACGGTGAACACCGTGGGCCAGGTGACGCCGCCCCCGCAGGTGCCCATGACGGCCGCGGAGAACGCCGCCATCAACGGGCCGCGCAACCCCGCGACGGAGACGCCGCAGCAGTTCAAGGCCCGCCAGGCCGAGGGGCGCCGCGTGTACTCGGAGCGCACCTACGACCCGAAGACCCGCACCCAGGCCGAGCTCAACCGGGACGCGGACCCGGCCGTCTTCACCCAGGTGGACCCGTCGACGGGGAACAAGGTCCCCATCGAATCGCAGCAGATGGCGAAGCTGCGCGCGGAGCGGGCCCAGACGGAGATCCTCCGCCGCGGCGTCATCCGCGAGCAGCAGTTGGCCGAGGCCTTCCCGAACGGCCCCACGCTCAACGTGGCCGCCAACGACGCGGCGCACGGCACGGCCCACAACGCGCACACCCTCGACCGGCACGGCGCGTCGCTGCCCACGAACATCGCGGACGCGCCCCCGGGAGCGCGCACCCTGGAGAGCCGCGTCACCACGGGCGACGGCTGGGGCAAGGTGGAGAACAACTCCTTCCAGTGGTCCAGCGACGCGACCATGGACGCCACCCTCAACAAGTACGTGGCCGACAACTGGGACACCATCAAGACGGACCTGGCCCTGTACGGCCACAGCGACCACCTCAACATCCCCGTGCCTCCCGGCACGACGGTGGGCAAGGGCTTCACGGCCGCCGTGGACTCGGCGGGCAACCGCACGGCCGTCCCCGCGAACGCGGGCAGCTACAACGTCCGGCTGCGCCTCATCGACGGCACACCGCCGCAGGTGATGGTATTGACCGCCTTCCCTGGTCCCTGAGGCGAACTCCCGATGACCGCCGACCCCAAGACAAGCGCGCGCTTCGAAGAGCTCAAGGCGCGCATGGAAGCCCTCAAGAAAGCGCCCCCGCTGGAGAAGGCCCGCACCTTCCTGCAGGCCTACTGCGCGCCCAACTCGACCCTGTCCGACGTGGAGGACCAGGTCCGGCACGCGCTGGGCTTCAACAGCATCCCCCTGTACACGGGCATCGACGGGCTGGAGGCCGTCCTCGCCGACACGCGCCTGCCGGCCCCGACGCTGGTGTCGCTGGTGCGCGACGAGGCGAAGCGCCAGGAGCTGCCGGCGACCCCCGCGGCGGCCCGCCAGTACCTGGAGCAGGTGCTGGGCGTGCTGCGCAAGTACCTTCCCGAGGAGCCCGAGGTCGAAGGCGTCGCCGGCTTCGGCATCGACGACGTCTACACCCTGCGCGACCCGGCCGGAAAGCCGGAGCGCCTGCGCTGCATCGACATGGTGGGCGTGGGCCAGGAGAGCTTCGCGGTGCTCGTGCCGGAGCACGCCAGCGAGGACCAGGGGCCCTTCACGGTCTACCGCTACCAGGCGGTGCCCGGGCAGCCCTTCAAGTACGACCGCGTGACGGACGCGGCCGTCATCGCGAAGGTGCTCAAGACGTCCCGGGGCTGAACGCGGCCGGGCGCCTGCCTTCAGCGGCGCGCGTAGGAGCCGGTGCGCAGCTCCTCGAGGAGGCTCGGCCCCCTGGGCGCCCAGCCCAGGAGCTGCTCCGCCTTCTTCGACGTGAAGCGCTGATCCAACGCCAGCGCGTCCGCGAACGGACCGAACTGCCTGCGGGCCTCCTCCAGGGGCCACGCCGCCGTCCTGCCGGCCACGCCCGCGCCCTCACTGGCGGCCTGCGCGGCGTCCTTCACCTTCACGCCCGGGCCCTGCGTGGCCAGGAGGACGGTGCCCGCGGGCGCCTTCTCCACGGCGCGCACATAGAGGTCCGCCAGGTCGTCCAGGAACACCACGGCCCAGTGGTTCTCCCCCGTGCCCACGTAGGTGACGGCGCCCCGGTCCTTCACGGAGCCGGTGAGCATGGCGGGGATGCCGGTGCCCTGCCCGTAGACGACGCCCGGGCGGATGACGATGCCGCGCACGCCCGGCGTGCCCAGCGCGCGCTGCTCCACGGCGGGGCGCCACGCGACCAGCGGGGTCGCGTTCAGCGGCGCGTCCTCGGCGGCGACGCCCTGCGTGGGGCCGTGCACCCAGACGCCGCTCGTGTAGAGGAACGTCTTGTTCGTGCCCTGGAGCGCGCCCAGCACCGCCGCCACGGCCGGCGTGTCCACGTCCTTGTCATTGGACGTCGCGGTCCACAGGTTGCGCCCCCCTGATGCGCGGCGGCCTCCCGGGTTTCACACGGGGAGCGGCATCCCGGGCGCGGATGGCCTACCGTGGAGGCCCATGAGCTTCGCCGACAAGATGCGCGCCTGGATGCCGCTGCACGAGAACGGGGTCAGCCGCGCTGCCCACTTCGTGGGGGCCTACCTCTTCACGTTCGCCCTGCTGGTGCCGCTGTGCTGGGTGCGCGTTCCCGGCACGCCGCTGACCGCCGCGCACCTGCTGGTGGCCGCGGTGGCCGTGTACGCCATGACGCTGGAGTGGACCGCCGGCCTGCTCATGGCCCTGCCGCTGGTGCCCACGCTGCTCGCCGCGGAGGCCGTCGCGCGGCTCCCCACGGGGACGGCCGCGGGCATCGCGGTGGGCGTGATGGTGTTCCGCTTCGCGATGGTGGTGGGCGCGCACGTCCTCTTCGAGAAGAAGACCCACGGCCTGTCCCTGGGCGGCCCGCAGCTCTTCTTCATCGAACCCGTGTACCTGCTCACCCTGGTGCTCTTCTCGCTGGGCCTCAAGCAGGACCTGCGCGCGCGCGTGGCGGCCGGGAGCGCGGAGGCGGCGGCGGGCACCTGACGTCATGGGAGGCCCCGGCATCCTCGTCCGGCATCCCGCCGCGCGGTGGGGGCTGCTCACGTTGCTGTCGCTCCTGGTGCTCTCCGCCGTCCCCCTGTCCGGGGTGACGTCGCGGGGGACGCTGAAGGAGGGCTACACGGACCACGTGCGCCATCCGTACGCGGTCTGGGTGGGACTGCATCGCGGGCTCCAGGCCCTCTACACCGCCCCGCTGGGCGAGCTTCGCGAGGGCGTCCCCTACCGTCAGGCCATCGACCAGTGGCTGGAGGTGCCGTACGTCTATCCGCCCGGCGCGCTGGTGCTCTTCCTGCCCCTGGCGCTCGTGGGCGAGTGGGTCCCCCTGTCGCCCCAGGCCTTCGGGCAGGTGTGCCTGCTGTACCTGCTGGTCTTCGCGCACGTGGCGCTCTACGCGGCGCTGCGGCTGCTGGACGGGCTTCCTGTGGGAAGCCGCTGGGCGGTGGGGTTCCTCTGCTGGCTGGTGCTGATGCGGCTGGCGCTCCACGGCCAGTACGACGGCGCGTGGCTCGTCTGCGGGGTGCTGGCCCTGGGGGCGCTCGCGAAGGACCGGCCGGTGGTCGCGCTGCGCTGGCTGGCGCTCGCGGCGCTGCTGCACTACCGGGCGCTCGTGCTCGTCGCCGTGGGCGTCGTGGCGCTGTGGCGTGGGGTGCGCGGGCGGCCGGTGCGTCAGTGGCCGTGGGGCACGCTGCTCGGGGTCGCCGCGGTGGGGGTCCTCTGCGTGCGCACGTTCCTGTGGATGGCGCCGCTGGCCGCGCGGACCGACGCGGCGACGCCCTCCATCCTGGGCGAGCCCGGCACGGTGGCCCTGGTGATGGGCTTGAGCGCGGCGGCGCTGGCGCTGTCCTGGCGCGGGGCGGACGGGCTGGTGACCGCGTCGGTGGGGCTGGGCGTGCTGCTCGCGGTCATCGACACGCGCCACTGGTGGCACGCCTCCGCGCTGCTGCTGGTGCCGTTGTGCGTGGGCGTGCTGCGCGCTCCGCGCTGGCCCACGGCGGTGCGGCTGGGCCTCGTCGCCTGGGCGGGGGTGCTGGAGATGGCCGTGTGGCACGGCAATCCCCTCTGGTTGTTCCGCGACCTCAATCGCTTCCTGCGGCTGATGTGAGCCGGAACCGCGCCTCGTCCCAGGCGAGCCCGTAGCGGCGCAGCAGGTCGTCGATGCCCGCTCCCGCCGGGGCGGGATGCGCGATGGAGTCGAACCGGTTCACCTGGAGCGTCCGGTCGGAGGCCGCGGAGACGAGGAGCGCGCCGTCCGGTGAGAAGGCCAGGGCCGCCACGAAGCCCTGCTGGCCCGTGAGCGTCCCCAACGGCTCGCCGGAGGGCAGCCCCCAGACCTTCACCTCCGGCTCCATGCCCGACGAAGCCAGGAAGCGGCCATCCGGAGACACGGCCAGGGCCAGCACGCCCACGGCCTTTTCCCCCAGCGTCTTCAATAGCCGGCCCTCCGTCACGTCCCAGACGCGGACGGGCTGCCGCATCCCCGCCGTCACCAGGTGGGGCTCGGAGGGAGTGAAGACCACGGCGCGCACGGGCTCGCCCATGTCGAGCCGCAAGAGGGGCTGACGCCGCTCCACGTCCCACGTCCGCACCGTCTGGTCCTTGCCGCCCGACGCGAGCCTGCGCCCCGTGCTGTCGAAGGCCAGGGCCCAGACCTTGTCCGTGTGTCCCTGGAGCAGTCCCACGGGCCTGCCGTCGGGCACGGACCAGAGCTGGATGTCCGCACCGCCCGCCACCGCGACCATGGTGCCATCCGGGCTGAAGGCCACCGCGCGCACGGAGCCGCTCCCCCCTGGCAGCTCCAGCAGCACCCGCCCCGAGCGCGCGTCCAGCACGAGCGCCCGCCCCTTCAGCGTGCCCACCCCGACGCGCTCGCGGTCCGGGCTCACCGCCAGGGACACCGCGGACTCCGCTCCGCCCTCCTCCTGGCGGAGGGCACCTCCCTCCGTGATGCGCCACCGCCGCCAGCCGTCCTCGCCGCCCGCCAGCAGCTCGCGGTCCTGGGAGAACGCGAGCGCCTCCACCCAGACGCCGGGGCCGCGAAGCAGCACCTGCGCGGGGACCTCCGGCCGGCGCCACACGTCGAGCACGCCGTCCATCCCGCCCGAAGCGAACGTGCGCCCGTCCGGTGACAGGGCCACGCTCATCACGGCGGCGTGATGCGCATCCATCCGCTCCAGCAGCGCGCCGCCATGGCCCTCCTGGCCGTCCACGAGCTGCACGCGCCCGTCCCATCCGCCCTGGACCAGGAGCTGGAACCCGCCGTCGATGGCGGCCACGGACACGTCGCCGGAGTTGCGGAACACGTCGGTGAGCTGTCCCGAGCGGGCGTCCCAGAAGCGCACGGCCCGGTCGCCCGCCGCCGTCATGATGCGCTGTCCGTCCGAGGAGAACGCGCCCGCCTCCACCTTCTCCCCATGTCCCATGAGGCGGTGGACCTCCCTGCGAGCCCCCAGGTCCCAGACCCGCGCGCTCCGGTCCGCGCTCGTGGACAGCAGCCGCCCGCCGTCCGGGGAGAAGGCGACGGCGATGACGTTGTCGTCGTGCTCGAAGCGCAGCGGTTCGGCGCCCGTCTCGAGGTCCCAGACGCGCACCGCCTTGTCCAGACCGCCGGAGGCCAGCCGCATGCCGTCGGGAGAGAAGGCCAGCCCGAGCACGACGTCTGAGTGGCCGGCAATCACCTGGTGAAGCCGGCCCTGGCGCCAATCCCAGACCCGGAGCTCGCCGGGCCGCCCCGCGGAAGCCAGCCAGCGGCCGTCCGGCGAGAAGGCGACGGCGTGGACCTCGGCCGTGTGGCCCTTGAGCTCCGCCAGCAGCTCGCCGCGCTCCACGTCCCAGAGCCGGACGACGGAGTCGTAGTGCCCGGACGCCAGCACGCGGCCATCCGGGGTGAACGCCAGCGCGAGCACCGACCCCTGGAATCGCTTCGACCAGCGCAGCGTGGAGGCGCGGTCCACGGCCTGGCCCTGCCCCCACTGCGCGGCGAGTGAGTCCCGCGACGCCCGCGCGAGCGCGAACGACGCCGCCGCCACGCTCCACTGCCGGGACCCGGCGGCCGCTTCACCCCGGGCCTCGTGGATGCGGGCGCGCAGGTCCCGCGCGTTCGCGTCCTCCATCGCGCCACCACCGGAGGACCGGTGCGCCGAACAGGAAGCAAGCAACAGCGTGAGACACCACCACCGCATGGGGCTCCCTCCGGACACGGGGCACGGCTTGCCTGGGCGCGGAGCGTCCGCACCTTTGGGCCAGGACCGTAACCCGAATGGGAGCAAGCCATCCCCGACAAGGCGACTGATGAACGAGCGAAGAAGGACCTGCGCGAGGGCAAGAGCCCCAGCACCGCGGCGGGTGGGTTCGTGCGCGAGGAACTGGAGCACCTTCGCGAAGGCGAGCACGGCGCACGCTCTTCGAAGCAGGCCATCGCCATCGGACTGTCGAAGGCGCGGCGCGCGGGCGTCCCGCTGGAGCCCCCCACGAAGGAGCAGTCCTCCGCGCGGACACGACGCTCGGCGAAGCAGGACCTGGAGGCGGGCCGGCAGGAGCGCAAGCCCCGGGCACCGTCGAAGAAGCGGAGCAAGGCCACGCAGGGCGCGCTGAAGCGGGAGGGCCGTCAGGCGGCCTCCAAGCAGGCCCTGTCCGCCCAGGCGAAGAGCGCCTCACGCAAGCGCACGGCCACCGCCCGCAAGACGTCCGCTCGCAAGGCGGCGGCCACCCGCAAGGCGTCCAGCCGGCAACGGAGATAGCCGCGACGCCCGTCACCGCGGAGCGGCCGCGTGGCGACTACAGGCCCGTCGGGTAGGTCTCCGGCGCTTCACCGCGCTCCCATCCGGCGGTGCGCTCCAGCGGTTCGAGCGCGCGCGTCTCGTCGAGGTGCAGCATCGCGTCGAACTGCTCCGGCAGTCGCGTGTGGAAGTAGTGGCTCCGGCGCTCCGTGTCGGGCCGGTAGATGACGCCGATGGCCCGCTGCAGGCGCCGCTCCCGGAGCGCTCCGGCGGCCTCTCCCAGGTCGCGGAGGTCCAGCAGGAAGCCGGGCAGTCCGACCTGATGGAAGAGGGACTCGCAGCTTCCCGCCAGCCCGTGACGGACCCGCTTGCGCTCGGCGGGGCCGCCCCAGTTGGAGGCCGCGGTGACGGTGCCCCGGTACGTGCTGAAGCCGATGAGCCGGGTCGCTCGCGGGTGACGCTGGCGCGTCAACTGGCCCAGGTTCACCTCGCCCGCCTCGCCCATCTCCGTCGCGCGCGCGTCCCCGACGTGGGAGTTGTGCGCCCAGACCACGACCCGCGCGGCCCCCAGCCGCCGGTGCAGGAAGCCCATCAGCGTATCCAGCGTGTCCGCCATGTGCGTGTCGCGCAGGTTCCAGGACGAGATGCGTCCACGGAACATGGACCGGTAGTACTCCTCCGCGTTCTGGACGACCCGCGCGTTCTGCTCCGCCTCGAACTGCGCGTCCTCCGCGATGAACCCATCCCGGCGCAGCAGGGCCTCGCGCTCCCGCTGCAGCTCGCGGAGCTGGTCGACGACCTCCCGCTCGCAATCCGGCGACAGGCCCAGCGACGTCGCGTGGCCGTAGTCCTGGGGGTCCTCCCCGAAGTGCTCGAAGCACGCGTAGCGGTGCCGGGCGCGCTTCGCGGCCTCGGGGTCCGCCCGGTCCAGGTACTTCAGCACCGCGCCCATGGAGGCGTGGAGGCTGTAGAGGTCCAGCCCGTAGAACCCGACCTTCTCCCGGGGCGAGTGGCGGTCGTTGTGCGTCCGCAGCCAGCCCGCGAAGTCCAGCACGTCCGCGTTGCGCCACATCCAGGCGGGGAAGCGCTGGAAGTCGGAGAGCGACTCCACCGCGTCCACGTCCGTGCCCATGGCCCGCACGTAGCGGTTGATGCGGTACGCGTCCGGCCAGTCCGCCTCCACCGCGACGGCGTTGAAGCCCTTCTCCTCGATGAGCCTCCGCGTCAGGAGCGCGCGCAGCCGGTAGAACTCGTGCGTGCCGTGGGTCGCTTCGCCAATCAGCACGCACGTCGCGTCCCCCACCAACTCCATCAAGGGCCTGAAGTCCTCGTGCGTCCCCTGGAGCGGCCGCACGGACTCCGCGAGCGCTCGAACCAGCAGGCCGTCGTCTCGGTGCGCCATGGTGTCCTCCCCTTGTCTTCAAGGGTTGGGTCGCGCACCCCGGAAGGAAGGCAACGGGCGGCCAGGCGGCGCCCTCCCGGGGCTCTCATCCACGGAGGATCAAGCAACTCCGGCCGGGCGGGGCGATAACCCTTGCTTCGTCTCGTCGCTGCAGACCGCCAGCACGGCGGGCAAGGCAGTGGGCCCCCCGGCCCTCAAGAAGGCGCTCCAGGGCGCTGGCGCGAGCCAACCGAGCCCCCAGCAGAAGACCCAGGTGCGCGACGTCTTCGAGAAGGTCAAGTTGACCCCGAAGGCGCGTGAGGCCGCTGCACCACCAGGAGCCCTCCGCCCTGACGGACTTCCGCGCGTGGATCCAGAGCGCGGACGGCGCGGCCTTCCACGCCGCGCTGGTGGGCTGGCCCGAGCCGCTGCAGACGCGGCAGGTGCAGGTGTCGCGCATGGAGGTGGGCGAGTCCTTCCCGAAGCACCGGACACGGACGAGGAGGGGCTCGCCGTCGTCTACAACTTCACGCGCCCGTGGGAGGACCGCTTCGGCGGCGGCCTCACCTTCCGGCATCCCGAAGTGGACGCGGACATGATGCGCGTCCCGCCGCTCTTCAACTCGGTGTTCATCTTCCGCGCCAGGGGCGCCCCCCACCGCGTGACCGAGTGGACGTCCGAGGCCCGGGGTCACCAGCGCTATTCCGTCACGGCCTTCATCCTCGCGAAGCGCTGAGCGCGGGCCTGCCCTCACGTATCGGGACTCGCGGGTCTAGACTCGAGGCCATGTCCCAACGCTCCGCCACGCTCTCCCCTCCCCGGCTCGCCGACATGACGTCCGCCCTGCGAGGCCACGTCGAGCGCGGTGGCCTGCCCGGCGTCGTCGCCCTCGTCGCTCGCGGGGACACCGTGCACGTCGACGTGCTGGGCACGCAGGGCCTCACGCCTTCGGATCCGCCCATGCGGCGCGACAGCCTCTTCCGGCTCGCGTCCATGGCCAAGCCCATCACGGCGGTGGCCACGCTGATGCTCGTGGAGGATGGGAAGCTCCCGCTCGACGGCGCCGTCGACCCGTGGCTGCCGGAGCTGGCGGACCGCCGCGTCCTGCGCACTCCCGAGGGCCCGCTCGACGACACCGTCCCCGCGAAGCGCGCCATCACCGTGCGCGACCTGCTCACGCTGCGGTGGGGGCTGGGCGCGGTGATGGCGCCGCCCGGAACGCATCCCATCCAGCGGGCCATGAGCGAGGCCCGGGTGGCGCCCGGCTTCCACATGCTCACGGATCCGCCCGATGAATTCATGCGGCGACTGGGCGCGCTGCCGCTCATGCATCAGCCCGGAGAGCGGTGGGCCTATCACACCGGCTACGAGGTCCTGGGCGTGCTGGTCGCGCGGGCGTCGGGCATGCGCTTCGACGACTTCCTGCGCGAGCGGCTCTTCGGGCCCCTGGGCATGAAGGACACGGCGTTCACCGTGCCCGCGCGGAAGCTCGACCGGCTCACGACGGCCTACGCGCGCGACGACGCCACGGGGAGCCTGGAGGCGTGGGACACCCCGGCGGACAGCCACTGGTCACGGCCCCCCGCCTTCCTCTCGGGAGGAGGCCAGGGAGGGCTCGTGTCCACGGCCGATGACCTCCTCGCCTTCTGCCGGATGCTGCTGAGCAAGGGCGTGGCCGGGGACACCCGGCTGCTGTCCTCCGCGAGCGTCCAGGAGCTGCTGACGGACCAGATTCCGGAGGAGCAGAAGGCCGCCTCGCCCTTCTTCCCCGGCTTCTGGGATGCGTCCGGCTGGGGCTTCGGCGGAGCCGTGTGCACGAAGCCGGATGGTGTCTCGCCCACGGCCGGCCGCTACGGCTGGGGCGGCGGTTACGGCACGATCTTCTTCATTGATCCCCGGCAGGACCTGACGGCCCTCCTCCTGACGCAGCGGCGGGCGCAGGGCCCCGACGACGAGGCCC
The DNA here is from genome assembly GCF_020036995.1 of Corallococcus sp. AS-1-12. NCBI lineage: Bacteria > Pseudomonadati > Myxococcota > Myxococcia > Myxococcales > Myxococcaceae > Corallococcus > Corallococcus sp. AS-1-12. The sequence continues at coordinate 2,362 of NZ_JAIQDD010000043.1, read as the reverse complement.
TGTCCCTGGAGTTCTCCAAGGCCGCCTACCGGGCGCTGGAGGGCTGAGGCGCGTCCTCAGAGCGCCGGGGCGGGCGCCGCCGCGTCGGCCTGGGCGCTCGCGCTGGGAGGCGGGGTGATGCCTCGCGCGGTGGCGTCCAGGTTCGCGAGGCCCCGCTCGAACTCCTTGCCGATCATCGTGTCCATGTTCACGACGAGCGACATCGCCTTGCCCATCAGGGTGTTCTCGCCCTCCATCGCCCAGCTCACGCGGGTGCCGCCGTTCTCCGGGGTGAGCGTGAAGGTGGCCTGGTTCGTGGCTTCGAACGGCGTGAAGAACTCCAGCTTGAGGACGACGCGCGCGCCGGGCTGGCTCTCCACGATGGTCATGCGCCCATCTCCGGACTCGCCGCCGGCATAGGCGAAGCTGGCGCCCGGTCCCTCGTTGGGCCCGTCGAAGGCCTTGGTCACGCCGGGCCCGGGCTCGGAGCGGAAGGGGTTCCACGTGTCGAACCGGTGCAGGTCGTTGATCAGCGCGAAGACGGTGGCTGGGGGCGCGGCCACGTGCGCGTTGCGCTCGATGCGGAAGCGGTCCGGGCGGGTGGCGACGAAGGCGCCCAGCGCGACGGCGAGGACGAGGATGGCGAGTGCGATCTTTCTGGCCATGGGAGGCTCCCTGTTCGGAGGAAGAAGTGCTCCCGGGTCACCGGGAGGGTTCATCTCCACGTCGAACGAGGGGCCGCGAAATCGACACGGCATTTCCGCCCCATTTTCCGGGGGCCCAGGCCTCCCCCGGGAATGCAGCTCACTTCACCGGGGGCCGGAGGGCCTGGAGCCGCGCCTTGTCCAGCTTCGCGGCGACGCCCACGCTGCGTCCGGCGAGGTTCGCGACGACGTACTGCACGGAGCTGCCCAGCACCTGCGCGCTCTCCGACAGGGTGAGCCCGTAGTCCTGCTCCAGCCACTGCGTCATGCCCTGCGTCGCGGAGCGCAGGGCGTCGTCCAGCGAACCGCCCTGCCCCAGCGTCATGAGGTGCGTGGGGGACTCCACGCGAGGCGTAGCGGGCGGCGGCTTGCCGTGCAGGACGTCCACGGTGAACTCGACGTCCATGGAGGTCTCCAGCGCGTACTGGGAGGTCTCGCCGTCACCCTGCGCGGCGTGGGCGTCGCCCAAGTACAGGAGGGCGCCGGGCTGCGCCACGGGCAGGTAGACGGTGTTGCCCGCCACGATCTCGTTGAAGTCCATGTTGCCGCCGTAGCGGCCCGTGTCACCGGTGGACAGGGGCGCGGAGCCGAAGCCGGGCGCCACGGCCAGGCCGCCCAGCATGGGCCGCAGCGGCACGGTGAAGGCCTTCAGGCGCTCGGTCGGGTTCTCCGGGGTCGCGACGCCGCGCTCGGGGTCGAGCTTCCAGCGCACGGGCTTGCCCAGCTCCGTCGCCTTCGCGGCGAGCCCTGGCGTGAGCGCGCGGCCCACGATGCCATCCAGGCTGTCCGCGAACGTGCGGTTCAACGTGAGGCGGCGGATGCGGATGGCCAGCGTGTCGCCCGGGTTCGCGGTGGCGATGAAGAAGGGGCCCGTCTGCGGGTTGCCGAAGAGGGCGCGGGTGACGCCCTTCGAGTCCATGCCGCCGGAGTCGAGCGTCGAGGTGCGCACGGTGTCGCCCGGCCAGACGGTCAGCACCGGTGCGCGGTGCGCGGTGAACTCGTTGGACCAGGAGGTGGGCGTGAAGTCATGCACGCGAGGAGCGCCCGAGGGGCGCGAGGGAAGCAGTCGGGCCGTGAAGGCATGGGAAGCCCGCGCCTTCGGGTTGTTGCTGTCCGGGTAGTCCGCGGTACCGCGAAGTGACTCACCGCTCACCTTGCCGTCGAAGACGTAGGTCTTCTGGCGGGAGTCCGTGACGACGAAGTGGACGGCATTGCCCGTGCGCTCCCCCGTCAACGCGTCCCCATCCAGCTCACCGGAGAGTCGCTTCCCGTCGCGCTCCAGCGTGAGGAGTTGATAGGCGGGGTTGCCCCAAAGGTCGGTCGTCACAAGCCAGGACTCGGAAGCCGCGAGCGCGCCGGCAGGCAGACAGCAGAGGAGGACGAAGAGGGAGCGGAGCATGAGCGGGCGCAGTGTAGAGGAACGAGCCCAGCCCGCGGCCATCCAAGGGCCTCCATCCGCCTTCGGCCACAGTCCCCATCCAGAGGCTTGAGAACATGAGAACCCCCAGGGGACGGCCCCGCCGGAGGCGCCCAGAGAAAACCTGTCCGACAGTCGGACAGGTTTGAAGAAGCGCGGCCAGGCCCCCCCGCCCCTGCCGGGCGGCCAGAACCTGTCCGACTGGAGGTCTGCGCGGAATAGCGAGGCCAGTTGGCCGGCTGCCAAGCGACAAGGGGGACAG
>NZ_JAIQDD010000042.1:0-55315 GCF_020036995.1 Corallococcus sp. AS-1-12 | reverse complement strand
GTGTTGCACAGGCCCCGGTGGTGCAGGAGGGTGCCCTTGGGCTTGCCGGTGGAGCCGGAGGTGTAGATGACGTAGGCCAGGTGGTCCGGCAGCACGCGCGTGGCGGGCGCGTGCGTGGGCTGACGGGCGATGACGCCCCAGTCCTCATCCAGCAGGACCCGCGTGAGCCGCGGTGCGGCCCCTGGAGGTGCCAGGGCCTTCTGCGTGAGCAGCACGCAAGCGCCGCTGTCCTCCACCACGAAGGCGAGCCGCTCGGCCGGATGCGACGGCTCCAGCGGAACGAAGGCGCCGCCGGCCTTGAGGATGCCGAGCATGCCGATGATCAGCTCCGGCGAACGCTCGCAGCACAGCGCGACACGCACGTCCGGCCCCACGCCGGACAGGCGCAGGTGGTGCGCGAGCTGGTTGGCGCGCGCGTCCAGCTCCCGGTAGGTGAGCGTGGTGCCCTGGCACTCCAGCGCGGGAGCGTCCGGGGTGCGCGCGGCCTGGGCCTCGAAGAGGTGGTGCGCGCGGGTGTCCTGGACGAAGGCGACGTGCGAGTCGTTCCAGTCGACCAGCATGCGCTGGCGCTCGCCGGGCGAGAGTCCGGTGACGTCGGACAGGCGGCCGTCGGCCGCGGCCATGAGGCCGGACAGGGCGGCGCGCCACTGCGCGAGCAACCGCTCCAGCGTGGCGGGCCCCAGGCGCTGGACGCCGGAGACCAGCCGCAGCCGCAGCTCCTGCCGCGGGATGGCGACCGCCGTGAGCGGGTAGTGGGTGCGCGAGAAGCTCTGGGGATCGCGGATGTCCAGGTGCCGCGCGCCCTCCTTCAGCGCCGCGTCCACGGGGTAGTTCTCGAAGACGAGGATGCTCTCGAAGAGCGAGGTGCCGCGCGGCACCTCGCTCCAGGCCTGGATGTCGGACAGGAGCGTGTGCTCGTGGTCGGCCAGCTCGAGCTGGTTCGCCTGCAGCTCCTTCAGCCACGTGGCCACCCGGGCATGCGCGGGCAGCCGGACGCGGACGGGCAGGGTGTTGATGAACAGGCCCACCGCGGACTCGACGTTCGCGAGCCCGGCGGGACGGCCGGAGCGCGTGGCCCCGAAGACGGCCTCGTCCTCGCCCGCGTGCCGGGCGAGCACCAGCGCCCACGCGGCCTGCACCAGCGTGTTGAGCGTGAGCTGGTGCTGGCGCGCGAAGGACTGCATCGCGGTGGTGTCCTGCTCGGACAGGGTCACCTCGCGCTCGCTGCCCTCGGCGGAGTCGCTGGCGGCTTCACCCGCGAGCGGCTCCGGCAGGGCGGTGGGCGCCCTCACCCCCGCGAGCGAGGCACGCCAGAAGGCCTCCGTCCTGGAGGGCTCCTGGCCCTGGAGCCACGCCACGTAGTCGCGGTAGCCATGCGACAGCGTGACGGCCGCGAGCGGCTGACCCGAGGCGAGCCGGGTGTACGTCGCGAACAGCTCCTTGAGGAGCAGCGCGATGCTCCAGCCGTCCACCAGCAGGTGGTGGAAGCTCCACACCAGCCGCCAGGCGTCCTGTCCCAACTGGATGAGCGTGAGCCGCATCAGCGGCGGCCGGGTGAGGTCGAAGCCCAGGGCGCGGTCCTGCGCGAGGAACGCCTGGAAGCGGGCCTCCCGCTCCGTCTCCGGGAGCGTGCACCAGTCGAGCTCCTGCCAGGGCAGCTCGCTCCGGGCGTGCACCAGTTGGACGGGCTGCTCCAGGCCCTCCCAGAGGAAGCCCGTGCGCAGCACCGGGTGCCGGGCCACCACGTGTTCCCAGGCGCGGTGCAGGGCGACCGGATCGAGCTGGGTGTGGAAGAACGCCCAGGAGAGCTGCTCGAAGTAGGAGCTGGAGCCCGGTGACAGCAGCGCGTGGAAGAGCAGGCCGCGCTGCATGGGCGCCAGCGGATAGACGTCCTCCAGCGCGGGCTGGTCCTGGAGCAGGGCGTCCAGGAAATGCGCGGGCACGCCAGCGAGCGGGAAGTCCGCGGCGGTCCGCGCGAGCGCCTGGGGCGAGTGGCGCCCGGTGATGAGCGCGCGCAGGGCCTCCGTGAAGCGCTGGCCCAGGCCCTGGAGGGTGGCCTCGTGGTGCAGGTTCTGGCTGTACGCGAACGCGACCTCCAGGCGCCCCCCGAGGATGAAGGCGTTGACCTCCAGCACGTGCGTGCGCGGACCCTCGCCGCCCTGCACGGGCCCGGTGGGCAGGCGCGAGAGGCGGAACCGGGACGACGCGGGCAGGGCCGAGTCGAGCTGTCCCAGGTAGTTGAACAGCACGGGCGCCCCCGACGCGGAGGAGCGCGGACGGGAGCCGTGCTCCGGGCGCAGGTAGCGCAGCAGTCCGTAGCCCAGGCCCTTGTCGGGCACCGCGCGCAGGGCGTGCCGCACCTGCCGCACCGCTGATGCCGGAGCGAGGGACGCATCCACGTTCACGAGCAGCGGGAACAGCGTGGTGAACCACCCCACGGTGCGCGACAGGTCCACGTCCTCGAAGAGGTCCTCGCGGCCGTGGCCCTCCAGGTCCACCATGAGGTGGGAAGCGCCGGACCACCGCGCGAGCGTGTGCGTCAGGGCCGCGAGCAGCACCTCCTCCAGCCGTGCCCCGTACGCGCCGGGCACCTCCTGGAGCAGCAACTGGGTCTCCTCGGCGCCGAGAGACGCCAGGACGCGCTTCTCCGAGTCGAGCGTGTTGCTCCCCCCGGCCACGTCCACGGGCAGCGGCGTGGGCGAAGGCAGGTCCAGCCAGGCCGGAAGCCGGGCGAAGGCGTCGGTCCGGGCATGCGCGTGCAGCCGCTCCGCCCACGCCTTGAAGGACGTGCTCTTGGGCGGCAGCGCGGGCTCCAGACCCTCGCGAAGCCGCGAGCACACGGCGTCCAGGTCCTCCAGCAGCACCCGCCAGGAGACGCCGTCCACCACGAGGTGGTGGATGACGAGCAGCAGGTAGCCGGGCCGCGAGGGGCCCAGGTCGAAGCGGACGGCGCGCAGCAGCGGACCGTGGGTGAGGTCCAGACAGGCCTGCGCTTCGGCCGCGATGCGCTCCAGGGCCGCGTGCTGTGCCTCGGGAGGCACCGCGGACAGGTCCTCGTGCTTCAGCGCGGGCGTCGCGGACTCCGCGCCTCCCAGGTGCTGCGTCCAACGCCCCTGCCGGGACTCGAAGCGCATGCGCAGGGCGTCGTGGTGCAGCAGCAGGTGTCCCAGGGCGCGCTCCAGCAGCCCGGTGTCCAGCGGCTGGAGGACCTCCAGCAGCACCGACTGGTTGAAGTGCTGGGGCCTGGAGCGGGGCTGCTCCAGGAACCAGTGCTGGATGGGCGTGAGCGGCACCTCGCCGGTGACGGGGCCCTGCTCGGACGGGAGCACCGGCGCGTCGCCCGCGGCGCGAGCCAGCTCCGCCACCGTCTGGTGCTGGAAGAGCTGCCGGGCCGTGAGCCGCAGCCCCGCGCGCCGCGCACGCGAGACGACCTGGAGGCCCAGGATGGAGTCACCGCCGAGCGTGAAGAAGTTGTCTGCCGTGCCCACGCGCTCCAGGCCCAGCACCTGGGCCCAGATGTCCGCGAGCGTGCGCTCCACGGACGTGCGCGGCGCGATGAAGCCCTCGCCGGAAGCCAGGCGCCCGGGGGCGGGAAGCGCGCGCCGGTCCAGCTTGCCGTTGGAGGACAGCGGCAGCGCCGGCAGGCTCACGAAGGCCGAGGGCACCATGTATTCGGGCAGCCGCGCCTTGAGCACGGCGCGCAGGGCGTCCTCGTCCACCCCCGCGCCGCTGGCGGCGACGACGTAGGCGACGAGCCGCTTCTGGCCCGGGACGTCCTCGCGCACCACCACGGCGGACTCGTGCACGGAGGCGTGCGAGCCCAGGACGGCTTCGATCTCCCCCAGCTCGATGCGGAAGCCGCGCAGCTTCACCTGGAAGTCGCCGCGGCCCAGGTACTCCAGGCTGCCGTCCGCGAGGTAGCGGACCCGGTCGCCCGTCTTGTAGAGGCGGGCCCCCGGTGCGTCACCGAACGGATCCGGCACGAAGCGCTCCGCGGTGAGGCCGGGACGGCCCGCGTACCCCCGCGCCAGCGCGATGCCGCCCAGGTACAGCTCGCCCACGGCCCCCGCGGGCACCAGCTCCAGACGCGGCCCGAGCACGCGCAGGTACACGTTGTGGATGGGCCGGCCAATGGGGACGCTGGCCCGGGTGTCGCCCCGGGCGCAGGCCCATGCGGTGACGTCCACGGCCGCCTCGGTGGGGCCGTACAGGTTGTGCAGCTCCGCCGGGAGCAGCGCCAGGCAGCGCGCCTGGAGGTCGGCGGGCAGCGCCTCGCCGCTGCAGATGATCCGCTGGAGGCCGGTGCAGGACTCGACGCCCGGCTCGTCCAGGAAGGCGCGCAGCATGGACGGCACGAAGTGCAGGGTGGTGATGCCCTGCTCGACGAGCGTGCGCGTCAGGTACGCGCTGTCCTGGTGGCCACCGGGCCGCGCGACCACCAGCCGCGCTCCGGTCATCAACGGCCAGAAGAACTCCCACACGGACACGTCGAAGCCGTAGGGCGTCTTCTGCAGGACGCGGTCGTCCGCCGTCAGCCCGTAGGCGTCCTGCATCCACAGCAGGCGGTTGCAGATGGCCTCGTGGGTGTTCATCGCCCCCTTGGGCTGACCCGTGGAGCCGGACGTGAAGATGACGTAGGCGAGCCCGCCGCCGTGCACCGTCACGTCTGGACGGGCCCGCGTGTGCTTCGCGAACGTGCGCCAGTCCGCGTCCAGGCTCAGCGCCTCGGGCGCCTCCGCCGGGAGCAGCGAGGCATGCCGCGCCTGGGTGAGCACCCACCGCGCCTCGCTGTCACGGAGCATGGACCGCAGCCGCTCCTGGGGCAGCGTGGGTTCCAGCGGGACGTAGGCGCCGCCGGCCTTGAGGATGCCCAGCAGGCCCACCACCAGCTCCACGGAGCGCTCCATCAGCACGGCCACGCGCGAATCGGGGACCACGCCGCGCTCGCGCAGCGCGTGCGCGACCTGGTTGGCCCGCGCGTCCAGCTCCCGGTAGGTGAGGGCCTCCTCGTCGAACGTCACCGCCACCGCGTCGGGCGTGCGCTCGGCCTGGGCCTCGATGAGCCCGTGCAGCGTGAGGGACGCCTCGCGCGCAAGGCGCGTGTCGTTCCACTCCGAGACGAGCTGGTGCCGCTCGGCCTGGGACATCAGCGGCAGCCGGGAGAGGCGCTCGTCCGGCGTGGCGAGGCTGCCCCTCAGCAGCGTCTCCAGGTGCTGCCCCAGCCGCGTGACGGTCGCCGCGTCGAACAGGTCGGTGCTGTACTCCAGCGAGCCCACCAGTCCCTCGGCCGTGTCCGCCAGCGCGAGCGTGAGGTCGAACTTCGCCGTGTCCCGTTCGAGGACCAGCGGCTTGAGGGACAGGCCCGGCAGCGCCACGTCCGCGAGCGCGTCCTGGTCCAGGACGAACATCACCTGGAAGAGCGGGGAGCGGCTCAGGTCGCGCTCCGGCCGCAGCGCGTCCACCAGTTGCTCGAAGGGCAGGTCCTGGTGCGAGTACGCCCCCAGCGCGGTGCGCCGCACCTGGGCCAGCAGCTCGCGGAAGGTGGGGTCCGCGCCCATCCGTGCGCGCAGCACCAGCGTGTTGGCGAAGAAGCCGATGAGGCCCTCGGTCTCCGCGCGCGTGCGTCCCGCGATGGGCGAACCGACGCCCACGTCGTCCTGGCCGGAGTGGCGGTGCAGCAGCACCTGGAAGGCGGCCAGCATCACCATGAAGGGGGTGACGCCCTCGCGCCGGCAGAAGGCGTGCAGCTCCCGCGTCAGCTCCACCGGCAGGCGGACCGGCACGGCCGCGCCCCGGAAGGACTGGACCGCGGGCCGGGGCCGGTCGGTGGGCAGCTCCAGCGCCGGGGGCAGGTCGTGGAGCTGCTCACGCCACCAGCCAAGCTGCGCCTCCAGGACAGGGCCCTGGAGCCACTGGCGCTGCCAGTGCGCGAAGTCCGCGTACTGCACGGGCAGCCCGGGCAGCACCGGGGCCCGCTCCTCGCGGAAGGCCTGGTAGAGCTCGGACAGCTCCCGCACCAGCACCGCCATGGACGCGCCGTCCGCGACGATGTGGTGGACGGTGAGGGCCAGCACCTGACGTCCGCCCTCCAGCCGCAGCAGCAGCGCGCGCAGCAGCGGCGCCTCGGCGAGCACGAAGGGACGGCGCGCGTCATCCGCGGCCCGGCGGAGCGCCGCCTCCATCCGCGCGTCGGCGGGCAGGTGTCCCAGGTCCTCCTCGCGCAAGGCCAGCGTCGACGGGGAGAGCCGGAGGACCGGCCGGCCGTCGGACTCGGGGAACGCCCCGCGCAGGGCTTCATGGCGCGCCAGCACGGCCCCCAGGGCCTTGCCGAGCGCGGCCGTGTCCAGCGTGCCTTCCAGCAGCAGCGCGCTGGAGATGTTGTACGCGGCGCTGCCCGGCTCCAACTGGTCCAGGAACCACAGCCGCTGCTGCGCGAAGGACAGCGGCAGGTCGCCCGTGCGCGGCAGGGGCTCCATCGCGGGGGGCCGGACGCCGTGGGCCCGGGCGTCGATGCGCTCCGCCAGCGCCGCCAGGGACGAAGCCTCGAAGATGTCACCGAGCGGCAGGTCCACCTGGAAGGTGCCCTGGACGCGCGACACGAGCTGCGTGGCCAGCAGGGAGTGGCCGCCCAGCTCGAAGAAGTCATCCGCCAGGCCCACGCGCTCCACGCGCAGCACCTGCTCCCAGATGCCGGCGAGCAACTGCTCGGTGGGCGTGCGCGGCGCGCGGAACGTGTCCGCGGGCTCGCGGGCTCCTCCCGCTTCCAGCCCCAGCGCGGCGAGCGCCCGGGTGTCCACCTTGCCGTTGGGCGTGAGGGGCAGGGCGTCCAGCGCGATGAACGCGGCGGGCACCATGTAGCCGGGCACCTGCTCCGTGAGCGTCCGGCGCAGGCCCGCCGGGTCCACGTCACCCGTGACGTACGCCACCAGTTGCGCCGCGCCGGAGGTGTCCTCGCGCGTCAGCACCGCCACCTCGCGGACGCCCGCGCAGGCCGCGATGTGCGCCTCCACTTCCCCCAGCTCGATGCGGTAGCCGCGCACCTTCACCTGCGAGTCGAGGCGGCCGAGGAACTCCAGCGTGCCGTCCGCGTTGCGCCGCACCCGGTCTCCCGTGCGGTACAGGCGCGCGCCGGGCTTCCAACTGAAGGGGTGCGGGATGAAGCGCTCCGCCGTGAGCTCCGGCCTGCGCCAGTAGCCCCGGGCCAACTGCACGCCGCCGATGTAGAGCTCTCCGGTGACGCCCACCGGCACCAGCCGCAGGTCCGCGTCCAGCACGTGCAGGTCCACGTTGGCGATGGGCCGGCCAATGGAGACGACGCTCCCCGGGGCCTCGTCGCCCGTCACCTCGTGCACGCAGCAGCCCACCACCGTCTCCGTGGGGCCGTACTCGTTGATGAGCCGCGTGTCCGGCGCGTGCTCGCGCCAGAACGTCAGGTGCTCCGCGGTGAGCGCCTCGCCGCCGATGACGAAGGCGCGCGTGCCGCCGCGGGCCTCGGCCGGGCTCAACTGGCGCGCCAGCAACTGGAGGTGGGAGGGCGTCAGCTTGACCAGGCCATGGCCGCCGCCTTCGCGCATCACCCGCGCCAGCCCCTCCACGCCGCCGCCTTCCTCCACCAGCACCACCGCGCGTCCCACCGTCAGCGGCAGCAGCAGGCTCGTCACCGTCAGGTCGAACGCGAGCGACGAGTGCACGGGCGCGGCGCCCTCGGCGGCCGGGTAGGCCCGGGCGCACCACGCCAGGTAGTTGACCACGCCCCGGTGCTCGATGAGCACGCCCTTGGGGCGCCCCGTGGAGCCGGAGGTGTAGATGACGTACGCCAGGTCGTCCGCGGTGACGCCGCTGACGGGCCGCGCGTCGCGCTCACGCGAGATGAGCGCGTGGTCCGCGTCCAGGCACACGGTCAGGAACGCGCCCGCGGGCAGCTCGTCCGCCAGCCGCTCCTGCGTGACGAGCACCGGGACCGCCGAGTCCTCCAGCATGGAGGCCAGCCGCGCCACCGGGTAGCCCGGATCCAACGGCACGTAGGCGCCGCCCGCCTTGAGGATGCCCAGGAGGCCCACGGCCATCTCCACCGTGCGCTCCACGTACAGGCCCACCAGCACGCCCGGCTTCACGCCCCGCGCGCGCAGGTGGTGCGCGAGCTGGTTGGCCCGGCGCTCCAGCTCGTGGAACGTCAGCCGCGTGTCGCCCTGGCGCACGGCCTCCGCGCCGGGGGTGCGCTCCACCTGCGCCTCGAAGAGGTGGTGGATGCAGCCCGGAGGGACGGGGGCGTGGGTGTCGTTCCAGGTGGTGAGCAGTTGCCGGCGCTCCCCGTCGGTGAGCAGGGGCAGGTCGCCCAGCCGCTGCGAGGGGCGCGCCACCATGCCCTCCAGCAGCGTGCGCCAGTGGCCCGCCAGCCGCTCCACGGTGGCGCGCCGCAGGCGCGAGGTGTCGTGGGCCAGCGTCAGCCGCAGTGGCCCGTCCGGGATGACGGTGACGTTGAGGGCGTACTGGGGCCGCTCGTCGAAGCGCACGTCGCGCACGTCCAGGCCGCCGGCCCGCGCGCGCACGGAGTCGTCCACCGGGTAGTTCTCGAAGACAAGGAGCGTCTCGAAGAGGGGCGTGCCCCGGGGCACGCCGCTCCATCCCTGCACCCGCACCAGCGGGCTGTGCTCGTGCTCCTGCGCTTCGGCCTGCCAGTCCTGGATGCGCCGCAGCCACGGCAGCAGCCGCTCCTCCGGAGGCAGCGTCACGCGCACGGGCACCGTGTTGATGAACAGGCCCACCGTGTCCGCCGCGGTGGACAGGCCCGGAGGCCGGCCCGCGACGGTGGCGCCGAACACCACGTCCGTCAGGTGCGTGTGCCGGCCCAGCAGCAGCGCCCATGCGCCCTGCACCAGCGTGTTGAGCGTGAGCTGGTGCTGCCGCGCGAAGCCCTGCAGGGCCTCCGTCAGCGCGGCCGGGAGCACCAGCTCCACCCTGCCGCTCCTGCCCTGGCGCGAGTCCCGGAGGGCGCTCGCGCGCTCATCGCCGGGCAGCGGTGTAGGGGCCGCGACACCGGCGAACGTCTTCCTCCAGAAGGACTCGGTGCGCGCCAGGTCCTGGCGGCCCAGCCACTCCACGTAGTCGCGGAAGGCCGGCGCGCGGCCCCACCGGGGCGGCTGGCCCGCGAGGCGCGACGCGTAGGCGGCGAACACGTCCTGGAGCAGCAGCCCCATGCTCCACCCGTCCTGGATGAGGTGGTGGAAGCTCCAGACGCAGCGGTACACCTGCTCGTCCAGGCGCAGCAGCGTCAGCCGCAGGAGCGGCGCGCGCGACAGCTCGAACCCGCGCGCGCTGTCCGCCTCCAGCCACGCCGCGAGCCGGGCCTGCTGCTCTCCGGGAGGCAGGCCCCGCAGGTCCACCTCGCTCCAGGGCAGCTCCGCGCGGGGGAGCACCACCTGCAACGGCTCCGCGAGCCCCTCCCAGTGGAAGCGGGTGCGCAGCGCCGGGTGCCGGTCCACCACCGCCTGCCACGCTTCACGGAAGGCCGCGACGTCCAGCCCCGAGTGGAGGGACCACGAGAGCTGTTCGACGTACGCGCCGGCTCCCGGCTCCAGCAGCGTCTGGAACAACATGCCCTGCTGCATGGGCGTGAGGCGGTAGACGTCCTCCACCGGCTCTCCCGGCGGCAGCACGGCGCTCAGCACCGACGGGCTCACGTCCACCAGCGGGAAGTCCCCCGGCGTGTAGCGCCGCGCGTCCTCGGAGTCGCGGCCGGCGATGAGCTCGCGCAGCGCCGTCAAAAGCTCCCCGGCCAGCGCCTCCACCGTGGCGTGCGTGTGCACGGCCTCGCTGTAGAGCCACTCCAGCTCCAGCTCGCCGCCCAGCACCAGCCCGTTCACCTCCAGCAGGTGGCTGCGCTGTCCGAGCCCGGAGCGCGTGGGCCCGGCGGACTCGCGCGAGGCCCGCATGCGAGCCGCACCGGAGGCCACCGCGTCGAACTGGCCCAGGTAGTTGAAGGCCACCGGCGCCGCGGGCAGGGCCCGCAGGTGTTCCCGCGCCGCGTCCGAACCCAGGTGGCGCAGCAGCCCATGGCCCAGGCCGCGTCCCGGAACGCGCCGCAGCGAGTCCCGCACGGCCCGCAGCGCCGTGCCGGGGCTGGCGCTCGCGGGCACCTGGAGCACCACCGGGTAGAGCGCGGTGAACCAGCCCACGGTGCGCGACAGGTCCACGTCCTCGAAGAGGTCCTCGCGGCCATGGCCCTCCAGGTCCACCCGGAGGCTCTCGGAGCCCGTCCAGCGCGTGAGCACGCGGGCCAGCGCCCCCAGCAACACCTCGTCGATGCGCGAGCGGTAGGCGGCGGGCACCTCCTGCAGGAGCGCCCGCGTCTCCGCCGCGTCCAGCCTCACCGCCACGCGCCGCGCGGTGGCCTGGGTGTTGTTCCCCGTCCCCTCGTGGTCCACCGGGAGGGCCGGCACGGCGCGACGGCCCTCCGTGCGCCAGAAGGCGAGCTCCTGCTCCACGGCGGGCGTCCGCGCGTGCCGCTGAAGCCGCCGGGCCCATTCCACGAAGGGCGTCGTCTTCGGAGGCAGGGCCACGCGCTCACCGCGCGCGAGCTGGCCGTAGGCGGCCTCTAGGTCCTCCAGGAGCACGCGCCACGACACGCCATCCACGGCGAGGTGGTGGACGTACAGCAGCAGCCGCTGGGGCTGTCCCGCGTCCGGCTCGAAGAGGGCGGCGCCCAGCAGCAGGCCCGACTCCAGGGACAGGCGGGCCTGCGCCCGGGCCGTCTCGCGCGCGAGCGGGGCGCCAGGGGGCAGGCGCTCCAGCCGCACCGGGCACTCCAGCCCCACCTGCGACAGCGTCCAGCCCTGGCCGTCGCGGGTGGCCCGCGTGCGCAGGGCGTCGTGGTGCTCCACCAGCGCGTTCAACGCGCGCTCCAGCACCTCGGCGTCCAGCGGCTCGTGGGCCTCCAGCAGCACGGCCTGGTTGTAGTGGTGGGGCTCCGGGAGCTCCGCGTCGAGGAAGGCGCGCTGGATGGGCGTGGGCGGCACCTCGCCCGTGACGAGCCCCTGCTCGGCCCCGGGCGCGGCCGTGGTCTCCACCACCCGCGCCAGCTCCGCCACCGTCTGGTGCTGGAAGAGCTGGCGGGGCGTGAGCCGCAGCCCGGCGCGCTGGGCGCGGGCGATGACCTGGAGGCTGAGGATGGAGTCGCCGCCGAGCGCGAAGAAGTTGTCCGAGAGGCCCACGCGCGGCGCGCCCAGCACCTGGGCCCACAGCGCGGCCAGGGTCTGCTCCACCGGCGTGACGGGCGCGACGAAGGCCGCCTCCGCGACGGACTGCTCGGGCGCGGGCAGCGCGCGCCGGTCCAGCTTGCCGTTGTCCGTGAGGGGCAGCTCCGCCATCGAGACGAAGGCGGCGGGCACCATGTACTCGGGGAGGCGCGCCTTGAGGTGGACGCGCAGGGCCTCCACGTCCGGCGACTCCCCGCTGGACGGGACGACGTAGGCGACCAGCCGCTTGTGGCCCGGCGTGTCCTCGCGCACCAGCACCGCGCTCTGGCGCAGCGAGCCGTGCTGCTCGAGCGCCGCTTCAATCTCTCCCAGCTCGATGCGGAAGCCGCGCAGCTTCACCTGGAAGTCGCCGCGGCCCAGGTACTCCAGGCTGCCGTCGGCCCGGAAGCGCGCCCGGTCCCCCGACTTGTAGAGCCGGGCCCCCGGCGTGTCGCTGAAGGGATCCGGAATGAAGCGCTCCGCCGTGAGCGCCGGCCGCGACAGGTAGCCGCGGGCCAGGCCCATGCCGCCGACGTACAGCTCGCCGGGAACACCCATGGGCGAGGGCTGCAGCCGCGCGTCCAGCACGTAGAGCTGCAGGTCCGGGATGGGGACGCCGATGATGCTGCCAGCATTTCCCTGGGCATCCTCGGCGCGCAGGGGACGGTAGGTGACATGCACCGTGGTCTCGGTGATGCCGTACATGTTGACCAGCCGGGGCCGGGTGTCCGGATGCCGGGCGAACCACGGGCGCAGGCTGGCGAACTCCAGCGCCTCGCCGCCGAAGACGACGGTGCGCAGCGACAGGCCGCTGGGGCCCTGCACGTCCGAATCCACCTGCACCAGTTGCCGGAAGGCGGACGGCGTCTGGTTGAGCACCGTGACGCGCTCCTTGCGCAGCAGCGCGTGGAAGGCCTCCGGGGAACGGCTCACCCAGTAGGGCACCACCACCAGCCTGCCGCCGTGGATGAGCGCGCCCCACAGCTCCCAGACGGAGAAGTCGAACGCGTACGAGTGGAACAGCGTCCACACGTCGTTCGCGCCGAAGTGGAACCAGTGCTGCGTGGCGGAGAACAGGCGGGTGATGCGCCCGTGCGTGAGCTGCGCGCCCTTGGGCTTGCCCGTGGAGCCGGACGTGTAGATGACGTAGGCGAGGTGCTCGGAGGTGACGCCCGGGTCCGGGTTGTCCTGCCGTCCGGACGCGGGCTCCGGCGCGAGGTCCAGGCACACCACCGCGGCGTCGTGCTCCGGCAGGGTCCTGGCCAGGGACTGCTGCGTGAGCAGCACGGGCACCCGCGAGTCCTCCAGCATGAAGGCCAGGCGCTCGCGGGGGTAGGCCGGGTCCAGCGGCACGTAGGCGCCTCCGGCCTTGAGGATGGCCAGGATGCCCACCACCATCTCCAGGGAGCGCTCCACGCACAGGCCGACGAGCGTCTCCGGGCCCACGCCCAGGCCGCGCAGCCGCCACGCGAGCCGGTTGGCGCGCGCGTTGAGCTCGCCGTAGGTGAGGTGGCTGTCCTCGAAGGTGACGGCGACGGCGTCCGGCGTCCGGGCGGCCTGCGCCTCGAACTGGTGGTGGACGCAGGCGGTGGCCGGATGCGAGGCGCGCGGCCCGCTCCACTCGCGCAGCAGCCGGTGGCGCTCGGCCTGGGACAGCAGGGGCAGCCGCGAGATGCGCCGTGACGGGTCCGCGACGATGCCCAGCAGCAGGTGGTGCAGGTGCTCCACCATGCGCGCGATGGTGGCGCCGTCGAACAGGTCCGTGCCGTACTCCAGCGAGCCCACCAGCCCGTCCGCCGTGTCCGTCAGCGACAGCAGCAGGTCGAACCGGGCGGTGTGCTGCTCCAGCGTCAGCGGGCGCAGCGTCAGGCCCGGGAGCTTGAGCTCCGGCAGCACGTCCTGCTGGAGGACGAAGACGGTCTGGAAGAGCGGCGAGCGCGTGAGGTCGCGCACGGGCTGGAGCGCCTCCACCAGCCGCTCGAAGGGCAGCTCCTGGTGGGCGAACGCGCCGAGCGTCGTCTCCCGCACCTGGGCCAGCAGCTCGCGGAAGGTGGGGTCACCGCCCAGCCGCGCGCGCACCACCAGGTTGTTGACGAAGAAGCCGATGAGCCCCTCGGTCTCCGCCACGTTGCGGCCCGCGGTGGGGGACCCCACGCAGAAGTCATCCTGGCCCGAGTACCGGTGCAGCAGCACCTGGAACGCGGCCATGAGCAGCATGAAGGGCGTCACGCCCTCGCGCTGGCTGAAGGCCCGCACGGACTCCGACAGCGCGCGCGGGTAGTGGATGGGCATGGCCGCGCCCCGGAAGGACTGGGTCGCGGGCCGGGGCCGGTCGGTCGGCAGCTCCAGCGACTGGGGCACGCCCTTGAGCTCCTGGCGCCACCAGTCGAGCTGGGACTCCAGCGCGCCGCCCCGCAGCCACTGCCGCTGCCAGTGCGCGAAGTCCGCCATGTGGACGGCAAGCTCCGGCAGGGGCGAAGGCTGGCCCGCGCGGAACGCCTCGTAGAGCGCCGCCACCTCCCGCACGAGCAGCCCCATGGACCAGCCGTCGGAGACGATGTGGTGCATCGTCACGGTCAGCACGTGGCATTCGGGCTCCAGTTGGAGGAGCGCGGCGCGCACCAGCGGGCCCTGGTCCAGCGCGAAGGGGCGCTGGGCCTCGCGGGACGCCAGCCGCAGCGCCTCCGACATGCGCTCGGAAGGGGGCAGGTGCCGCAGGTCCCGCCGCTCGGGCACCAGGTCCGCGCCAGGGACGATGCGCAGGAACGGCCCCGCGTCGTCCACGTGGAAGGTGGTGCGCAGCGACTCATGGCGGCGGCGCACCTCCGCGAGCGCCCGCGTCAGGGCGTCCGCGTCCAGCGGGCCCTCCAGCAGCACCGCGGAGGGGATGTTGTAGAGCGGGCTCTCCGGCTGGAGCTGGTCGATGAAGAGCAGCCGCTGCTGGGCGAAGGACGGCGTGAGGCGCCCCTCGCGGGACACCGGCGTGAGCGGCGTCGGGCGCGACGTCCGCGCGTCGCGCACCGCCCCTTCGAGCCGGGCCGCGAGCGCCGCGACCGTGGACGCATCGAAAAGCTCCCGCAGGGGCAGCTCCACCTGGAACGCCTTGCGGATGCGCGACAGCACCTGGGTGGTGAGCAGCGAGTGGCCCCCCAGCTCGAAGAAGTCGTCATGCAGCCCCACGCGCTCCACGCGCAGGACCTCCGCCCACATCCCGGCGACCTGCTGCTCCAGCTCCGTGCGCGGCGCGACGAACTCACGCTCGCGGACGGCGCCGGCCGTGGGGGCGGGCAGGTTCTTGCGGTCCACCTTGCCATTGGGCGAGCGCGGCAGCGCCTCCAGCACCACCAGCACGGGCGGCACCATGTACTCCGGCAGCCGTTCCTTGATGAACGCGCGCACCTCGCCGGAGTCCAGCGTCTGCCCGGCGCGCGGCGCCACGTAGCCCACCAGCCGCACGCCGCCGGGCACGTCCTCGCGCGCGACGACGACGGCCTCCAGCACCGCCGCGTGCCGCTCCAGCGCCAGTTCAATCTCCCCCAGCTCGATGCGGAAGCCGCGCACCTTGACCTGGTGGTCCACGCGGCCGAGGAACTCGATGGTGCCGTCGCGCAGGAAGCGCCCCAGGTCGCCCGTCCGGTAGAGGCGCGCGCCCGGAACGCCGCGGAACGCATCCGGCACGAAGCTCTCCGCCGTGCGACGGGGGTCGTTCAGGTAGCCGCGGCCCACGCCCACGCCGCCGATGTGGATTTCACCGGGCACGCCCATGGGCACCGGCTGGCCCGCGCGGTCCAGCAGGTACAACTGGAGGTTCGGCACCACGCGCCCGATGGGCGTGTTGACCGTGGTGGACGGCTGGCGCAGCACGTGGAGCGTCACGTCATCCGAGCACTCCGCCGGGCCGTACGCGTTGAGCAGCGGGATGCGCGGGTACAGCGAGAACCACTTGCGGCTGACCTCCGGAGGCAGGGCCTCCCCGGTGGGGATCATCCAGCGCAGGGCCTGGAGTGACGGACGCGAAGGGCCCAGCGCCTCGGCTTCCTCCAGCATCACGCGCAGCACGGAGGGCACCACCTGGACGATGGTGAGCCCCTGCGTCTGCATCTCCCGCAGCAGGCGCGGGGGGCTGCGCACCACGTCGTCGAGCAGCAGGTGCGTCCGGCCTCCCATCATCAGCGCGGTGAGGAACTGCCAGACGGAGATGTCGAAGGACTGGGACGCCGTCTGGGCCACCACGTCGCCTTCACCCAGCGACATCTCCTGGATGAGGACGTACAGGTGGTTGAGCAGGCCCGCGTGTTCGAGCATCGCGCCCTTGGGCACGCCCGTGGAGCCCGACGTGTAGATGATGTACGCCAGGTGTCCCGGCCCCGCGCGCGCGGGCAGGTCCGCTCCGGAGCCCGGAGCGGCGAGCGCCTCCTCCAGCACGAGCCCCCGGGGCTTCGCCACGGAGGACGGCAGCAGCTCACCCGCGCGCTCCAGCGTGGAGGCCAGCTCCGAGGCCACGAGCACGCGCGGCGCCAGGCTCTGCTCCAGCACCTGCGCGATGCGGTGCGGCGGGTGCGAAGGGTCCATGGGCAGGTACGTGCCGCCCGCCTTGAGGATGGCCAGCATCGCGGTGACGAAGTCGATGCTCCGGGGCGCCAGCAGGCCCACGGGCATGTCCGGGCCCACGCCTTCGGCCACCAGCCGGTGCGCCAGCCGGTTGGCCCGGGCGTTCAGCTCGCGGTAGGTGAGCTGTTGCTCCTCGCAGACCAGCGCCACGGCGTCCGGCACGCGGGCGGCCTGCTGCTCGAAGAGCCGCGGGAAGCACGCGGCGGTGGGGTAGTCCACGCGCGTGGCGTTCCAGTCCACGAGCAACTGCTGGTGCTCGGGCGGCGTGAGCAGCGGCAGGTGGGTGATGCGCTGGCCCGGGTCCGCCACCGCGCCCTCCAGCACCACCTGGAGGTGCGCCGCCATGCGGGCGATGGTCCCCTCGTCGAAGAGGTCGGTGCTGTACTCCAGCCAGCCCTTCAGGCCGTGCTCGTCCTCCATGAAGGAGAGGTTGAGGTCGTACAGCGTGGCGCCGAAGTGGATGTCCTCCACGTCCGTGAGCGCGCCCGTGAGGATGGAGGCGTCATGCGCCCGGTGCAGGATGAAGAGCACCTGGAAGAGCGGCGCGTGGCTGAGCGTGCGCGTGGGCTTGAGCGCCTCCACCAGCCGGTCGAACGGGACGTCCTGGTGGGCGTAGGCCCCCAGGGCCACCTCGCGCACCTGGGCCACGAGCTCGCGGAAGGTGAGCGCCGGGTGGAAGCTGGCGCGCAGCACCAGCGTGTTGAGGAAGAAGCCGACCAGCCCCTCCAGCTCGGAACGGCTGCGGCCCGCGGTGGGCGAGCCCACGCAGAAGTCGTCCTGCCCGGAGTAGCGGTGCAGCAACACCTGGAAGCCCGCCAGCAGCGTCATGAAGAGCGTGGCGCCCTCCTGCTGGCTGAGCGCCTTGAGGCCCTGCGTGAGCGGGCGCGGCAGGCGCAGTGCGTAGCGCTCACCCCGGCGCGAGGGGACGGTGGGCCGGGGCCGGTCCGTCGGCAGCTCCAGCACGTCCGGGACGCCCGCGAGCCGCGTCTTCCACCACGCGAGCTGCGACTCCAGCGCCTCCCCCTGCAACCACTGCCGCTGCCAGCGGGCGAAGTCGGAGTAGCGCACCGGCAGCTCGGGCAGCGGCGCGACGCGGCCTCCGGTGGCGGCCTCCACGCTCGCGCCCAGCTCGCTCGCGAGCACCACCAGGGACCAGCCGTCGGTCATGATGTGGTGCATCACCATCAGCACGTGCGACGTGTCGTCCGCCAACTGGAAGAGGGCCAGCCGGAGGATGGGGCCCTTCTCCAGGTCGAACGTCTGGCGCGACAGCTCCATCACCCGCTCATGCGCGGCGGCCTCGCGGGCCTCGGGGGGCAGGGAGCGCAGATCGAAGCAGGGCACCTGGACGTCGAAGGGCTCCGCGACCACCTGGAGCGGCCGGCCGTCCACGGTGGCGAACGTGGTGCGCAGCGCTTCGTGACGGCGCAAGAGCTCCGTGAAGACGCGGCCCAGCGGCTCGGGCTCCAGCAGGCCCCGGAAGCGCGCCAGCAGGGGCACGTTGAGGGCGATGTTGCCCGGCTCCAACTGCTGGATGAACCACATGCGCTCCTGCGCGTAGGAGAGCGGGTGGGTCCGCCCTTCGTCCGGCAGCCGCCGCAGCGGCGGCGCCCCGGAGCCCGGCCCCTGCGCGGCGCCCGGGTCGGTGGCGAGCAGCGTGAGCAGGCGCGCGGTCAGCGCCGTGAGGCTGGGACCCTTGACCAGCTCGACGATGGGGAGGGTGACCTGGAGGCGGGCCTGGATGCGGTTTCGCAGGTCCACCGACATGATGGAGTCGAACCCCAGCGTGCCCAGGGGCTGCCCTCCGTCCAGCTTCTCCGGAGCGATGCCCAGCACCGCGCCGGCCTCACCCCGCAGGAAGGCCATCAACGCTTCGGCGCGCGCCGCCGCGTCCAGCGCGAGCAGCGTGGCGCGCAGCGGGTGGCCGGAGGACGTGCCCGGGAGCGCCGCGTCGGAGCCTGCATCCGTGAGGCGCGCGAGCACCTTGCGCTCACCGCGCGTCTCCAGCACCTGGCGCAGCACGGACCAGCGGATGTCCATGACACCGGCCTGGGGCGTGCCGGACGCCAGCAGCGGTGCGATGGCGGGCAGCGCCTGCTCGGGCTCCATCAGCCGCAGGCCGCGTCCGGTGATCTTCCGGCCCTGCTCCAGCCGCGCGGCCATGCCGGCCTCCGCGAAGGTGCCCCAGTCGATGGTGAGCGCCGGCAGCCCCGCCGACTGGCGGAGGTGGGCCATGGCGGCGAGGAAGGCGTTGGCCGCGGAGTAGGGCGCCTGGCCCGGCGAACCGATGTAGGCCGACACCGAGGAGAACGACACGAAGAAGTCCAGCGGCGCGTCGCGCAGCAGCCGGTGCAGCAGCCAGCCGCCCAGCGCCTTGGGCCGCAGCAGCGTGTCGAATGGCCGCGCGTCCATCCGGGCCACGGGCATCTCCCGCGGCAGCAGCACGCCCGCCGCGTGGATGACGCCGCGCAGCTCCGGCCAGCCCTCGTCGCGGAAGGACTCCAGGTATCCACCCAGCGCCGCCGCGTCGCCCACGTCCACGGAGGCGACGTGAACGCTGGCGCCCAGCGCCTCCAGCTCACGCACCAGGCCCACCTGCCGGGCCTGCGGGGCATCCGGCTCCAGGCGCTTCCACTTCGAGCGCGGAGGCAGCGGCGTGCGGCCCAGGAGGATGAGCCGGCGCGCGCCCTGCTGGACCAGCCAGCGCGCCACGTGCGCGCCCAGGCCGCCCAGACCGCCGGTGACCAGGTACGTCCCGTCCGCCCGCACGCGAAGCGGCGCGCGCGACGAAGCCAGCTCCTGGCGGCGCACCATGCGCTCCACGAAGCGGCGGCCCTGGCGCAGCGCCACCCGGTCCTCGCCGTCACCGGCCTGGAGCGCCCCGCACAGCGCCGCCGAGGACGCCTCCAGGGACGCGGTGGGGTCCAGGTCCACCAGCCCCCCCCAGAGCTCGGGGTGCTCCGCGGCGAGCGTGCTGCTCAGACCCCAGAGCGTGGCCTGCGCGGCCTCCAGCGCATGGGGGCCCTCGCCCACGGGCTGCGCGCCACGGGTGACGAGCCACAGCCGCGCGTCCACGGACCGCGCCAGCAGGGCCCGCAGCACGGACACCACCGGCACGCAGCCCAGCGCCAGCGCCGCGCCCACCGCGTCCAGGTCCGAGCTCTCCGGGAGCACGCCGTCCAGCGCGCGCAGGTAGACGACGCGCAGGGGCGTCCCGGGGGCCTGCCCCAGCACCGGCTCCAGCGCCCGCGTCAGCGCCTCTTCCGGCGCATGGGCGATGTCCAGGCCACCTTCGCCCGGCTCCACGAGCACCACGGGCTGGCCCTGCGCGCGCAGGCGCTCCGCGAGCGCGGCGCCCGTGCCGCCGGCGTCACCCAACAGCAGCCAGCGCGCGGACTCCGGCGCGGCGGTGGCCTCGCCCGCGGGCTCCCAGCGCGTGCCGTAGAACCAGTCCTCGGACAGCTCGGGGGCTTCGGCGGCCGGGGCCGCGCCCCCCTGGGGCAGGGCAATCCAGCACCGCTCCCGCTGCCACGGGTACGTGGGCAGCGGCACGACCGGCGTGTCCTTCGCGAACAGCTCGCTCCAGCGCACGTCCACGCCCTGGGCGTAGAGCGCCCCCAGCGAGCCGAGCAGCACCGAGCGCTCGTCCTCGCCCCGGCGCATGGAGGGCACGGCCACGCCGGCGACGCCGCGCACGCGCAGCAACTGGGCGATGTCCGCCAGCAGCAGCGGGTGGGGCGCCACCTCCACGAAGAGGCCGCAGCCCGAATCGACCAGGCGCTCCATCGTGTCCGCGAAGCGCACGGGCTCGCGCAACTGCCGGGCCCAGTATTCGCCGTCCAGCACCGCGCCCTCCACGGGCAGGGCGGTGACGGTGGACACCATGGGCACGCCCGGCGCGGTGGGCCGCAGGTGGGCGAGCGCCGCGCGCATGGCGTCGCGCGCGGGCTCCATGTGGTGGCAGTGCGACGCGAAGTTGACGGCGAGCAGCCGCGCGTGGACCTGCCGCTGCTCCAGCGCGCCCAGCAGCTCCGTGAGCGCGTCCACATCACCGGAGACGATGGTGGACGTGGGACCGTTGCGGGCGGCGATGGCCAGCCGGCCCTCATAGGCCGTGAGCACTCGCGCGGCCTCGTCCGGCGCCATCTCCAGCAGGGCCATGCGACCCCGCCCGGAGGCCTGCTGCGTGACGCGGCCCCGGTGGAGGATGACCTCCAGGGCCTGGGGCAGCGACAGGGCCCCCGCGACGCACGCGGCGGCCACCTCGCCGGCGCTGTGGCCGGCGAGCTGATCCGGCTCGACGCCCAGCGAACGCCAGAGCGCGGCGAGCCCCACCTGGAGCGAGAACATCACCGGCTGCGCGAACTCCGTCTGCGCCAGCCGCGAGCGGCCCTCCTCCGCCGCCAGCTCCTCCAGGATGGACCAGCCCGCCAGGGGCTTCAGGAGCGCGTCGCACTGCTCCACGACCTGGCGGAACACGGGCTCCCGGGCCAGCAGTGAACGGGCCATGCCGAACCACTGGGGGCCCTGGCCGGAGAACACGAACGCGATGCGCGCACGTGCCCCGGGGACGGCCGGGCCCGTGAGCACGCCGGGGTGGGGCTGTCCGTCCGCCAGCGCCTGGAGCCGGGCCTGGAGCTCTTCCCAGGTGGAGGCCAGCACGGCCGCGCGGTGGGACTGGTGGCCGCGCCGGGTGGCCGCGGAGAACCCGAGCGACTCCAGGGGCGACTCCCCCCGGGGAGACAGCGCGAGGTGGCCGCGAGCCAGGGCCCGCAGGGCCTCCGGGCTTCGGGCGGAGAGGGGCACGAGCTGCGCGCGAGCGGGGGGCGGCTCACGGCGGGCGCTCCCCGCCTCGTGGCCCTGCAGCACGACGTGGGCGTTGGTGCCGCCGAAGCCGAAGGAGCTCACGCCCGCGAGCCGCGGACCGGCGGTCACGGGCCACGGCAGCAGCCGGTCCTGCACGCGCAGCGGCAGCTCGGAGAAGGGGATGTGCGGGTTGGGCGTCTGGAAGTGGAGGCTGGCCGGCACCATGCCGTGGCGCAGCGACAGCGCGACCTTGATGATGCCGGCGATGCCCGCCGCGGCCTCCAGGTGGCCGATGTTGCTCTTCACCGAGCCGAGCGCGCACGGGGCGTCCGCCGCCCGGCCCTCGGCCAGCACGGCGCCCAGGGCCTGCGCCTCGATGGGGTCGCCCAGCGACGTGCCGGTGCCGTGCGCTTCGACGTACTGGACCTGGGACGGCGCCACGCCCGCGTCGCGGTAGGCGGCGCGCAGCACGGCCTCCTGCGCGAAGCGGTTGGGCGCGGTGAGGCCGTTGGAGCGGCCATCCTGGTTCACCGCGCTGCCCCGGATGACCGCGTGGATGGTGTCGCCGTCCGCCAGCGCGCGCGACAGCGGCTTGAGCACGATGACGCCCGCGCCCTCGCCGCGCACGTAGCCGTTGGCGCTGGCGTCAAAGGCCTTGCAGCGGCCATCCGGCGCCATGAAGCCGGCCTTGCTGAAGTTGACGGTGAGCGCGGGGGACAGCATCACGTTGACGCCGCCCACCAGGGCCACCGTGGACTCACCGGCGCGCAGGCTGCGGCACGCCAGGTGCGTCGCCACCAGCGACGACGAGCACGCGGTGTCCACCGCGATGCTGGGGCCGCGCAGATCCATCACGTACGAGATGCGGTTGGCCGCGATGCTCAGCGCGCCGCCCGTCCCCGCGTAGGCGTCCGCGAGCCCGCGGCGGCTGAGCTGCATCGCGCCGAAGTCGCTGGTGGAGATGCCGACGAACACGCCCGTCCGGCTCCCCGCGAGCCGCTCGGCCGGCAGGCCCGCGTCCTCCAGCGCCTCCCACGCCACCTCCAGCAGCAGCCGCTGCTGCGGATCCATGCGTGAGGCCTCGCGCGGCGACAGCCCGAAGAAGCTCCGGTCGAAGCGGTCCACCTGCTCCAGGAACCCGCCCCAGCGCGTGGTCATCTTCCCTTCGGCCGTGGGGTCCGGATCGTAGTACTCGCGCAGGTCCCAGCGATCCGCGGGCACCTCGCGGATGGCGTCCTGGCCCTCCAGGAGCAGGCGCCAGAAGGCCTGGGGGTTCTCCGCCCCCGGGAAGCGGCACCCCAGGCCGATGATGGCGATGGGCTCCTCGGCGGCGAGCTCCCGGGGCGTGGCCGGTGCGCCCGCGTCCATCGCTCCCGGGACCGCGTCCGCCAGGTGCCGCGCCAGCGCGTCGATGGACGGGAAGTCCCACACCAGCGTGGGAGGCAGCTTGCGTCCCAGCTTCGCCTCCAGCTCACCCGCCAGTTGCACGCCCGCCACGGAGTCCACGCCGAGCTGGGCGAAGGGCGCGGCCACGTCCAGGCGCTCCACCGGGACGTTCATGGCCCGCGCGAGCGCGTCCAGGATCCACGCCTCCAGTTGTCGCACGGAAGCGGAGACGCGCGTCGCCCCGGCGGCCGGAGGCGCCACGGGGGTGGGCGTGGGCGCGACCGGCGCCGGAGGCGCTTCCGTGACGGCCTCCGCGCGCCACTGGTGCAGGGGCTCCAGCGTCCCCTCCAGCCAGGCCGCCTTGGTGGCGCGGCGCTGGATCTTCCCGCTGGTCGTCTTGTGGATGCTGCCCGCGGGGATGAGCGCCAGCCCGTGCAACTGCACCGAGTGACGCTCCGCCACGGCGGCGCGCACGGCCTGGACGACCTCCTCCACGTCGAAGGCGTGGCGCGTGTCCATCTCCTGCACCACGACCAGCCGCTCCTGGCCCGCCTCCTCCACGGAGAAGGCGGCGTTGCAGCCGGGCCTCAGCGCCGGGTGGCTCTGCTCGACGCTGGCCTCCAGGTCCTGCGGGTAGTGGTTGCGCCCGTGCAGGATGACCAGGTCCTTGAGCCGCGCGGAGATGAAGAGCTCCCCGTCCAGGACGAAGCCCAGGTCTCCGGTGCGCAGGAAGGGCCCCTCGCCGGTGCCCGCGACGCGGGCCTGGAAGGTGCGCTCGCTCTCCTCCGGCCGCCGCCAGTACCCGTTGGCCACGCTGGGGCTCTTCAGCCAGATCTCCCCGACCTCGCCGTCGGCGCGAGCCGTCAGCGACTCGGGATCCACGATGAGCAGCCGCTGATCGGCCAGGGTGCGTCCGGAGCTGACCAGGCGCCGGGTCCCGGGCCCCTGCGCGCTGGAGGCCACCGCGTGCCCGCGCTCCAGGGGCTCCACCTCCACCGTCCGCTCGATGGGGGCCTCCACGTTCACGCCGCCCGCGGCGATGAGCGTGTTCTCCGCCAGCCCGTAGCAGGGGTAGAAGGCCTCGCGCCGGAAGCCCGAGGGCGCGAAGGCCTCCTCGAAGCGCTCCAGCGTCTCCGCGCGGATGGGCTCCGCGCCACTGAACGCCACCTCCCAGGTGCTCAGGTCCAGCGCCCGCCGCTGCTCGGGCGTGCTCTTGCGCACGCACAGGTCGAAGGCGAAGTTGGGCGCGCCCGACAGCGTCGCCTTGTACTCGGAGATGGCCTCCAGCCAGCGCAGGGGCCGCTTGAGGAACGTGAAGGGGGACATCATCACGGCGGCGCGTTCGCAGCCCCACCGGATGGGGGACAGGATGCCGCCGATGAGCCCCATGTCGTGGTAGGGCGGCAGCCAGGACACGAACCGCGTTCCCGCGTGGCCGCCCATCTTCTGCCGGGCCGCCTCCAGGTTGTGCATCAGGTTGGCGTGGCTGAGCATCACGCCCTTGGGCGTGCCAGTGGAGCCGGACGTGTACTGCAGGAAGGCCAGCGAGTCCGGGCCCACGCCGGGCTTGCTCCAGGCCGACTCGATGCCCGCCGCCACGTCGTCGGTGGCCACCCAGCGCAGCTTCGCGAGCTCCGGGGCCATCTCGAACAGCCCCTCCGCCATGGAGAGGATGAAGGACGTCGTGAGCACCACCGTGGCCTGCGAGTCGCGCACGATGGCCATCAGCCGGGGCAGCGTGCGCTCCAGGCGCGAGGGATCCGGCGGGTACGCGGGCACGGCGATGACGCCGCCGTAGAGGCACCCGAAGAAGCCCGCCACGTAGTCCAGCCCCGGCGGGTACAGGAGCATGGCGCGCTCGCCCACGGCGGACTGCTGCTGGAGCAGGGCGCCCACGGCCCGGGCGCGCCGGTCCAGCTCCCCGAAGGTCACCGGCAGCGGGCCGTCGTCCTCCAGGAAGATGTACGCCTCCTCCCCGAAGCGCTGCTCGCCGCGCTGCTGGAGCATGTCGATCAGCGTGGGGATTTCCAGGGAGCCGCTGGACGGGGCCGGTGCCATTGGGGACCTTCCGGGGGGACCGCGAAGAAGTGCGCCGGGGCGCTGGGAGCGCGCCGCCGGGGAATGGAGCGCGAAGCCGCCGGGAGGACCGGCGCGCTCGCGTGAGAACGGACATGGCGCCAGCCTCGGGGCCTCCCACGGGAGGAAGGCCCCCTGGCCATGCGCTTCGCGGGTGGGACCGCGCGAAGAAGAGCGGCCTCAGGCTTCCGAGAGGGCCCCCGCCAGGATGGCGGTGCCTTCGCGCAGCTCGTCCACGGAGGTGGTGAGGGGCGGCAGCAGCTTGATGACCGTGTCGTCGCGGCCACACAGCTCCAGGATGAGCCCGCGCTGGAAGCAGCGCTGCTGGACGCGCTGGCCGCGCTCATGGCCGCCGTGGCCGTTCAGGTCGATGCCGTACGCCATGCCGAGTCCGCGCACCTCCAGCCCCGGGGCCGCCTGGCGCGTGAGCTCTCCCAGCAACTGGGACTTCGCCGTCAGGCCGTGCGTGAAGTCCTCCTGCGCCCAGTAGTCGAGCGCCGCGGTGGCCGCGACGAAGGCCACCTGGTTGCCGCGGAAGGTGCCCGTGTGCTCGCCCGGCCGCCACTGATCCAGCGCGGGCTTCATGAGCAACAGGGACATGGGGAAGCCGTAGCCGCCAATGGACTTGGACAGCGTCACCAGGTCCGGGACGATGCCCGCGCGCTCGAAGGAGAAGAACTGCCCGGAGCGGCCGCAGCCCGCCTGGATGTCGTCGACGATGAGCAGGATGCCGTGCTTCTCCGTCAGCTTGCGCAGGCCGCGCAGCCACTCGGCGCTGGCCACGTAGATGCCACCGTCCATCTGCGCGCTCTCGACGATGACGGCGGCGGGCACGTCCACGCCCGAGCAGTTGTCCTCCAGCATCCGCTCCATGAATGCCAGCGAGTCGAAGGCGCCCTTGGGCCCCTCCGGGTAGGGGATGAAGGTGGTGTGGCCCAGCGGAACGCCCGCGGCCGCGCGCACGCCCCGGCTGGACGTCACCGCGCTGCTGCCCAGCGTCATGCCGTGGTACGCGCCGGTGAAGGCGAAGAGGCCGGTGCGCTTCGTCACCTTGCGCGCCAGCTTGAGCGCGGCCTCCACCGCGTTGGTGCCCGTGGGGCCGCAGAACTGGACCTTGTGCTCCAGTGCGCGCGGGGCGAGCACCGTCTTCTCGAAGTGCGTCAGGAAGTCGCGCTTGGCCGCCGTGTACGCATCCAGCGCGTGCACGATGCCGTCGGACTCCAGGTATTCCATCACCTTGCGCTTGATGGGCTCCGGGTTGTGGCCGTAGTTGAGCGCGCCCGCGCCCGCGAAGAAGTCCAGGTAGCGCTTGCCCTGCGTGTCGAAGAGGGTGGAGCCCTTGGCGCGGGTGAAGACCGCCGGGAAGGAATGGCAGTACAGGCGGACGTTGGACTCACGCTGTTCGAACACCGTCGTGGCGGCGTCGGTGGAGGCGGCGGGCTGGGGGCTCATGGCAGGGCTCGGGCGGTGGGGACGGAAGAAGGGGAAGGCGCTCCGGCGGACAGCGCGGCCGGACGTGATGGGTGAAGGAAGTCCTCGATGACGTCGGCCGCGGGCCGCTCCCGCTCGGCCGCTTCGAAGCGGGCACGGAACCGGCGGAGGTTCTCGCGGTAGCGGGGGACGGTGACGACCTCGTCCAGGAGGGACAGCAGGGTCTCCGCGGTGACGCTCGCGGGAGAAGCGCGCACGCCCAGGCCATGGCGCACCACGCGGGCGGAGATGCCGGGCTGGTCGTACTGGATGGGGAGGACCACCATCGGCACTTCCAGGCTGATGCACTCCTTCACGCTGTTGAAGCCGCCGTGGGTGATCATCGCGGTGGCCCGCCGCAAGAGCGACACGACGGGCGCGCGCCGCACGGCGATGACGTTGGGAGCGCTGGCGTCGAAGGCGGCCGGATCCAGCTTGCGGCCCACGCCCAGCACGAACTGCCAGTCGGGCCTGCGGGCCGCCGCGTCGCGCACGGCGCGGAAGAGGCGCGCGTCCAGGTCCGTCACGTAGGGCAGGGTCCCCAGGTACGCGAGCACGAGCGGCCGGCCGTCGCGCAGCCGCTCCCAGGGGAAGTCCGGCTCCTGTCGCTCCAGGTCCACGGAAGGGCCCGCGTAGAGGTACTCGCCGCGCAGCTTTCCCCGCGCGGGCGTCAGCTCCGCGAACTCGCGCGGGCAGAGCACCAGCTCCGGCCCCCATGGCTTGATCGTGATGCCGTCGAAGTCCAGCCGCTCGCGGGGAAAGCCATGGTGCCGGGCCAGCCGCAGCAGGTGGGTGACCGAACGGGAGCGGAACCAGCGCCCCAGCCGGTGGCGGTACGTCGCGCGCCACCACGCGAGCCGCAGGCGGACGCGGGAGACGGCTCCTTCGTCAGGCACCAGCGGCGACGTCAGCGGGGGCTGTCCCGCCTCCTGCCGCAGCGGCAGCGTCGTATTCAGGAGCAGGCACGGCACGCCGGCCCCGTACGCGGCCAGCGGCGGCTCCGGCAGCAGCACGTCACACAGCAGCAGGTCCGGGCGCAGCAGGGCGAATGGCTTGTCGAAGGCGCCCGCCAGCACGGCCGCGTGGTAGCGATCTTCGTGGCGCTGAACCTCCCGCAGGAAGCGCAGCAGCTTCAGTCCACGCAGCTCGCTGGCGCGGGCCAGCATCTCCGCCTGGAACCCCTTGGGACAGAGCTCCTCCAGGACGGGAAGGAACTCGAAGCCTTCGGGCTCGACCAGCGTCTCCAGGTCCGGAATGCCGCAATAGACGACCCGGTGCCCCCTCGACCGCAGGGTCCTGGCAATCCCGAACGTCGGATTGACATGCCCATGGTCATCCAGCGGTGAGAGTACGAAGGTCGCCATTCCTCCGGGGGATTTACCGCCAGTGAACTGTTTCGGGTCAAGGATTTTTGGTCAAACCTGAGAAACAAGTCGGCTGCGATTCTCGGTGTTTGAGAAGGGTTGTAGCCTGAAATGTCACAAGCCGGGGGCCCGCAGGGTCAGCACCCCGCGTGAGAAGAGTTCCTGAAACATGTCTGTCTTCTCTGGCGGCAGCCTGGCCGCGGCCTCCCCGGCGCGGCACCCCGTCAGCTCCCGCATGAGCTGGAGCGCGTCGGGCTCCAGGGCGGTGGGCTCGAAGTCGGAGACGACCTGTCCCTCCTCGTCCAAGCAGCGCACGAGCGGTCCGGGCGCGACCTCCAGGGCCTCGAAGGGAATGGGGTCGGCGGCGGGGCCCTCCAGCCGCAGGAGGCACGTCTCCACGGAGCGGGCGAAGGCGGCGCGGGTGAAGGTCCGCTGGATGTGCTCGCGGCCGCGGAGGCAGGCCGCGGCCTGCCTTTCGGGGGCATCCAGGTCCGCGAAGATGCGCGAGGCCACCTCCGCGTACGCGCCCACATCCCCCCAGGCCATGCCCGGCGTCTCGTGGACGTGGATGCCGTGGTCCGGGGGCAGGGCGAACCGGTTGTTCCCGCTGCCATTGGTGTAGACGGGGCAGCCGTTGAACACGGATTCGAGCACGTAGAAGCCGAAGGGCTCCGGGAAGCCGTTGTAGGCCAGGCCGAAGCGGGCAGCGCGGAACACCTGGAACAGGGCCGGCTGGCTGAGCTTCTCCACCGGGACGAGCACGTCCTCCAGGGTGAGCCCGAGCGCGTCCAGGCCCATCCGCGCGGCCTCGGCGCTCCCGTCGCCCCGGGCGAACGCGTGGCGCACGAGCGCGAAGTCCTCCGCCTCGATGACGAGCCGGAAGCGGCGCCGCTGGCCATGTTCCTGCGCCAGCGCATTGAGGTTGAGCAGGATGGCGGTGACGGCGCCCCAGTCCGGCTTGCCGGGTTGGACGGCATGGCCGATGACGTCCCCGGACTCCAAGGCCTCGCGAAGATGCGGCGGAAGCTCCGCGCCCTTCAGCTCGGGGTGGCCCCGGGCTTCATCGACACAGGGCAGGGGAGGCGTGAGGAGGGACACGGTCTGGAACGCCCGGGGGTGCAGGCACTGGCGCCGGCGCCAGTCCGGCAGCGCGAGCAGGGACGTCAGCGCGCGCTCCATATAAGGAGAGAGCACCCAGTGTCCGTCGATGACCGGGGATTCGAGCCACGTGGACGGCGCGCCCATCAGCCCGTGGAACAGCACCAGCGTCTTGCGAGCCTGTTCGCGGGTCGGCAGCCGCATGGCGAGCGCGCGGTCGCAGTAGACGGCGAGGTCGGCCTTCGCGGCCGCCCGCATGCGCCGGAGCCTGTCCGCGGTGGCCAGGGGCGTGACGATGTCGCCCGCGACGGGGTGTTGCCCGAAGTGCGCCTCGGGAGTGTAGCCCAACCGGGCCAGCTCCTCCGCGAGCAGGGCGTTGATGTAGCCCGAGGCGTTCGCGTACGGCGCCGCCTCCATGAGCAGGGTCGCGCGACGGGTCATGGGATGGCTCGCTTGGGCTGCGGGGTGGCGCGGGATTCGAAGGGCTGAAGGAGCTGCTCGATGGTCCGGGCTCCGAGCCCGGAGTCGTCGGCGGCCAGGAAGTCCCGCTGGAGGGCCTGGACGCGGGAGCGGTAGGCGTCGTCGCCCAGCACCGCATCGAGCTGGGCGCTCAGGGACTGCACCGAGGCCTGGCGGATGTCGCCACGCAGTCCCAGTCCGTGATGCACGACGCGGGCGGCGTTGCCCGGCTGATCGAACACGAGCGGATGGACAATCATCGGGACGCCCAGGCAGATGCATTCCTTGACGCTGTTGAGGCCGCCATGGGTGATCATCACCGAGGCGCGTTTCAGGGCGGAGAGCTGGGGCACCCGCTCCACCACGGTGACGTTGGGGGGCAGGGGGCCGAAGCCCTCCGAGCCCACCTGTCCGCCCACCGCCATGAGCAGCCGCCATTGGGGCCGGCGCGCGACGGTGTCGATGACGGCCTGGAAGAAGGGGCGGTGCGCGCGGACGCGGTCGCCATGGCTGCCCAGCGAACACAGGATGAGGGGCTCCGTCCCGGAGGCGATCTCCGGAGGGAGGGGCGCTTCGGTGCGCTCGCGGTCGACGCAGGGCCCCAGGTAGTGGATGCCGCCGGACGCCCGGGGGAAGTCGAACCCGGGGGTGCACGTCACCAGGGTCGGCACCTTCAGATGCGGGCCAATCTGCAGGTGGGCGTGGAAGTCCCCGGGGCTTGCGTCGGGGTGGCGGCGGTAGAACTCGCGCACCGGGGCGCGCATCCGTTCCCCGCCGGGCATGAACGTGTGCAGGTAGAGCCACTCCCAGGCGGCGCGGATGCGGATCCGCGAGCGCAGGCTGCCCGTGGGAATGTGGTGGGACGTCAGCGGAGGCACGGCCGCGTCGCGATGGAGCGCGAGGTTGGTGCAGAGCTGGAACGCGGGGATGCCCACCTTGTGGGCCGCGAGCGCCGGAAGCGTGAACGTGGCATCCACGAGCAGCAGGTCGGCCCCGCTGTCACGCAACCGTGACTCGAAGGCGGAGCCGAAGAGGATCTCCCGGTTGCGCTCACCGC
The DNA here is from genome assembly GCF_020036995.1 of Corallococcus sp. AS-1-12. NCBI lineage: Bacteria > Pseudomonadati > Myxococcota > Myxococcia > Myxococcales > Myxococcaceae > Corallococcus > Corallococcus sp. AS-1-12. The sequence goes on along the minus strand of NZ_JAIQDD010000042.1, from coordinate 25,754 downwards.
GTCTGCGGATGAACTCCCGCGTCAGCTCGCGGTGGGCGGAGGAGGTGAGGTCCGGGTCGGCCAGCCGCGAGTGCAGCTCCGCCTGATATCCCCGGGGAAGCACGTCCTCGAGGATGGGCGTGAAGGGCCACGGCTGGCGGCGCAGGTAGGCCTCGCCGTCCGGGGGCGCCATGTAACCAATCTCATGCCCGCGCGACGCAAGCTGCCTGGCCAGGCCGAACGTTGCGTGGATGTGTCCCGCCTCCGGAAGCGGAAGAAAGACGATTTTCGCCATGGCCTGGAACGTTATCAGACAGGCAGAATAGGAAGCCCCGCAAGATGAGGAATATGGATCCAATGAGGCCCCGAGTCTCCGTGGTCATTCCTGCCTTCAATGTGGAGCGCTATCTGGGGGCCGCCCTGGACTCGGCGTTGGGGCAGACGGTGGAGGACGTGGAGGTCGTCGTGGTGGACGACGGCTCGACGGACGGCACGGTGGCGGTGGCCAGGGGCCATGGCGACGCCCGGGTGCGGGTCTTCGAGAACGCGCGCAACCAGGGGCCTTCCTGGAGCCGGAACGTGGCCATCGAGCAGGCGAGGGGGGAGTGGATCGCCATCCTCGACGCGGATGACTGGTGGAAGGAGGACCGGCTGGAGCGGCTGTTGGCATTGGCGGAGGAGCGCCGCGCCGACATCGTCTGTGATGACCTGCTCCTGGTCCCGGAGGGCACGCATGAGCCGGAGTCCACGTTGTTCACGGTACACGCCGCGCGGTTGGGACGGATGGACGGTCCGTTCGAGGTCTCGGCGCTGAAGATGGTGATGGATGACTATGGCATCCTGAAGCCTCTCTTCCGGCGTGAGTTCCTGGTGACAAGTGGCGTGCGTTACAACCCCGCGTCCCGGGCGGGTGAGGACTTCGAGATGCTGCTCCGCTGCCTGCTGGCCTCCGGCAGGATGGTGGTGTCACACGAGGCCATGTATTTCTACAGGGCTCGAAGGGACTCGCTCATCGCCAGCCCCGTGTACTGTCTTTCGCGAATCCTTGAAATGACAGACGCGCTCATCCGTGAAGTGGATGCGAAGACGCACGCGGAGATTGTCGAAGCGCTGGAAGGCTACCGGCGGCGCAAGCGGGACGAACTGGGGGATGCGAGCTTCCGTGAGCCCTTGCACGCCGGACGCTGGGGGGAGTGTCTGTCGCTCGCGGTGAGGAACCCCGCGATGCTGGTACGCTACGCGGCGGTCCTGGGGGAGCGGTTCCTGCCAGTGGGGCTCGTGCTCGCCATGCCTGAACTGGGCAGTGGAGTGTGGCGGTAGGGCACGGGAATCGAACTCGCCAGGGCCAGCGGCTGCGAGCAAGGCTACTCCGGATCGAGCGCCCAGGTTCCTTCTTCCCAGCGTTTCAATGCCTGCTGCGCTCCGAACGGGACCAAGCCCTGCCCCTTGGCAGCTTCCTCCAGGACCGCTTTGGCTTCGGCCGTCCGATAGCGGAGCAAATGCGCGGCAGCCATCACGCGCACGTCCATGCGCTCATGCTTGAGCAGTACGCAGAGCGCGTCACGTCCGGCATTGCCGTGGGCCAGGAGCTTATCGACGGCGGCGCCGTACTTCCTGGCGTGCTTGTTTCCAGTCTTGGCGTCTCCCCGGAAGATGGCCTCGTTCTGCGCGACCACGTTCTCGGCGAACTGCTCGACAAGGTCCTGCAACTTCATCACCAGAGCCCCTTTCCGACGTTCTCAATGGCCAGAAGCCCGAAGTCACGTTGGGCCTCGTAGGACTGCGTGCTCAACCATTGCCGTACGGTCAATGGCGAGCCGGTGATATCGCGTCGAATCGATGAAAAGAACGCGCTGACATCGTTGTGTAGGCTCTTGTCCAGTGGGATGAGGTTCTCGGTGTTGTGGAGGGCCTGGGGACCGAAGCGCTTCACGTTGCCCGGGGTCTGCTCGACGATGTGGTGCCACTCCTTGTTCTTGCCCGCCGGGCCCATGGCCTTCTTGAATCCACTGAACGGGGCCCGGGCCCGGTAGCCCGAGGGACGCGCCTTGGCGGAGGCATTGCCGCCCGTGGCTTTGGCCGCCATGGCCACCGCACCGGGCGCGAGGGCGATGGTGACGGTCTCGGCGCTCACGGCCACCGTTCCCACGTCCGCGACCGCCGCGAGCCTGATGCCCATCTGCGCTTCGGCCTGCACCGCCGCCTGCGCGGCGCCGGGGAGCATTGGCACCTTCGACCCCAGCCCCGCCGCCGTGTTCCCAAGGGCGGCCGTCGCCAACATGGCGAACGCGCGCGCCGCGTTGCGGCCCATGACCTTGCCGTAGCGCTCGCCCGCTTCGCGGAGTTCGTCAAACGTGGTGGCCCGCTCCGCCTCCTCCACCAACCGCTTGAAGCCCACGATGAGGCTCCAGAAGGTATCGATCCCTACGTAGGCAATGAGGGAGGCGGTCATCACGGCTGCCACGCCTTTCGAGAAAGGCTCGGGCACCGCGAGCAAGATGCAGTACGTGGTCCATGTCCAGAGGACCGCCGCCATCATGGCCTGGGGGTTGGCCATGTCCTTGAAGGCGTCCATCATCTCGTTCCGTACGACGCCTTGGGCCAGGGCCATGGCCAGGGCGTAGCGGCCATCCCCGGTGACAGTGGCGCTCTCCACCAGGAGGCTCAAGCAATCGCCGGGCTGGTTCGTGCGCCCGCACCAGCGCAGGTATGCGCGCGTCAACTCCACCTCTGTTGAGGGGCGTTCGCCCTCCAGGTGTTCGCCCGGTCCCAGCGGGATGACACGGTGGCTGCGCGGCTCGTACAGGTACGAACCGCTGCGCGGCTCCACCTCGAACAACCGCCGGGCTGTTTCCTGGGGACGTGTGGACGTCCGCACGCGCTGGGCGAGTGCTGCTACGGCTTCAACGAAGTCGTCTTCGTCCAACTCCACCGGCGCGGCATCGCCGGTGCGTGGGGCGAGGACGATGGGGTCGCCGTGGCCCGTGTGCAGGCGCACGGACTTCGTGGTGCCGCTGCATCCGGCCAGCATCACGATCAGTAGAGGAATCGACCATCGTGGCGGCATGCGGAGCCTTCCTGGCGCTGGCGCTCGTTGCTCAGGAGCGTATCGGTGGCGCAAGGTCAGGCAATACCAGACCACGGCATCTCCGTAAGTCCTCGCCCGAGCCCGTCGAGAGCGAGGTTGACGAAGAGGTTCTGCGAATCAGTGCTGGGTGCGTCGTCTCAGCGCGACGTGGCGCGAGCCTCGGCCCAGAGGGAGACTTCGCCGTCCGCCTTCACGGCCGCGCGCAGGTAGGCCTTGGGCTCGACGCCGCAGCGCTTCGCCGACTCCAGCAGGCTATAGCGGATGGCGGCCACCTCGGTGCCCCGGCGGCTGCGGCTGCCGTAGTGATTCCTTCGGCCCACCACCGGCCCGCGCAGGGCCTCTCGGTGGCGTTGTTGTCCAGGGGCACGAGCTCAGGGCGGCGCGTCGCAGCAGTTCGCGCAGGTGCCCATGAACTTCCTGCCCCCCGGCGGCTCGGCGGACTACGTGGTGACGGGAGGCTGGAGCGAGAAGGCGGTGGACGAGGCGCGCTACCAAGGCACGCCGCGCATCGCCGCGAACACGGTGGACAAGGACAAGCGCTTCACGCGGATCCCTCCAGGCCGAGCTCCAGTTGGATCCGAAGGCCGCCTACGTCCACATGACGAGCAACAACACGCTCTTCGCGGCGGCAGGCGGCTGCTCAGCTCGCCACGGCCACCTGGGGGCGCCGGACGGGGGCGATGGAGGGGAGGGCCGGCTCCCAGACCGGGAGGATGCTCCCCATCTTGTGGAGCTTCGCCTCGCAGTAGGACAGGTTGTCCTCGTACGGCTTGTTCGCCATGAACGGCATCTGCGCCCCGCGGTACTTCACGCGCATGCGCGTGCTGGGGGCGCCGTCCAGCCGGAGCATCTCCCACGCGAGCTGCGCGTACTTCTCCGGGATGTGCACGACCAGGGCATCCTTCTCCTTCGACACCACCGTCACGTGCTTCAGCAACCCCTCGCCGTTGGTGACGGGCGTGTTGCTGTACACGTGCGGGCGGTTGAGCAGGTCCAGGTCGAACAGGAACTCCAGCGGGTCGGTGTTCATCATGCCCAGCGACTGCATGAACCCGGCGAGCAACTGGTCGAACTCCCTGCGGAACTCGTGCAGGGTGACGTGGAAGATGCCGCCGTTGGCGCTGAACTTCGACTGGCTGCTCCCGTCGATGATGCTGCTGATGTACTGCGTGTAGGGGTGGTCGGGGAACCGCTTGCAGTACTCGGAGAACGAGGAGATCAGGTCCTTGAAGGCGAGCAGCCCCTGCTTGTCGAGGTACTTCCCGACGAACTGGAGCGCGCGCAGGCTGTACAGGCTCGTGAGGTGGTACCCGAACCGAACGCCCTCCTTGTACTCCTCGCGGGTGACGTCCCTCGTCGCGACGACGACCTGGGCCTCGCTGTTCGGGTCCTCGTCGTTCGACACCTCCAGGTTGAACTCCTCGCGCTGGCTGTTCATCGGGACGTTGTTGATGAGCAGCAGGTGGTGGATGAGGATCGCGTCGGCCTCATAGCTGCAGAGCTTCCCGATGCCTTCCTTGAACGTCTCCAGCGTCTCGCCGGGCAGCGGCCAGATCATCTCCACGAACGAGGAGAGCTTGCTGCGCCGCAGCTCCTCCTGGAGGTTCAGGTAGGCGCTCTCCTTGATGTTGCCGCGCTTCACGCTCTTCAGCGTGTTCGCGTCCATCGTCTGGAGCGAGACGGGCTGGGTGGAGATCAAGCCCTCCTGGCTCAGGATGCGCGTGATCTGCGTCACGCGGTCCGGGGAGTTCTTCGCCGCGCTCAACCACACCGTGAGCGGGTAGCCGTACTTCCGCTTGCACTCGGCGATGTGCTGGGCGATCTCGATGTCCCGCGTCAGCATCCCGAAGTTCGCGTCGGTGATGAAGATGTAGAACGCCCGGCGCTGGCTGAGCCAGGTGATCTCCGCCTTCACCCGGTCCATGTCCGTCTTGAAGACGCGCGAGTTGGTCGCCGCCCCCCAGAAGCAATAGGTGCACTGGTAGGGACAACCCCGGTTCGTCTCGATGGGCGCCCAGACGTACTTCTCGCTGTCGAAGTAGCCCTCCAGGTACGGAGACGGGATCGCGTTCAGGTCCTGGATGCGCTCCTGGGGCGCGCTCGTGATGAGCTCTCCGTTCCGGTAGAAGGTCAGCCCCTTGACCTTGCCCAGGTCGGGCTGCTCGGAGCAGAGCTCCGCCAGGTAGTTCGCGAAGGTGTACTCACCTTCACCGTTGCAGAGCACCACCCGCTCGTTGCCCGGGTCCAGGTACTTCGCCCCGTGGTTCATCACCTGCGGGCCGCCCAGGATGACGTGCGCATGGGGCTTTCGGGCGGTGAGGGTGGGGAGCCACCGCTTCACGAACCCCATGTTCCACACATAGCAGGAGATCGCGTAGACGTCGGCGTCGATGGCGTTGAGCCGGTCCTCGAACCGATTGTCGTTGATGCAGATGGAGTGGATCTCGAAGCTGCACGAAGCCTTGATGGCGGCGTTCTGCTCGGCCACGCCACGCATGTAGCCAGAGGCCAACGGATACACGCCCGCGAAGACCGTCAATTCAATGAAAGCGACCCGTCGGTTGACCATGGCACCCATCTTGCGCGTTGGTTGTGGTGGTACAGCGTCAACGTGACGGCAGACAGGCTGGCTGACAGCTCCCCCCGGCTGCCTCCCAGACTCACTGGGGGAGCAGCTTGAAGCGGCGGAGCGCTTCGCGCGTCGGCGCGTGCGCCAGGACGTCGCACTGCATCAGGACATAGACGAGGTACCCGGAGAGCGGATACCGCGCCCGGAAGTCCTCCAGCGCCGGCTCCACGTACGTCTCGGAGAGGATCCGCTCGATGTGCTCCGCCGGAAGCCCGAGCTGCTCCAGCACCACGCGCTCGTAGCCCGCCAGCGCCTTCGGGTCGAGGTACTCGCGGATGAACCCGGGCAGCACCTGGCCGATGGCGAGCCGTGCGCTCTCGTCCATCTCACTCCACACCAGCTTGAGCACGTTCATGAAGAGGACCGCGTGGCGGCCCTCGTCGCGGACGTGGTCCTCCATCACCAGGTGCAGCACCTCGTTGAAGGTCTTCTCGGCCGTCAGGTTCAGCAGATCCTTGGTGAGCGTGTTCTCACCCAGGCAGACGGCGATGATCTCCCAGAGCCCGTGCAGCGACTCGGGCAGCCGCTGCTTGCCGAAAGCCATCGACCTGGACAGGTCCGTCTCCGTGCCCATGGGCAGCGGCTTGACCCCCGTGCGCTGCTCGATCTGCCGCATGAAGTCGCGCGCCACGTAGGCGTGGTAGGCCTCGTCGATGATGATGGTGAGCGCGTCGTGGCGGATGTCGTCAGGGAAGGCGATGGGCGTGTGCCCGTTGGAGATCTTCATCGCCACCTCGTTGACCGTCTCCGTCTCGAAGATGGCGATATCCCCCATGAACTTGTAGGCGGAGTGGATGAAGAACAGCCGCAGCTTGTCGGGCGGAAGGCTCTTCATCAGCGGGTGGGTGAGCAGCGCCGCCTTGGCCGGGGGATACAGATGGCCCACCACGTCGCCCTCTGGCAGCACACGCCGCGGCTTGCTGCGCGTGGCGGCGAGCGAATTCCAAACCAGCTCCTTGGTCTTGTAATCCCTCGGAGAAATCGCGCTCGGCCGCTCAGCCATCAACAGGGTCCTCCCCAGGTCCCAGCCACGCCGCTATAGTCTATCTCAAACAGTACAATATTGTAAATCAGGCAAAACAGTCCTTCGCGGAGCCCCCGACCTCGCGAAGCACACGGCCGCTCAGCGTTTGACCCCATGCACCAGATATCCCTGGGGCACGCCAGGGGTGCCGCGCGGCGCCACGGGGAAGGGCCAGCGTCCCAACTGCTTGCCAATGGCAGCGGTGGTGTAGACGTGGGGCGCCCAGCCAATCGGCTGCAGGAGGGCCTCCGGCTCGTCGGTGCCGAACTGGCGGGCGAGGTTGTGCATCAGCTTGACGCGCGAGGAGTCCAGGATGGAGCGGCCCACCACGTCGATCAGGGCGACGCTCTCCGGGGCGCTCAAGGCGTTGACCCGGGCCATGAGCAGCGCGACCTGCTCCTCGGTGAGGTAGACGAGCAATCCCTCGATGAGCCACAGCGTGGGCGCCTCGGGATTGAAGCCGCTCTTCTTCAGCGCCGCGGGCCAGTCCTCCGCCAGATCCACCGCCACGGCGTGCCGCTGGCACTTCGGCGTGATGCCGGAGAGCTTGGCCTCCTTGTCCTCGAGCACGGCGCCATGGTCGAGCTCGAAGAGCCGCGTGTCTCCCGGCCAGGCCAGCCGGTAGGCGCGGGCATCCATTCCCGCGGCGAGGATGACGATCTGCCGGATGCCGCGTCCCAACCCCAGGTTGATCTGGTCATCCAGCCAGCGCGTGCGCACCTCGATGGCGGGCGGCATCGCATTCTCACCGACGTTGCGCCGCTTCAATTCCTCGACCAGTGAGTCACCGGCAAGACGGCGGGCGAAGGGATCCCGGAACAGCGGATTGGGGCGCTCGGTCTCGAGCGCGCGCATTCCTGCCACCCACAGTGCCGTTTCGCCAATTTCTTGCATTGCGCTCGTGGATAACACTCGCCGTGAAGCCAATCAAGGGTGCGGCCCGTGAAGTCCCACGACAAAATTGCAACGCCTAGCGAGCATTCCCTTCGCGCAGCGCGAACGCCGCCCGCTGCGGATCCTCACACACCGCGATGCGATCGCCGTTCGGCAGCTCCATGGGTCCCACCACGGTCCCTCCCGCCTTGCGGACGACCTCCAGCGCGGGGGCGAGCGCGGCGACGCGGAAGTGGAACAGCCAGTGGGAGTGCACCCCCGTGAGCCCCGCCACGTCCACGACCGAGCCGGTGCTCCCCGCGTCAGGGCGGCAGACGAACTCCTGGTGGACGCCCAGGCCGCCGAGGTCGCGGCGGTCCGCGAGCCGCCATCCGAACAGGTCGCAATAGGTGGTGGCCGCCTGTTGCGCGTTCGCCGCGTAGAGCTGCTGCCAGGCGACCTCCGGCTGCGGCGCCCGCTCCGGGACGGGCGCGGTCGCCACGCCGATGATGGCCCCGCCCGGATCCCGCAGGATGGCGACCCGTCCGCCGCCCGGCGCCGGGTGGGTCGGACCCAACTGGACCGCCCCGCGCTCCGTGAACGCGCGCACCGCTTGATCCACGTCCTCGACGCCGACGTAGCCCAGCCAGTGGGCGGGGGCGCCGCGGGCCGCCGCCTGCTCGGGGAGCGGCACGATGTCCGCGTTGGCCGCGCCCTCGCCGAGCAGCGCCGTGTAGAAATCGCGTGCCGCGGGAACGTTGGTGGTGCGCAACTGGAGCCGGAAGAACTGCTTCATTCCACTTCACCTCTCAACCGCTGGGGATGGACGTCAGAGCGGACTGATCTGCCGGTGCGAAGGTCGGATGTCCATTGCAAAGTCATGATGGACACCTCATACGGCGAGTCTGCCTGCGTCATCGGGTTCAGACAGACGCGCGGACGTCAAATCCGCGTGACGATTTGGAGCAGGGCCGCCGGCGGGTCTTGACTGACCGTATGAACTGTATATTGACCTTTCGTCGCCAATCATGGTCAAGTACATGATAGATCTGCCTAAGAGGTAATCGTGGATCAAGTGGGGGAGGGACGACGATGAGCATCCATGGGGACGAAGCCGACTACGTCGTCTTGATCAACGGCGAGGAGCAGTACTCGCTCTGGTCCGCGCACCGCGACATCCCCGGAGGCTGGAAGCAGGTAGGCCCCAGGGGCAGCAAGGAAGCGTGTCAGGCCTATCTCAAGGAGGTCTGGACGGACATGCGGCCGAAATCGCTGCGAGATGCCCTGGCGCGGAACGACCGCTGACCGCGAGTCCCCATCATGAGCACGAGCACCGCGGGCGCGAAGCCGTCCTATCTGGCAGGCATTGAGACGGTGATGGTCGAACCCGAGCTGGAGGAGGTTCGCTACCTCACGGTGGGGTGCGGCGACGGACGCCAGTCCACCCTCTATGAGTTTGGCCAGAAGGACGCGGAGCCGGTCGTCCTCCTGCCGCCCTATGGGATGACCTTCCTGACGGTGGCGCGGCTCGCGCGGCTCCTCGCGCGGCGCTTCCGTGTCTTGATCTGGGAGTCACGGGCGTGCCCGGACCCGGCCACGCCTTTGCGCGACACGGACTTCGAACTCGCCGACCAGTCGCGGCACTTCTCCGAGGTCCTCGCGCAGGCGGGCATTGAATCCTTCCACTTCGTCGGCTGGTGTCAGGCCGCGCAGTTGGCCGTCCATGCCACCGCCCATGGGCTCATCAAGCCGCGGACCCTGTCGTGGATCGCGCCGGCGGGGCTGGGGTACTCGCTGGTCAAGTCCGAGTTCGATCGCTGCGCGCTGCCCATCTACCTGGAGATTGCAAGGCATGGCGTGGCGCACGCCGGGAAGCTCGGCAAAATCCTGAACAAATACAACGGGGTCCCCGCGACGCCGAAGAACGCGGCGGAGAAGCTGACCATGGTCCACCTCTCCGACCCGGAGATGACGCACGTCTTCTCCAGGTACATGAAGGCGTACGACGACCACCGGCGCATCGCCGGGGAGTTCGTCTCGCCCGCGCTCGAGGCGGTTCCGACGCTCTCCATCCACTGCCGGGACGACACCTACAGCCACTTCTCGGAGTCGGTCCAGCTCGCGAAGCGGCACCCGTCCCTCGAGCTCCGCCTGCTCGGACAGGGCGGCCACCTGCAGGTCTTCAACGAACCCGCCACGCTGGCGGAGCACGTTCTTGGCTTCATGGACGCCAGGGCGTCACAGCGCGCCCTCTCCCCGGCGATGGGCGGGTAGGAGACACCATGCCACTGCCCAACAACATCGGCCTCGACGAGCAGTCGCTGCTCGCACGGCAGATCGCCTCCTACCAGACGAAGTTCTACAAGTGGTGGCGCGAGCGGGGCCCCACCGAGTTCCTCGACCGCCAGATGCGCATCCGCCGGCCCACCGGGTCGGTCAACGGCGTGGACTGGGCCGAGTACAGCGCCATGCGTCCCGACGAGTATCGCTGGGGCATCTTCATGGTGCCCACGGGGCAGGACGCGATCGCCTTCGGTGACCACCAGGGCAAGAAGGTGTGGGAGGAGGTCCCCGGCGAGTACCGCACGCTGCTGCTGCAGCACATCTGCGTGCAGGCGGACGTGGAGAACGCCGCCGTCGAGCAGAGCCGGACGCTGACGCAGACGGCGCCGAGCGACCCGGACCTGGAGAACGTCTTCCAGTTCTTCCTCGAGGAGGGGCGCCACACCTGGTCCATGGTCCACCTGCTGCTGGCCCACTTCGGCGAGGACGGGGTCGTGGAAGCCGAGGCGCTGCTGGAGCGGATGAGCGGCGATCCCAAGAACCCCCGCCTGCTGGAGGCGTTCAACTACCCGACCGAGGACTGGCTGTCCCACTTCATGTGGTGCTTCCTGGCCGACCGCGTGGGCAAGTACCAGATCCAGGCCGTGACCGAGTCCTCGTTCGCCCCGCTGGCCCGGGCGGCGAGGTTCATGATGTTCGAGGAGCCCCTCCACATCTCCTTCGGCGCCGTGGGCCTGGACCGCGTGCTGGCCAGGACCGCCGAGGTCACCCTTCGCGAGGGGACGCTGGAGACGTTCCCCGCGGGGGCGATCCCCCTCCCCGTCTTCCAGAAGTACCTCAACTACTGGGCGCCCAAGGTCTACGACCTCTTCGGCAATGACGACTCCGAACGCTCCCACGAGCTGTTCCGGGCGGGGCTCCGGCGGCCGAGGAACTTCGCGGGGGGCGAATCGCAGATCGTCCCCATCGACGCCCGGGTGGGCGACCGGGTGGCCACCACGGAGGTCGCCGGGGAGTGGGCGACCAACGCCATCATGCGGCGGCAGTTCGTCGCCGAGGTCCAGACGCAGGTCGACCGCTGGAATGCCAGCCTGAGAGCGCTGGGCATCGACTTCCAACTGCACCTGCCCCACGAGCGCTTCAACAGGGCCTACGGCCCGTGCGCCGGTCTGCCCTTCGACATCGATGGGAAGCTCCTGCCTCGCGGCTCGGCGTCGAAGGTCTCGGAGTACTTCCCGACGTCTCGCGAGCTCGCGAACGTCCGCTCGCTGATGCAGCGGGAGCTGACGCCCGGCCAGTTCTCCTCGTGGATCTCCCCGTCGGCGACGCGGCTGAGCTCGCGGGTCCAGGGCCGGGGCGCGGACTGAGCCGGAGCAGGGTGACTGTTGTGGGTTCACGCAGCCGACGCCTGGGGAGAGGCCTCATCACATGCGTTGCCTCATCATTGACAACTACGATTCGTTCACCTGGAACCTGGCGGACTACGTTGCGCAGACGTTCGGGAGCGAGCCGCTGGTCGTCCGCAACGACCAGTACACCTGGGCGCAGCTCAAGGCCCTGAGCTCCTTCGGGTGCATCGTGGTTTCACCGGGCCCGGGCTCGGTGACCCGGCCGGAGGACTTCAATGTCTCCCGGGACGCGCTGGAGCAGGATGCGTTCCCGGTGCTCGGCGTCTGCCTGGGGCATCAGGGGCTGGCCTACGTCTACGGGGGAGAAATCACGCACGCCCCGGTCCCCTTCCACGGCAGGACGACCCCCGTCCACCATGACGGCACGGGCGTGTTCAAGGGCCTGCCGCCGAGCTTCTCCGCGGTGCGCTACCACTCGCTGGTGGTCCGTCCGGAGTCGCTCCCCGCGAGCCTGCGCGTCACCGCCCGGACGGAGTGTGGCCTCATCATGGGGCTGCGCCATGTGAGCCGCCCGAAGTGGGGCGTGCAGTTCCATCCCGAATCGATCCTGACCGCGCACGGGATGCAGCTCATCTCCAACTTCCGTGACGAGGCGTACCGCCACGCGGGGAAGGACGTCCCGGCCCGCCGTCCCCAGGTCTCCGCCGGCACCGGCGACGCCAGGCGCGCGCAGGACGGCAAGCGGGAGCTCCAGACCTTCACCCGGCGGCTGGCGACCTCGCTCGAAGCCGAGACGCTCTTCCTGGGGCTGTACGCCGGCCAGGAGCACTGCTTCTGGTTGGACAGCCAGTCCGTGAGGGAGGGCATGTCGCGCTTCTCCTTCATGGGCAGCGTGCCGGAGAGGGCCCTGCTGACGTACAGCATCTCCGAGGCGCCGGTGGACCGAGGCGCCGAGCGGCACCTGGCGGAGCTGGAGCGGACGCTGGAGAGCCGCACCGTGGTGCCCCCCGTGGAGGGACTGCCGTTCGAGTTCCTGGGCGGCCACATCGGCTTCATGACCTACGAGATGAAGGCCGCGTTCGGGGCCGCGACTACGCACAAGAACACCATCCCCGACTCCCTGTGGATGCACGTGGAGCGCTTCCTGGCGTTCGACCACGTGACGCGGGAGGTGTGGCTGGTCGCCGTCGCGGAGCCCGAGTCGCGCGAGAGCGTCCAGGGCTGGATGGACGAGACCGCGGAGGCCGTGAGGTCGCTGGGGCCGGGCGTCCGTCCGCCCCAGGCCCTGGGGCGCAAGTCCATCTCGGTCGCCATGGACCGCGGCCGCGAGGACTATTTCGCCGCCATCGCGCGCTGCAAGGAGAAGATCGTCGACGGGGAGTCCTACGAGGTCTGCCTCACGAACGGCTTCTCGTTCGACCTGAAGCTCGACCCCGTGGAGCTGTACCTGGCGATGCGCCGGGGCAACCCCGCGCCGTTCGGCGCCTTCATCAAGACGGGGCGGACGTGCGTCCTCAGCACCTCGCCGGAGCGCTTCCTGAAGGTGGACGAGGACGGGCGCGTCCAGACGAAGCCCATCAAGGGGACCTGCGCGCGCTCCGAGGACCCCGCGACCGACCGCGCGAACGCCGCCCACCTGGCCGCGTCGGAGAAGGACCGCGCGGAGAACCTGATGATCGTGGACCTGATGCGCAACGACCTGGGGCGGGTGTCCGTGCCGGGCAGCGTGCATGTGTCCAAGCTGATGGACATCGAGAGCTTCAAGACGGTCCACCAGATGGTCAGCACCGTCGAGTCGACGTTGACGCCCGAGTGCAGCCTCGTCGACCTGCTGCGCGCGGTCTTCCCGGGAGGCTCCATCACCGGGGCTCCGAAGATCCGCACCATGGAGATCATCGACCGGCTGGAGAAGAGCCCCCGTGGCATCTACTGCGGCTCGATCGGGTACCTCGGGTACAACCGGGTCGCGGACCTGAACATCGCCATCCGCACGCTGTCCTATGACGGCACCACCGTGCGGTTCGGCGCGGGCGGTGCCATCACCTACCTGTCACAGTCAGAGGGGGAGTTTCAGGAGATCCTGCTCAAGGCGGAGTCCATCCTGCGGCCCATCTGGCAGTACATCAGCGAGCCCGGCGTCTCCTTCGAACCCCAGTTGCACGACCGGCTCCTGCGCCTGGAGGAGCAGCCGCGAAGGGTCCTCCGTGGCCAGGGGACCGCGGTCGCTTCCTGATCCGTAGCCAAGACCCCGGACTGACAGATGAACGCCCAGAATCCAGCCCCCGCGTTTTCTTTCGATCTCTTCTACACGACGGTCAATGCGTACTACCGGACCGCCGCGGTCAAGGCCGCCATCGAGCTCGGCGTGTTCGACGTCGTCGGTGAGAAGGGAAAGACCCTGGCGGAGATCGCGAAGGCCTGCAACGCGTCGCCGCGTGGCATCCGCATCCTCTGCCGGTTCCTCGTGTCCATCGGCTTCCTCAAGAACGCCGGTGAGCTCTTCTTCCTCACGCGGGAGATGGGCCTCTTCCTGGACAAGAAGTCGCCCGGCTATCTGGGCGGCAGCATCGACTTCCTGCTGTCTCCGTACATCATGGATGGCTTCAAGGACCTGGCGTCCGTGGTGCGGACGGGGGAGCTGACCCTCCCGGAGCAGGGGGTGGTGGCGCCGGACCATCCGCAGTGGGTGAAGTTCGCGCGCGCGATGGCGCCGATGATGGCCCTGCCGTCGTACCTCCTCGCGGAGCTGGCGGACCGCCAGGCCCACCAGCCGCTCAAGGTCCTGGATGTCGCCGCCGGCCACGGCCTCTTCGGCCTGGCCATCGCGCAGCGCAATCCCAAGGCGCACGTGACGTTCCTCGACTGGGAGAACGTGCTCCAGGTCGCGCGGGAGAACGCGGCGAAGGCCGGGGTGCTCGACCGGGTGGAGTTCCGCCCCGGGAATGCCTTCACCGTGGACTTCGGCGAGGGATTGGACGTCATCCTCCTCACGAACTTCCTGCACCACTTCGACGAGGCGGGCTGTGAGGCGATCCTCCGGAAGGCCCACGCCGCGCTGAAGGAGGGCGGCCGGGTGCTGACGTTCGAGTTCATCGCGAACGAGGACCGGACGTCGCCGCCGCTCGCCTCCACGTTCAGCATGATGATGCTCGGCACCACGCCGGGAGGTGAGGCGTATGCCTATTCCGACCTGGAGCGGATGTTCAAGAACACGGGCTACGGCCAGGTCGAGCTGAGGGCAATCCCTCCCGCGATGGAGAAGGTCGTCGTCTCGACGAAGGGCAAGGCGTAGCTCCGAGCCACATCTCGTAACAGGACCTCCTGGGAATCTCGAATGGCCACCAAACTGTCTGACTTCGCCCTCCTCGACTCCGAAGACGCTGATGTCATCTCCCGCTCGAACGAGACGGGGATGTCGCTGGACCTGTCCAGGAGCGTGGTGGACCTGTTCAACCTCCAGGCCGGGAAGACGCCTGAAGCCGCGGCGTGTCTCGGCCGCCAGGGGCGCGTGACGTACGCGGAGCTGAACCGGCGGGCGAACCAGGTCGCGCATCACCTGCTGTCGCTGGGCGTCGGGCCGGATGTCCCCGTGGGGGTCCTGTTCGAGCGCTCCGCCGAGCAGCTCATCGCCATCCTGGGAATCCTCAAGGCGGGCGGGTGCTACGTCCCGCTGGATCCGCAGTATCCCTCCGACTACGTGCAGCAGGTCCTGACGGACGCCCGGCCCCGGATGGTGGTGGCGGACCGGCGGCTCGGCGAGCGCATGCTCTGGGGCGTGGACCAGCGCATCCACCTGGATGACGCCCAGCTCCTGGCGCGCGGGTCCCACGACCCCGGGGTGCGGGTGTCGCCGGAGCAGCTCGCGTACGTGATGTACACGTCGGGCTCGGCCGGGTTGCCCAAGGGCGTCATGGTGCCGCACCGCCAGATCCTCAACTGGCTGCACGCGGTCCTGGCGCGGGTGCCGTTCGGCGAGGACGAGGTCGTGGCCCAGAAGACCTCCACGTCGTTCGCCATCTCCGTGAAGGAGCTGTTCGCCGGGTTGGTGGTGGGGGTGCCCCAGGTCTTCATCGACGATGCCACGGTCCGCGACGTCGCCGGCTTCATCCGGGAGCTGGAGCAGTCGCGCGTCACGCGGCTGTACACCTTCCCCTCGCAGCTCGCCGAGCTGCTCTCAAGCGTCCATGGCGCCTACGAGCGCCTGCGCTCGCTGCGCCACCTGTACATCTCCATCGAGCCCTGCCCGACGGAGCTGCTGGCGAAGGTCCGGGCCGCCATGCCGTGGGTCACGCCCTGGTACATCTTCGGCTGCACGGAGATCAACGACGTCACGTACTGCGACCCGGCGGACCAGACGAGCAACACGGGCTTCGTGCCCATCGGGCGGCCCATCCGCAACACGCGGGTGTTCGTGCTCGACGAAGAGCTGCGCAAGGTGCCCGTCGGCGCGATGGGTGAGATGTACGTGGAGAGCCTCAGCCTCGCGCGGGGCTACTGGGGCCTGCCCGAGCTGACCGCGGAGCGGTTCATCGCGAACCCTCACGCCAACGACGGCTCGCGCCTCTACAAGACGGGCGACCTCGCCCGCTACCTGCCGGATGGCTCCCTGGAGTTCCTCGGGCGCCGGGACTACGAGGTGAAGATCCGCGGCTACCGCGTGGACGTGCGCCAGGTGGAGAAGGTCCTCGGCTCGCATCCCGACCTCCACGAGGTGGCGGTGGTGGGCTGGCCGCTCGGGGGGACCCAGCCGCAGTTGGTCGCCTACGTCGTGCCGAGGGTGAAGGGGGCGGCTCCCATCCAGGAGATCCGCGACTACCTGTCGGCCTCGCTGCCGGCCTACATGGTGCCCACGCTCTTCCAGGTCCTGGAGGCGCTGCCACGGCTGCCCAATGACAAGGTGGACCGGCTGAGCCTGCCGGAGCCGAAGGTGGAGCCGCAGGGCGAAGGGTACGTCCCGCCCCGGACGGCCACGGAGAAGGCGCTGGCGGAGATATGGAGCGACGTCCTCAGCCAGGGCCGGGCCCCGGTGGAGGTGGGCGTCACGCACAACTTCTTCGAGCTGGGCGGCCACTCGCTGCTCGCCGCGCAGATGTTCTCTCGCATCCGGCAGAAGTTCGACCTGGAGCTGCCCATCAACACCCTGTTCGAGACGCCCGTGCTGGAGGGCTTCGCGAGCGCGGTGGACGCGGCGCTCGCCGGGCGCAACGGCCCCACCCAGGGGTTGATCAGCATGACGGACCGGGGCGAGGCGCTCCCGCTGTCGTACGTCCAGGAGCGGCTCTGGTTCATCCACGAGCACATGGTCGAGCAGCGGACCAGCTACAACGTCGCCTTCGCCTGTCACATGCGCGGCAAGGGGCTGTCGCTGCCCGCGCTGCGCGCCGCCATCAACGGGCTGGTGGCGCGCCACGAGACCTTCCGGACGACGTTCGTCGTGCCCGAGGGCGGCGGATACCCCGTCCAGCGGATCGCCGACTCGCTCTGGATCGAAGTCCCCCTCATCGAGGTCGAGGCGTCAGGCGTCGCGGCCCGCATGGCGGCCCACGCGGGCCATGTGTTCGACCTCGCGAAGGGTCCGCTGCTCAAGGTCTCGGTGCTGCGGGTGACGCCCGAGCACCACGTGTTCATGCTGAACATGCACCACCTCATCTGTGATGGGTGGTCCATCGACCTGCTGCTGCGGGACCTCTACGAGTTCTACATGGCGGCGGAGACGGGCTCGCAGCCGAACCTGCCGCCCCTGCCGCTCCAGTACGCGGACTACGCCGTGTGGCAGCGCAAGCAGGACCTCGGCGGCCAGCTCGACTACTGGAAGAGGACGCTCGAGGGCTATCAGGAGGGCCTGTCGCTTCCGTACGACTACGCCCGCCCGCCCAACAGGGCCTGGCGCGCCGCGAGCGTGCGGCACGCGTTCCCGGCCGAGCTCGCCGCCCGCCTGTCGGAGGTGAGCAAGAGCCACCAGGCGACGTTGTTCATGACGTTGATGGCCAGCACGGCCATCCTGCTCAACCGGTACTCGGGCCGCGAGGACCTGTGCGTCGGCACCACGGTGGCGGGGCGTGATCACCTCGAGCTCGAGAACCTGATCGGCTTCTTCGTCAACATCCTCGCCATCCGGGTCGACCTGCGCGGCAACCCCACCGCGGAGACGGTGCTCCAGCGGGTGCGTGCCCAGATGCTGGAGGGCATGAAGCACCGCGAGCTGCCGTTCGAGCACATCCTCGCGGCGCTGCAGAAGCAGCGCGACAGCAGCCAGATTCCGCTGGTGCCGGTGGTGATGCGCCACCAGAACTTCCCCACGGTCACCTCGCGCGACCTGGGGCGCGACCTGGGGGCGGGGGAGATCGAGTTCGGGGACCGGACGACGCCCAACGAGCTCGACCTCCAGTTCGCTGGCGACGGCAGCTCGCTGGAGGTGGTCGTCGAGTACGCGAAGGACCTGTTCTCCGAGCGGACCGTCCAGCGGCTCATCACGCACCTGCAGCAGGTGCTGCAGACGCTCGTGGACAAGCCGGACTGCAGGCTGACGGACTTCCCGCTGGTGACCGAGGACGTGCATCAGGGCGGCGCGTCCGGGGCGAAGGGCGGCAGGCTCGACCTGTCCAAGAGCCCCATCGCGCTCTTCAACGAGCGGGTGAAGGCCTCGCCGGACGCGGTCGCGTGCATGGGCGTGGAGGGGAGCCTGACCTACCGGGAGCTGGACCGGAGGTCCAACCAGGTCGCCCACCACCTGCGGGCGCGCGGGGTGAAGCGGGAGACGCGGGTGGGGCTGTTGTTCGAGCGCTCGCCGGACCTGCTGGTCGCGCTCCTGGGCATCCTCAAGGCCGGGGGCTGCTTCGTCCCGCTCGATCCCGGCTACCCGCAGGAGTACCTCGACACCATCGTCGCGGACGCGCGGCCGCACCTGGTGCTGTCGGGCCGCGCGTTGGGGGAGCGCCTGTCCAGGGCGGCCGGGCAGCGGCTGTACCTCGATGACGTCCTGGCCGCGTCCACGGACGTCAGCGAGCTCCTGGAGGCCACCGACCCGGAGCAGCTCATGTACGTCATGTACACGTCCGGCTCCACGGGCCTCCCGAAGGGGGTGCTCGTTCCCCACCGGCAGATCCTGAACTGGCTGTACCCCCTGTGGAAGCGGGTGCCCTTCGGGGAGGACGAGGTCGTGGCGCAGAAGACGTCCACGGCCTTCGCGGTCTCGATGAAGGAGCTGTTCTCGGGGCTCCTGGCGGGCGTGCCCCTGGCGTTCATCGACGGGGCGGTGGTCAAGGACGCGGAGGCCTTCGTGAGCCACCTGCAGCGGTGGCGCGTCACCCGGCTGTTCACGCTCCCGTCGCACCTGGAGTCCATCCTGTCCCACGTCCACGGCGTGGCGGAGCGCCTGGGCTCCCTGCGGCACGTCATCCTCGCGGGCGAGCCGTGCCCCGTGGAGCTGGTGGAGAAGCTGCGGGAGACGCTGCCGTCGTGCACGGCGTGGCTCAACTACGGCTGCACCGAGGTCAACGACATCACCTACTGCGCCCCGAACGAGCAGTTCCACAGCTCCGGTTTCGTGCCCATTGGCCGGCCCATCCAGCACACCCGGGCGATGGTGCTCGACGACGAGCTGCGGTCGCTGCCGGTGGGCATCATGGGCGAGCTCCACGTCGAGAGCCCGGGGACGGCGCGGGGCTACTGGGGGCAGCCAGAGCTGACGGCCGAGCGGTTCATCCCGAACCCGTTCGGCGAGCCCGGCAGCCGCCTCTACCGCACCGGCGACATGGCGCGGGTCCTCGAGGACGGCTCGCTGGAGTTCCTGGGGCGCCGGGACTACGAGGTGAAGATCCGCGGCCACCGCGTGGACGTCCGCCAGGTGGAGAAGTGCATGGCGGGCCACCCGGAGGTGCTCGAGTCGGCGGCGCTCGGCTGGCCCCGGGGCGCGAAGACGCCCCAACTGCTCGCGTACATCGTCACGAAGCCGGGGCACACCCTGTCCATCGAGGACATGCGGGAGTACCTGTCGGCCCGGCTGCCGACGTACATGGTGCCTACGCTCTACCTGTTCCTGCCGGCCCTGCCGCGGCTGCCCAACGGCAAGCTCGACCGGCTGGGGCTGCCGGAGCCCAAGAGCATCGAGGAGGGCGGTGACTACGTCGCCCCCCAGACGCCGACGGAGAAGACCCTGTCGGGCCTGTGGTCCGAGTGCCTCAAGCAGGGCGACATGCCCGCGCCGCAGGTGGGCCGCTTGCACAACTTCTTCAACCTCGGTGGGCACTCGCTGCTGGCGCACCGGGTCCTGTCGCAGGTGCACCGGCATTTCGGCGTCAACCTGGGCATCCAGTCGCTGTTCGACTCGCCGGTGCTGAAGGACTTCGCGGCGACCGTGGACAAGGCGCTCTCGCCCGAGTCGCCGGAAGGGGACGGCGCGGGTGTCGTGCACGGGGCCGGCGCGGAGGACTCCGTCATCGTGCCGCTCGCCACCCTCGGGACGCTGCCGAACCTGTTCTGCGTCCACCCCGTGGGCGGGCAGGTCACGGCCTACCGCGAGCTGGCCCTGGCGATGGGGAAGCACGCGCGGGTGTACGCGCTCCAGTCGGAGGGGGCCCGTGAGTTCAGCGCCATCGAGCCCCTGGCGCGCTTCTACGCGGACGCGATCCTCAAGGCCCAGCCCGACGGCGGCTACCGGCTCCTCGGGTGGTCTTCCGGCGGGCTCATCGCGCTGGCGATTGCCCGCGAACTGGAGCACCGGGGCTGCGCCGTGGAGTACGTGGGCCTGGTGGATTCAGCGCCCATCCCGAAGCTGGCGGGTGAGCGTGGCTGGGCGCCGTTGATCGCGGCGACCCACATCCTGGGCACGACGCGGGGCCGCGGCTTCTCCATCCCGGAGGTCGACGCCGCCCGGACGTTCCTCGAGTCGCGCGGCTGGAGCGAGGAGGTCTTCGTCTCGGAGGAGGGGCCCGAGGCGCTGGAGGAGCTGGCGCGTCACTTCGGCATCTCCCTCTCCGAGGGCTCGTCGGAGTACCTCCTGGCCCGCCTCGAGACCGCGAAGTACTACCTGTCGCTGTTCGCTGGCTTCACGCCGCAGACGCTCGGGCCGAAGACGGACCTCTACCTCTATGAGGCGGCGGAGCGGGCCGCGCTTCCCTCGAACGACGGCGCGAGCGGGTGGAGGGCGCCGCGGGCGAACGTCGTGCAGGTGCCGGGCAATCACTACACCGTCCTGCAGGGGGAGAACGCGCTGCGACTGGCGGGGCGGATCTCCGAGGTCCTGGCCGCGCCCGGCAGCGCGGCGGCGGCGAGGACCCGGGCTTCGTGACCCTTCCGCAACCCACCGGCAAAAGGAACTCCGCGCAGATGGACAATCGAGCGTTCGCATCCAACCCGCCGGCGCGCATGCGTGATGCGTATGCGGCGGTCCCCCAGGTCAAGGCCGAGTTCCCGTCGGACGTCGGCGTGCACCAGTTGTTCGAGCAGCAGGCGGACCGGCTCCCGGAGGCCGTCGCCGTGAGGTCGGGGGCCGAATCCCTCACCTACCGCGAGCTCAACCGCCGGGCCAATCAGCTCGCCCGCCACCTCGTGGCGAGCGGCGTGGTCCCGGGGGGGACGGTGGCCGTGCTGATGAACCGGACCCCCGCGTGTCTGGTTTCGCTGCTCGCCATCCTCAAGGCAGGCGCGGCGTACGTGCCGGTGGACGTGGGACTGCCCGCCATGCGGGTGGACTACATCCTGACGGACAGCGGCGCCACGTGCGTGCTGACCGACCGGGAATCGCGCTCCCGCCTGGACGCGGCGCGGTCGGCTTCGGCGCGCGTCATCGACGTGGATGACCCCGCCCTTTATGCGGGGGAGGGCCACGACCTGGGGCTCCCGGTCGCACCCGACCAGCAGGTCTACTGCATCTACACCTCGGGCTCGACGGGGCTGCCCAAGGGCGTGATGGTCCAGCACCGCGCGCTGATGAACTACGTCTGGTGGGCGAAGAAGCAGTACGTCACCGACGCGGTCGAAAGCTTCGCCCTCTACTCCTCGCTGTCGTTCGACCTCACGGTCACCTCCATCTTCGTGCCGTTGATCTCCGGGCGCTGCATCCAGGTGTACCCGGACCTGGGGGACGACGTGCCCGTCATCCACCGGGTCCTGGAGGACAACCAGGTCGACGTCGTGAAGCTCACGCCGGCCCACCTCGCGTTGCTGCGGAACACGGACCTGTCGCGAAGCCGGCTGAAGGTGCTCATCCTGGGAGGAGAGGACCTCCGGGCGGAGGTGGCGGGGGACGTCCACAAGCGGCTGGAGGGACGGGCGGTGCTCTACAACGAGTACGGCCCCACGGAGACCGTCGTGGGGTGCATGATCCACCGCTACGACCCCGCGGTGGACCTGCACGGGTCGGTGCCGATTGGAACGGGCATCGACAACGTCCGCATCTACCTGCTCGACGGGCGCCGGCGTCCCGTCAAGCCGGGGGAGATCGGGGAGCTCTACATCGGCGGCGCCGGGGTGACGCTGGGCTACAAGGGCAAGCCCCAGGTCACCGAGGAGCACTTCATCCCCAGTCCGTTCGTGGTGGGGGAGCGCCTGTACGTCAGCGGAGACCTGGGCCGGGTGAACGAGCGCGGCGACCTCGTCTTCCTGGGCCGGAAGGATCTGCAGATCAAGCTGCGGGGATACCGGATCGAGCTGGGAGAGATCGAGAGCGCGCTCCTCGCCTATCCGGGCGTCAAGGAGTGCACCGTCGATTCGACGAAGACGGCGCAGAACCCCGCCGCCGCCCAGCTCACCTACTGCACCCGGTGTGGGCTCGCGTCGAACTTCCCCAACACGACGTACTCCGCCGAGGGCGTCTGCAACCACTGCGAGGCCTTCGACAGGTATCGCGGCGTCGTCGACGACTACTTCAGCACCATGGATGAGCTGAAGGCGATCGTCACCGAGATGAAGGACCGCGGCCACGCGAAGTACGACTGCATCGTGGCGCTCAGCGGCGGCAAGGACAGCACGTACGCCCTCTGCCGGATGATCGACCTCGGCGCCCGGGTGTACGCCTTCACGTTGGACAACGGCTACATCTCGGAAGAGGCGAAGCAGAACATCAACCGGGTCGTGGCCAGGCTGGGAGTGGAGCACCGCTACCTCTCCACCCGCCACATGAACGAGATCTTCGTCGACAGCCTGAAGCGCCACAGCAACGTGTGCAACGGCTGCTTCAAGACCATCTACACGTTCGCCATCAACCTGGCGCAGGAACTCGGCGTCAGGCACGTGGTGATGGGGTTGTCCAAGGGCCAGTTGTTCGAGACGCGCCTGTCGGCCCTGTTCCGCGCGTCGACCTTCGCCAACGACGCCTTCGAGAAGAGCCTGGTGGATGCGCGGAAGATCTACCACCGCATCGACGACGCCGTGAGCCGCCTGCTCGACACGACCCACGTCAAGGACGACAAGGTCATCGAGAACATCCGCTTCGTCGACTTCTACCGGTACTGCCACGCCAGCCGGCAGGAGATGTACGACTACATCGAGAAGACGGTCGAGTGGTCCAGGCCGGCGGACACCGGGCGGTCGACGAACTGCCTCCTCAACGACGTGGGCATCTACGTCCACAACAAGGAGCGCCGGTACCACAACTACTCGCTGCCCTATAGCTGGGACGTGCGGATGGGCCACATCAGCCGGGAAGAGGCGATGCGGGAGCTCGACGACTCGGCGGACATCGAGATCGCGAAGGTCGAAGGCATCATCCACGACCTCGGCTACGAGCTGAACGACCAGGTGGTGGGCTCGGCGGAAGCG
The DNA here is from genome assembly GCF_020036995.1 of Corallococcus sp. AS-1-12. Lineage (NCBI taxonomy): Bacteria > Pseudomonadati > Myxococcota > Myxococcia > Myxococcales > Myxococcaceae > Corallococcus > Corallococcus sp. AS-1-12. The sequence goes on along the minus strand of NZ_JAIQDD010000042.1, from coordinate 2,769 downwards.
CAGCTCGTCGCGTACTGCGTTTCGGACGAGGAGATCCCCGCGGCCGACCTGCGGCGGTTCCTGGCGGAGCGCCTGCCGGACTACATGGTGCCCCGGGCGTTCGTCCAACTGGACAGCCTTCCGCTGACGCCCAATGGCAAGGTCAACCGTCAGGCCCTGCCCAAGCCCGACCTGCAACGGACGGCGGACACCGGCGCGCACGCGGAGCCCCGGACGCCCGTGGAGCAGCAGTTGGCGGAGCTCTGGAAGGAAGTGCTGCAGATCGACAAGGTCGGGGTCCACGACAACTTCTTCGCGCTGGGCGGGCACTCGCTCCCCGCGCTCATGCTGCTCTACAAGATCGACAGTCAGTTCCAGAAGACGATCAGCATCGTGGAGTTCTCGCAGTCGCCCACCATCAGCGCGCTCGCGATGCAGTTGGGCGGTGGCGACCTCGGACCTTGAGGCCGCCCGACCCTCTTGAGACTCCGTGGAGGACGCAATGACCGGCAACCTGGATAACGCGACGTGGCCCGTGGTCATCACGCCCGGCGAGCAGTCAATGCTGCTGGAGGACTGGGTCGCGGCCAACCGTGACGGGCTGGAGCAGCGGCTGACCGAGCACAAGGCCCTGCTCTTCCGAGGCTTCGGCAGCAGGAATGGCTTCGAGAGCATCGCCAACAGCTTCTTCGACCGGCGCCTCAACTACACCTACCGGTCAACGCCTCGGACGGACCTGGGGCAGAACCTCTACACGGCGACGGAGTACCCGAAGCAGTTGCCCATCCCGCAGCACTGCGAGAACGCCTACCAGCGCGACTGGCCGATGCGGCTGTTGTTCAACTGCGTGGAGCCGGCGAGCCGGGGAGGCCGGACGCCCCTGGCGGACATGAGCCGGGTGACGGCGATGATCCCCTCCGAAGTCCAGGAGGAGTTCGAGCGCAAGAAGGTCCGGTACGTGCGCAACTACCGTGCGGGCGTGGACCTGCCCTGGCAGGAGGTCTTCGGAACGAGCAGCAAGGCCGAGGTCGAGAAGTTCTGCGCCGACCACGACATGGAATGCCAGTGGACCGAGGGGGGCCTGAGGACGATCCAGGTCTGCCAGGCCTTCGCGGCCCATCCGCTCACCGGAGAGAGGATCTGGTTCAACCAGGCCCACCTGTTCCATCTCTCCGCCTTGGACCCGGGCTCCCAGAAGATGATGCTGTCGTTCTTCGGGGAGAGCGGGCTGCCGCGCAACTCGTACTTCGGAGACGGGTCGCCCATCGGGAGCGACGTGCTCGAACCCATCCGCTCCGCCTTCGACCGGAACAAGGTCTCCTTCGAGTGGCGGAAGGACGACGTCTTGTTGATCGACAACATGCTGGTGTCGCACGGGAGGGATCCGTTCGAAGGCAGCCGGCGGGTGTTGGTCTGCATGGCGGAGCCGTATTCGGAGCTCCGGCAGCGCGCTTCCGCGAGGGCGGCGAGCTTCTAGGGCCGGCCCGGGTGGTGGCGTCGCTGTCGGCGTTGCGCAAACAGTTGGAGGAGTTCCTTGTCCAGAGTTTCGACGCTGCTGAAGGCCAGGCTGGACGGGTATGCGGACGGGCTGGAGCTGCCGTCCGACTACCTGCGGACGTCGAGCCAGACCTGGCGTGCGGCGACGTTGCACTACCGCTATCCGTCATCGGTGGTGAGGGGTGTGGCGGAGCTCGGCTGGGAGCACCAGACGACGCTGTTCACGAGCCTGGTGGCGGGCCTCGCGGTGGTGCTGAACCGGTACACGGGCCGAGAGGACGTGTGCGTCGGGACGACAACGGCGAGCCCCGGACAAGAGGGGGCATTGGGGGGCCTGAACGGGACCTCCGCCGACATCCTGCCATTGCGACTGGACCTGTCGGGAGCGCCGAGCCTGGGCGAGGTGCTGCGGCGGACGAAGGCGGCGGTGGAGCGCCAGACGACCCCGTCCGAGCAAGCGCCGAGGCGGCAGCGGGACAACAGCCAGACGGCCTTCGGGGCCATCATCGTGAGGCACCAGCGCTCCCCGACGTCGGAGGGTGAGCGCTCGGGAGAGCGGACGACAGCAAGCGAGCAGGACTGGCAGTTCTACGGAGATGGGTCCTCGCTGGAGCTGGTGCTGGAGTACGCGGCGGACCTCTTCAGCGAGAAGACGGTGAGGAGGATGGTGGAGCACCACCAGCGGGTGCTGGAGGCGCTGGTGGAGGGGCAGCCCGAGGTGCGGCTGCTGACGGAGGAGGAGGAGGGGCTCTACGAGAAGCTCAATGACACGTCGTTGCCGCTGGAGGAGACGTGGAGCCTGGCGGAGACGTTCGAGCGTCAGGTGCGAGCGACGCCGGACGCGGTGGCGTGCATCGGAGTGGACGCGGGTGGCGGGCACCGGCAACTGACGTACCGGCAACTGAATGCGCGAGCGAACCAGGTGGCCCGGAGGCTGCGGGCGCTGGGAGTGGGAGCGGAGACGCGCGTTGCGGTCCTGAGTGAGCGCTCGCCGGAGTTGTTGGTAGCGATGCTGGCCATCTTCAAGGCGGGCGGCTGCTACGTGCCGGTGGACCCCGCGTACCCCCGCAGCTACATCGAGCAGATCCTGGCGGATGCGACGCCGCAGGTGGTGCTGGGCCGCAGGGGCCATGCGGAAGGCACGCGCGTGGACGTGTGGCTGGACGAGCCCCACGTGGAGGCCGACGGGGAGGAGGCCGCGAGGCCCGCGAGCGGTCAGTTGGCGTGCCTGATGTACACGTCGGGGTCCACGGGCAAGCCGAAGGGAGTGATGGTGCCGTTCAGCCAGTTGCA